>JAFSIA010000022.1 GCA_017440045.1 Lachnospiraceae bacterium
CAAGTTCAAACAGATATGATGTAATCAAAGAATAATCTTCCTCTGATTCTTTTTCATCCATCCGTTCCTGAAACACACATAGTTCATTTATCAGTTCTGCAAGAATGTGTTCTTTGGTAGGGAACCAAAAAGTAAGGTTACCCGTACTTATCTGTAATGTATTTGCTATGGTAGTAACATACGCCTCCGTATATCCTTTTTCCAAGAAAAGCTTTGTTGCACATTGTAGAATTTCATATCTTGTATTCAGTGTTTTTCTCTGTTTCAAAGCAGATACCTCCACTATTTATTAGCAACACTCCTATTATACACAACATAATAAATTTCGTCAATTAAATCACTCAAAACAAAAATAGACACTTTGTATGAAAGTGTCTATCAATTGCCTCAATGATTCTACGCTTCAAAGCGGTACCCCATTCCTCTCAATGTAACAAGAAATTTCCTATATGGACCTAAATTTCCTCTAAGCAATTTTATATGTGTATCAAGCGTTCTGTCATCACCAAAGTAGTCATAGCCCCATACCTCTGTTATAAGGCGCTCTCTTGTAAGGGCTATATTTTTATTACGAATCATATAAAACAAAAGGTCATATTCCTTTGGAGTCATAGATGCAGCTACACCATCAACAGTTACCAAACGACTTGTGAAATCAACAACCAAGCCCTCCGCAGTAAACACATCATGGTCTGGCCCTTGTGCAACGTGTTCCTTTAATGCACTATGTCTGGACACAACCACATTGACACGCATCATAAGCTCTTTAGGTGAAAAAGGCTTAACAACATAATCATCCACTCCTGACTCAAAGCCATGGATTTTATCATATTCTTCACCTCTTGCAGACAACATAATAACCGGTATATCCTTATGCTTCCTAATCTCCTTACACGCAGAGAAACCGTCTAACTCAGGCATCATAACATCCATAATTATCAAATCATAATCAGAAGCCTTACACATCTGTATAGCTTCCATACCGTCAGCTGCCTCATCAATCTCATATCCCTCAAATTCAGCATACTTTTTTATGATGAGACGAATCTTCTCTTCATCATCTACAACTAAGATTTTTTTCATATGTGCATCCTTTCTGTTTTATAAATACTTTGTTTATAGATACTCTATTAATATTACTTCTTTCTGATAATTTCTTTAATATATTTTATCATATTTATCTAATTAAATGTATCTTATCAAATGTATGTGACAGTTATGTGATACCATCTTGAATAATCTTTTTTATAGCAGACTCTTTATGTTGCCTCTATGTGCAAATTTCATGCACTTTATTAAGATATCATCCCTCATTTTTGAATCTATCTACCACTTTTATGATTATATTTTTGTTATTGCTTCATATTTTTTTCTACGTTTGACAGCATCATCAACAATTTTTTTCTATCCTCTTTTGAAAAACCTGCAAAGCCTTGCTCCTCCAGCTGTTCTACAACCTCATCAAGCTTTTTTGCCTTTTCTCTTCCTACATCTGTCAGAAATATTTTATACGCACGCTTTCCACCTGATACATAACATACTTCTCTATATATGTAATTATTCTCTTCCATTTTTGCCAGCAAGACTGTCAATGTGGACTGTCTTATTCCGCATACATTAGCCAAATCCTTCTGCACCTGTCCATCCTGACGATTTAAAATATACAATATCTTAGGTTGTCCTTCGGTAAGCCCCAAGGACGCAAAAGCCTGTCTGCTCGCCTCTGCATGAGCTGATGACGCTCCTAACAATGCCAAAAATAATTTATCACTAACCATATAATCAGCCTCACTTACAAATTAATGCTTTTTCATAAAATCCAATACAAGCTCCATTGCCTTCTTGCCTCCAGCTGGTGTAAAACCATGTCCCTCTCCTGGCAATACAACAAGCTCAGCGCTATTATAATGCTCCTTGGCTCTCTCTGAATAACTCAAAGGAACAATAGCATCCTTGTCACCATGAATAATCAATACCTCTTTATCAAATTCACCAATATTATCAAATGTGTAAAACTCTCTTATAGCCATAAAAAAGCCTTTGCCCAGCTTCAATCCCCAGAAATCTACTGACTCAGGAATATCTTCCTCTGAAGCATAATTTCTTCTCCAATCATCTGGCACATTTAATGCCGGATAATAAAGAATCATACCCTTAACCATATCCTTACATTCCTCAGCTGCCAAAGTAGTAACCAAGCCACCTTGACTTCCTCCAAACAAGAATATTCTGTCTTTATCTACATTATCCATTTCCTTTATATAGTTAAATACTGTTAAAAGGTCCTCCTTCTCAGTAAATATTGTCATATCAGTTGACTTGCCAACACTCTTGGAGCGAGTAGAACCACCGCTAAAATCATATGCATAAGCTATGAAACCATTCTGGGCATAATATTTACACTCATTTACAAAGTCTGCATTACATCCATTATATCCATGACTTAAAATAACAGCCGGATATTCCCCCTCTTCATCAGGCATATATATTTTACCATAAATCTCTTTATCTTCACTTTTAATTATGAGCTCCTCTACCTTTACCTCATATGTCTTATTTTCATTAGAATTCATAGTTGTCTCCTCCTTAGTTTCTGCTGATTCACCGCCACTGCAACCTACTAACCATGCCGTTGCCATAATAATAGCACATAAAAATCTTTTTTTCATAATACCTCCTAGTTTAGTCATCTAATTAGTTTCCTAATTAATAACTTACACCCTTACCACTCCCTTTGTCAATACCTATATTTAAATTGCAGTTTATAGACAAAACACTAAGAAACTCTACATATTCTCCACATGAATAAAAATTAATACCCACGCACCCTTTTCTATATAAAGATTTACGACACAAATGTTTATAATGCTGAATATACGTTTTCGGCGGGCACAGCGTAAATAAGGCTTCCGACACTGTGAAGCACAACTGCATATATAATAAGAGCTACAGGGGGTTAAATTTTTATTCATGTGTAGGAAAATTAGATTATCTTAGAAACTTGCCCCATAAAGGAGTAGTGATTTGCCAACAGGACGTTGGCAAAAGGCGCGCCCATGCCACGGAGGGCATGTAAGCGCCGATCACGAACCCTGCAAATAAAGTAACGTGCAAGGTTCTTAGATAATCTATTTGACGGAACGCTAGAATAAAAATTTAATTCCTTGTAGCTCTTATTTTTATACAATACTCCCAGTGTCGGAAGCCTTTAGTTACACAACCTGCAATTTACATTCCTAAGAATTTCTTTACTGCATCTGTCATTTCATCTACTTCTACTACTGTATCGTGAAGTACTGGAGCTGTTCTAATCTCTTCGATTGCATTTGGAACTGCTACGTTTCCAATCTTAGAAAGCTCATCTACAAGCTCGAAATCACCCATAGCATCATACTTGCTGTCGATAGCGTTCATTACGCTTCTTGTAAACTTAAATGGGCTTGCTGTTGAAGCAATAATAGACTTTGTCTCATCTTTTGTTGCTTCCTTGTACTTCTTATAAACCTTAGCGGCAACAGCTGTATGTGTATCAATCACATATCCTGTGTTTTCGTATATAGCCTTAATAACCTCAGCTGTCTCAGCTTCAGTTGCATAATTTCCGTAGAAATCCTTAAGCTCAGCCTTCATATCAGCTGTAATATCATACTTTCCAGCTGTAGTAAGTGCTGTCATAAGCTCCTTATTCTTAGCATCATCACAACCTGCAATCTTATAGATAAGTCTCTCAAGGTTGCTTGAGATCAAGATATCCATAGATGGTGAATTTGTGAGAATGAATTCTCTATTCTTATCGTAGCTTCCTGTCTCAAAGAAGTCATAAAGTACCTTGTTGTCATTTGATGCACAGATAAGCTTATCAATTGGAAGACCCATGTTCTTTGCATAGTATGCAGCAAGAATATTTCCAAAGTTACCTGTTGGCACTACAACGTTAATTTTCTCGCCCTTTACAATCTCACCCTCTGCTAAAAGCTTTGCGTAAGCATATACATAATATACAACCTGTGGTACGAGACGGCCAATGTTGATTGAGTTAGCTGAAGAGAACTGGAAGCCAGCTGCATCAAGCTCCTTCTCAAGCTCCTTGTTTCCAAAGATTGCCTTAACTCCACTTTGAGCCTGATCAAAGTTGCCCTTGATTCCAACCACGTGTGTGTTAGCACCCTTCTGTGTTACCATCTGCTTCTCCTGGATTGGACTAACGCCTCCCTTTGGATAAAATACAACGATACGTGTATTCTCTACATCAGCGAAGCCTGCAAGAGCAGCCTTTCCTGTATCACCTGATGTTGCAGTGAGGATAACTATCTCATTCTTAACATTGTTCTTCTTAGCTGAAGTGGTAAGAAGATGTGGTAAGATTGAAAGTGCCATATCCTTAAATGCGATAGTTGCACCATGGAAAAGCTCTAAGTAGTAAGCACCGTCAGCCTTTACTATAGGAGCAATCTCCTCTGTATCAAACTTTGAATCATATGCCTTATTAATACAATTCTTAAGCTCCTCCTCTGTGAAATCTGTAAGGAACTCCTTCATTACTATGTATGCTACTTCCTGGTATGACATACCCTTTAATTCATCTATATCTACACTAAGCTTTGGTAATGCAACTGGAACAAATAAACCTCCATCACTTGCAAGACCCTTTAAAATCGCCTGTGAAGCTGTAACTGTCTCATTACTTCTTGTACTCTTGTACATTAAATTCATGATAAACCATCCTTTCGTATATGAACTTAGTTTAAACCCGCGTTTACTATAACACAACATTTCTGCCATATCAAGGTAAAATTCAAAAAATCCAGATGACAGGTTTGCCATCTGGATATAACACTTAAAACATATTTTTTATTTATAAAAGTAATGGTCTCCATGTTTAAAAAGGAATGTTAAACATCTGTTAAACCAGCTGTCAGGTGATGTCTTCATGCAGAAATATACAGCTCCCTGCGAGTAATCCTCACCCTTAAGTGCTCTCTCTACACACTGGATAGTCAATTCATCCGGTGTTACTGTGTAGTATCTTCCACCTGGTCTAGTTGGTGAAAACTGATATGTCTTTCCGCTTTTTGCGAAAACAACTTCCTCAATTGAATCCTGGAAACTATCAGAATATACTCTGTTTAAAATAACATTAGCTACTAGTATTCTTCCTATGTCATCCTGGTCACCGGCTTCCGCTTCTACGATAGTACAAAGTATCTTATACTCTTCGTCAGTCACCTCATATACATACTCAGAACCTGCCACATGTACACTCTCATTTGACTGTGATGACGCTGTAGGCTCCTCAGTTTCAGCCTCTGTCTCAGCTTCTGTTTCCTTTTCTACAACTATCACTTCTTCCTCAATCTCAGAAGTAATCGTATCACTGCCTGCAAGGAATGTACTCTCTTCACTTTTCAGCTCACTTTCAATACCGTATGGTAATGTTGCTGATTGTGACAATGTAATGTTTATATCAGTTACAGTTAAGCTTTGCCCGGGGGCACTTCCGTCATCGCTAGATGACTCTTCTACTGTTTTAACAACATCCTGTCCCTGTACTTGATTGCTTGCTGTCATTGTTATAATAGCACCTGCTGATAATACAGCTGCTGTCACACCAATAATACCCTTAAAGTTACTAAAATGTTTAATGTAATCCATCTCGTTCTCCTTTCCTAATCGGAAGCATATTTATGTATCTTTTTCCTCTTCCGACTTTAGACCCTTGCCTTTGGGATTAACACAGCCACATTATATTGTATCGACAAACCAAGGTCAACACTACCTGTTGAATT
Source organism: Lachnospiraceae bacterium (assembly GCA_017440045.1). Classification (GTDB taxonomy): domain Bacteria; phylum Bacillota; class Clostridia; order Lachnospirales; family Lachnospiraceae; genus SVEL01. Next base: position 5,787 of record JAFSIA010000022.1, read on the forward strand.
TTGGGAGTATTTTACATCCACATTTTACCAGTCTAAAGTCCCCTCTCTGTCATTTTTCACATAAATCCCCAAAATATTCATCCTCTTTTGTAAAAATTCACCATAAAGTGTTTTTCTCACTAAAGTGTCCATTATTAACTTTTTTCTTCTAATTTTCGACAAATCGTGTTAAAATCACTATTGTAAGATAAATTTGGAGGCAAAAAATATGTATCCAGGAGTATTTTTAGCAAAGAAAAAAGACGGTAGCATATATTATCGCTCGTCCTTTACATACAAAAGTAAACATATTAGTTTGGGTAGCTTTAGTACTGAGAAGCTGGCTCACAAGGCTTATTTGGAGGCCGTGCAGCTTACCTCCTCGCCAAAAGCCATTACCATCGCAGATTATAATAGGAAGAAAAGGGTTCTATCCTTTGAGAAATGGGTTGTTCTTATTAATTTCAAGGACAATGGTATGTATTTTAAAAACCCAATATATCTTCGTCCCAAGTACTTTGAATACTACTTAGATGGTGACCCTTTTTCACCATTAAAATTCGATGTTGACGACCTATTCTTCTACTCTACACACAAAATAATGCGAAGAGGCGGTCATCTCTTCGTTGCTGATTACGGTATGCAGCTAAATATACTTAATAGATACGGCATAAAGAACTTCGCCGTACCGGGCAAGGATTACATATTTGTCAATAATGACAATACTGACTACAGATATCAAAATATAAAAATCATTAACAGATACAATGGTGTAAGTATAGAAGAAAAGCCAGGCTCACAGCCTATATATGTATCCAAAATACACGTAAACGGAGATTATATAATAGGAAGATATAAGACAGATGTGGAGGCTGCTGTTGCTTACAATAAGGCTGTAGACAGATTATTATCAAACGGCTTTACCATAAACTATCAGCAAAATTACATAGATTCACTTAACTCAAAACAGTACTCGACTATATATGAAGAGATAAAATTACCAAAAAAGCTAAGGGTTTTACGCCCTTAGCTTTTTCTTCTGGTTTCTTCCAAACTGTGCTGGTGGAGGTTTATTTAAGTTTTATAATAACCTTAAATATATCATCATCAATATTTACCATAAAGCTTCCACCACAAAGCTCTGTGAAGCTCTTTGCTATAGACAGACCCAGGCCATTTCCCTCTGAATGTCTGGCTTTGTCTCCTCTTGTAAATCTTGACAATATTTCTTCCTCTGTAAACTCCATTTCATACTTAGATACATTCTTTATCGTAACTATAAATTCGTTTTCTATATAATCAGCGTTAAGGTAAATACGTGTTCCTTCCATAGAATACTTCAATGCATTGTCGATAACGTTTTGGAATACGCGATAAAGCTTCTGTCCGTTTCCGGTAATAGGTGCTTCTTTTACAGAAATATTCACTCTTAAGTCCATCCCCGTCTCTTCTATTCTGTCACTCATATCAGACAATACCTGATTCATCAGAACCACTCCATCAAGCTCCTCTGTAGATATCTTCTCTCCACTTGTTGCCTTAGCCAAATCGAATACATCTGCCACAATAGCTTTAAGTCTAGCTGATTTGTCCTCAAGTATCTTCACATAATCTGCTGCCACAGGCGACAATTCCTCATTTGATAACAAATCCACATAACTGATTATAGATGTAAGAGGTGTCTTTAAATCATGTGATACATTGGCAACCAACTCAACCTGCATCTTCTCTGCCTCTATTTGCTTTGCCACAGATTTCTCAAATCCCTCAGACAAATTAGCAATCTGATTTAGCACTTTATGCTGCTCGTCCCCAGATATATCTACTTTGTTATAATGTCCACTGTATACCAAATCCACGTTTTCACATATTCTATTATATGTGCGAAGATGCTTGTATTCCTTGAAGCTTAACGAAACATATGTATATATAAACAGTGCCATAACAATAAAGAATATAATGTATGCCCAAGCCTCATTGCTTGAATATAAATATGCAGAATCTATCAATATGCATCCTAACAATGTAATAAATATTACAAAAACAAACATAAAGATATCTAAAATAACCTTTTTAGTATAAAGCTTCTTTATCTCTGGCAATGCCTCATAACCAGTTTTATTGTAGATAGTTTTCTTTATATTCACTATCTTTGTTTTAATCTTTCTAAATAGCTTTACAATAAAGCTGTCGCTTAAAAATCTCTTGTTAATCCTTTTCTTAATAAGTATGCCTACTTCATAGTAGAATGCCACTACGCATACAAGAATTGCCGCTATTACAGCACATTCTATAAGTGTTTCATACTTGTCTGCATAATTTCCATAAATTTCCCAGAATATTGATACTGCACATGCACCTAATGCTATGGCAATTCCAGACATAATAATATGTAACTCTGTTACAAATGTCTCATATTTATTTAATACTTTGTTGCCATTTGGTGTCCTGCCACATGATATAACAAGAAGCAATGTAGCTAAAATAAGCACTGTGCCACATATAATATATGTATCAAGCTCATTCATAAACTGCTCTTCAATACTTCCATATTCTTCATCTATATATGTACGTACTTCATCATCCAATTTTGATTCTACGTTATAAAATATTTGCCATGTTGCATTAACCTTTATATGTAATATTCCTTTTGACAAATAGTCTATGGTAGATGGACGTAAATACTTATCCATATCAATATTGCTATAAGAATATTTATTCATAATATAAGAATATTCTAGCTTAGATAATTCTGTAGATGCATACAGCGTATACTCCGATTCATCATAGAAATCACCCCATCTAATAAAGTTTTTAACATACTGCACCTTATCAGCAACCCAAGATAAGTCATCTTCCTCAAATCCTGTATAAAGACATGGGGTTTTATATATTTCTTCACGGGTTGATGCCATAATTACATTAAAGCCTTCAAAGTACTGATTACAATGATTTTCAATCCCTTCCATATTATATTTCTCATAAATCGAAACAAGCTCATCAATGTATTCTCCGATTTCTGAATATACCATATCATCAAAGATATGTTCGCGTCTAAGACTATACTCCTTATCATATGCTTCTTCCCTATCCTTCTCCCACTGTACCAGTTTAAAAATGTTTACCATAATGCCCGCTATAGCCACAAACACTGCAAGCAAATAAATAAGTTTAGCAAATTTATTGTATAACACCTTTTTCATTATTTTATAACCTCCTCTATCTTGTATCCTAGTCCCCACACTACTTTAACATATCTAGGCTCCTTTGGGTTTATCTCCACCTTCTCGCGTATGTGTCTGATATGAACCATTACAGTATTTTCCACTGCATATCCATCCTCATTCCACACATTGCTGTAAATATCCTCTGCCGAGAAAACTCTACCCGGATGTCTCATTAGGAGTTCTAAAATTTTGAACTCGGTGGCTGTCAGCTTCACATTCTCCCCATCCACTAACAGCCTCTTGTCGTCAAGAAACAGCTGCAGACCCCCTATTGTTATCACGTTCTTCTTTTCCGCCTCACTGCTGTCACCATTAAATGTTCCCAGATGCAGGTATCTTCTCAGGCTGGATTTAACCCTCGCCACAAGCTCCATAGGATTGTAAGGCTTAGCAATATAATCATCAGCGCCCACACTAAGACCCATTACCTTATCCGTATCCTCTGTCTTAGCAGACAACACTATAATAGGTATGTTCTTATTTTGACGAATTCTCATAATAGCTGAAAGACCATCCATATTAGGCATCATGACATCAATAAGCAACAGCTGTATGTCTTTCTCTGCAATAACCTCCAAGGCCTGCATTCCATCATATGCCTTAAATATGTTATAGCCTTCTCTCTCCAACAATGTCGAGATTGCCTTTACGATATCTCTATCGTCATCAACCACTAATACATTTGCTTTGTAACCTGCATCCATTTTTTTACTCCCCTCTTTTGTAGGTTCATCAAAGTTGCAATAAACTTTGATTAGGACATATAAAATCACCCGTTTGCTATCGGGTGATTTAAATATACAAGATAATTCTTATGAAAAAGTTAATATAATTCTTAATTATTTCTTAAGGTTTTACACAAATCCTTTACCACCTCAGATGCTATTATAAGACCTGCTACAGATGGCGAAAATGCTATACTTCCCGGAATATCTCCCTTATATACAGGCTCTTCCTTTGAATATACAACCTTAAGCTTTTTTACGCCTCTCTTTTTTAATTCCCTGCGCATAACCTTTGCCAGTGGACACATTTCTGTCTTATATATGTCTGCAACCTGAAACATTTCAGGACACACCTTATTTCCTGCACCCATGGCAGATATAACCGGCACTTCTGCATCCTTAGCCTGCATTATTATCTGAATTTTAGCTGTGACTGTATCTACAGCATCCACCACATAATCATACTTTGAGAAATCAAATTCATGGGCATTCTCTGGGAGAAAAAAGCACTTTTTAGCCTCTATTTTGGCTTTTGGATTGATATCCAGCATTCTCTCTTTTAAGACATCTACTTTATCTCTTCCCACCGTGGAATGAAGTGCTATTATCTGTCTGTTAATATTAGATACGGAAACTGTATCCTTATCAACTATGGTAATATTTCCAACACCACTTCTTACTAGAGCTTCAGCCACATATCCGCCTACACCGCCTACGCCAAAGATAAGCACATTGGATTCATTAAGTTTTTTAACAGCTTCCTCACCTATTAAAAGCTCGGTGCGTTCAAACTGATTGCTCATTGTTTCCTCCATCTCTATAAGAAGCATCTTTTATATCTTAAGACAATATTAGATAACATTAATCTGACAAGATTTCATAACCTCTAGCGCTGCATTATGCTTATCAGGCGTTACTCCTGCACAGCAAGCTGTATCAACTGTTATATCTATCTCAGGAAAATTTGCTTTTAAAATAAGTGCATTTGAAACTACACATATATCAGTACAAAGACCTATAAGCTCAATACTCAAATCATTGACATCATAATACTCTCTTAACTTGTTTGGCAAATCAACTGAGCCAAATGTAAGTTTTTCTATGGCCGTATATCCTCTGCCATTTAATGCTGCCTGAACTCTCTTATCAAGCTGCCAACCCTCTGTACCCTTTACACAATGGACAACAGGAAGCATCTTTCCCTCACTGGTTTCCATATAATTCTCAAAATGAGTGTCGTATGTGGCAATAATATCGCCATCAAAGCTATCAATCTTCTCAACCACTCTGTCGACTATCTGTACTGCCTCAGCAGTACCAAGGGAGCCATCTACGAAGTCTTTTTGCATATCTACAACGATTAATACCTTTTTCATATTGTACCTCCTGCCCGTCCATTTAATTCTAATAAATTATCCAAGAACAACCTTCTTAAATGACTTCTTTCCCTTCTTTAAGAGAACGCCATCCTTTAACTGCTCCTCTGTAAGAACAGCCTTTACATCTGTAACCTTTTCACCATCAACACTTACGCCACCCTGCTCGATAGCTCTTCTGCCTTCGCCACGAGATGCTACCATCTCTGCTGCTACGAGGGCTGAGATAATGTCTAATGTACCATCTGTAAGGTCTGATGCTGCAACTGTAGCTGTTGGTGCATTGTCACCGCTACCTGCTCCAAAAAGTGATCTTGCCTGCTCCTGAGCCTTAGTAGCATCCTCCTCACCGTGAACAAGCTTTGTAAGCTCAAATGCGAGAATCTCCTTAGCCTGATTAAGCTGGCTGCCTTCCCACTTATCCATCTCTTCAATCTGTTCAAGAGGAAGGAATGTAAGCATTCTGATACACTTAAGAACGTCTGCATCTGCAACATTTCTCCAGTACTGGTAGAACTCGTATGGTGTAGTCTTTTCTCTGTCAAGCCATACAGCACCTGACTGTGTCTTACCCATCTTCTTACCCTCTGAGTTAAGAAGAAGTGTAATTGTCATAGCGTGAGCATCCTTACCAAGCTTTCTTCTGATAAGTTCTGTACCACCAAGCATATTGCTCCACTGGTCATCTCCACCAAACTGCATATTACATCCATATTTCTGGAATAACATATAGAAATCGTAGCTCTGCATAATCATGTAGTTGAACTCAAGGAAGCTTAAGCCCTTCTCCATACGCTGCTTGTAACACTCAGCTGAAAGCATTCTGTTTACAGAGAAATGTGGTCCAACCTCTCTTAACACATCAATGTAATTTAAGCTCATAAGCCAGTCTGCATTGTTTACAAGGATAGCCTTATCCTCAGAAAAATCTATAAAACGGCTCATCTGCTTCTTAAAGCAGTCTTCGTTATGATTGATTGTCTCTGTTGTCATCATCTGAAGCATATCAGTTCTACCTGATGGGTCACCAATCTGAGCTGTACCACCACCAATAAGTACAATTGGCTTGTTGCCAGCCATCTGAAGTCTCTTCATAAGGCAAAGTGCCATAAAGTGACCTACGTGAAGACTGTCTGCTGTTGGGTCAAAGCCAATATAAAATGTAGCCTTTCCCTCGTTTACCATCTTTCTGATTTCATCTTCATTTGTTACCTGTGCAATTAATCCTCTTGCGATTAACTCTTCATAAATTCCCATAGTTTTAATCTCCTTTACCTTTATTCCTTTAAAATGTTTTAC
>JAFSIA010000023.1 GCA_017440045.1 Lachnospiraceae bacterium
GAGTCAGCAAGTGCGGTAGAGTCAGCAAGCGCAAGTGAGTCAGCAAGTGCAGTAGAGTCAGCAAGTGCAAGTGAGTCAGCAAGTGCAGTAGAGTCAGCAAGCGCAAGTGAGTCAGCAAGTGCAGTAGAGTCAGCAAGTGCTTCAGAATCAGCAAGTGCAGTAGAGTCAGCAAGTGCAAGCGAGTCAGCAAGTGCAGTAGAGTCAGCAAGCGCAAGTGAATCAGCAAGTGCAGTAGAATCAGCAAGCGCAAGTGAATCAGCAAGTGCAGTAGAGTCAGCAAGTGCTTCAGAGTCAGCAAGTGCAGTAGAGTCAGCAAGCGCTTCAGAATCAGCAAGTGCAGTAGAGTCAGCAAGTGCTTCAGAGTCAGCAAGTGCAGTAGAGTCAGCAAGCGCAAGTGAGTCAGCAAGTGCAGTAGAGTCAGCAAGTGCAAGTGAGTCAGCAAGTGCGGTAGAGTCAGCAAGTGCTTCAGAATCAGCAAGTGCGGTAGAATCAGCAAGCGCAAGTGAGTCAGCAAGTGCAGTAGAGTCAGCAAGTGCTTCAGAATCAGCAAGTGCGGTAGAATCAGCAAGCGCAAGTGAATCAGCAAGTGCAGTAGAGTCAGCAAGTGCTTCAGAATCAGCAAGTGCGGTAGAGTCAGCAAGTGCAAGTGAATCAGCAAGCGCAAGCGAGTCGGCAAGTGCAAGTGAGTCAGCAAGCACAAGTGAGTCAACAAGTGCAAGCGAATCTGAGTCTGCAAGTAGCAGCATGAGCGAGAGCGAAGCAGAGGAAGATGTAGATATAGATATTCCATTTGCTCCAGGAGTAGATGATGAGTCAGCTTCTGAGGATCCTACAATAGCAGGTGACGAGGAAGAAGAGGATGTTCCATTAGGCGTTATCGAGGATGACGAAAACGATGGAGAGCCTGAGGAAGACGTAGATATGGATATTCCATTTGCAAACGGAACAGATTCAGGTGATAAGGCTGGTAACAAGATGTGGCTTTGGTCAGCAGTTTCAGCAGTTGCTGCAGCAGTAGCAGGAAAGCTTGCTGGTGAGAAGAAGAACAAATCTGTTACAGATGGAGAAGATGATAATACAAAATAATGATTAACGAGAGTTAGTTGTTAAAAATCATAGTGAATCAGACGACCACTTTCTAAAGAGGTGGTCGTCTCTTCCTATAAATAAGCATTAGGAGTTGAATTTATGCATTCTGAAAAAAGCGAAAGCATAGTTAAATACAAGATATTATTTTCAGCAATTATTTTGTTGATTTATTTGATAGGCAGGAGTATGCCGTTATATGGAATTGATTTTGCTTTTTATATGGATAAAAGTAATGTTTCTGATGAAGTATTATTACAGGCAATAAGTGGTGATGTTTTTCAGTGTTCCATATTAGCTTTAGGTATTTCGCCATATATGATGTCAAATATTATTGTTCAGATAGTATCTTCATTTTTTAATGCTGAGAAGCGTTCAAAGATATCTCCTAAAAAGATGCAACGAGTTACAATAGGTTTAACATTAGCAATTGCTGTGTTGCAGGCCTTTTTAAGAATGACAGAGCTGAAATTTTCAGTTTTACCTGATGAATTACAGTTAGCAAGAATAGTAGCATTTGTAGAAATGGTTACGGGTGCTATGCTTATAATGTGGCTTTTATCGAAAAGTAAGCGCTTTGGATTAGGTGGACAAACTGTTTTTATCGTAGTCAATGTTATCGATAGTTTGAGAACTACGCTGTCAAGCTACGATACAGATAAATTGTTGCTACCATTAATTATCACCTTATGTATAATGGTGATAACGGTTTTATTAGAGAATTCAGAAAAAAGAATACCGGTTCAGCGTATATCTATACATAACATTTATGCTGACAAGAATTATATAGCTATAAAGATGAATCCAATTGGTGTTATGCCGGCAATGTTTTCTACAGCATTTTTTATGCTGCCACAGCTGGTATTGGCACTGTTAAATATAATATTTCCAGACAATTCAAATCTAATGTGGTGTATCGACAATATGTCCCTCACAAGACCATTAGGTATTGTTACATATATTATCATTTTATTTATATTAAGTATTGGTTTTTCAAGGGTTTTTATCAATCCGTCAAATATAACAGATCAATATTTGAAGAGTGGTGACAGTATTGTAAATCTCCACGCAGGTAAGGAAACGAAGAAATACTTATCACAGACTATAAATAGAATAAGTATTATGAGTGCTACAATTATGTCCATATGCCTTATTATTCCAATTATATTGAATACTTATGGGTATATTGAGGATGGTTTAGTTATGTTCCCATCTATGTCAATGATGTTAACAGGTTTATGGTGTAATTTGTACAGAGAGTATAAAGCAGTTAGAGATTTAGAGGCATACAAGCCATTTATATAGGAGGAAATATGTTATATTTTATCCCTGCATGGTACCAACAAAATAATTGGTGCGAAAATGAACAGTATTGGTATAGAAGACGTATGCAGACGGAGTTTGATGATACGGTAAAGCATATTCAGTTATTTCAGCGAAGCAAGGCATATCCGTTTAGGATTATGCTTCTTAGTTTTGCGCCCAATTTAAGGCATTTCCTCCATAGGCAGAGCGTGTTTCATGCACCATATTGGTCATGCTTTGATGGAATACAGGAGATAAAGAGAAAGAAAATGACAATGTTTTCTTATCATAATCTTAACTGGCCGGAGGATATCGAGTTTGAATACACTCCATTCGTTGCGTTGGCTATGCTACACGGAGAAAAGTATGCAAGATTAGAGTTTGGTGAGGACGGAAATCTTATACAGGTAGATATGTATAAAGATGAGAAGCTTCAAAGAAGAAATATATATGATGACAGAGGTTTTGTTTCCAGCACAATAATGTATGAAAATGAGAAGCCTGTGCATCAGGACTACCTTAATGATAAAGGTGTATGGAAAATCAGATATTTCCATAATGATGGACATGTAGATGTCAATCAAAACAACAATACATATCTTATAGAACATGGTGATAAGGATTATATAAAAACATTTTCAAAGTTGACATATGACAGCCTTGAACAGGTCATAACAGAGGTTTTTTCAGCATATCTAACATATGTTGAAAAGTCGGATATATTTTGTGTGGCTATGCATGATTTACATCTGAGTATGCTTGAAAGAGAGCTAAAGGATAAAAAGCTTATATTATCATATTATAGCGAAAGATTTGATATAAAGCATCGCACAGACGATTTCGGAATGATTGATGAAGCAGATTATATTATTGCGGATTCAATTGATAATCTTAACAGATTAAAGAGACGTACTGATAAAGAGATGGATAATATCACAGATATTACACCGTTTGATACGAGAGTTGATTTCGGTATAAGTCAGCAGCTTAACGTTCAAAAGATACTGGTGCCGGTAGATGGCATGGATGAGGATAGATTTGAACAGCTGATAAAAACTCTGGGAGAGTATATTCCTACAAATAGAAATGCCCGTATTCATCTGTTTACCAGAATTGCCAATTACGATAGAAAGAGAGAGCTGCTTTCTAAAACCCGTATGTATCTAAAAAAAGCGGGAATGGAGCCAGGCTGGGCCATAGAGGCTGACAATACAAAAAAAGCAGAGAATCAACTGGATTTGACTGATAATGTACCTGTGAAATTTTTTGTAGAGCAATGTGTTGACGAATTGTCAGTAAGCAAATGTGTTAGAGAACAGCGATTAATTGTAGATATGAGAAAAAATCCGGAGCTTTATCTTAGAATAACAGGACTTAGTGCCGGAATTCCACAGATTATAGCCAGAGAGACGCCATATGTAGAGCATGGGAAAAATGGATTTCTTATAAAAGATATAGAAAAGATAAAGGAGTTCATTGACTTCTATCTGGATGGTTTGACAAACTGGAATGAAGCTATGGTTTCCTCATATGAGATAGGAAAAAAATATACAACAGATGTATTGATTGAAAAATGGAAAGAGGTTATTGATATTGTTGGATGCAATTAGAGTGCTGCAGCTGGGCACAAGTGATTTTAATAAGATATATAATGTGCCTGACTATATAGAGCTTGAATTTTCAGAAAATTTCATAAATGCACCAAAAGTAGCCTATGATTTAATTTTTGTAGACAGAAGCTTAAGTGATGGCGAGATAGAATTGTTAGAAAGAGTTACAAAAGCCTATACCTTATATGTGGTTGAGGGTGTAGAGTTTAATGCTTCTATGAGATTTTACTACGCCCGCAGTAAGGGTAAGACCATACAAAGAGCTGATATACAGGGATTTCTTGATAATGAGGCAAAAAATTATTTTGCAAAACCATATGGTGAAAAGATGAGAATTAGTAATTTTGCCGTGGCTCATGGTTTTAAGGGAACTGTTAAATGGGATGGCTATTATAGTATCAATCTTGAAGGTGATTACGGTGCTGAATATAAACAGATTATTTATTTAAGAAACAATCTGCCTTTAGCTAAAGAAAACGCACTAGATATATGGCTTGAATACGAAAAGGATGACAGTGTGCAGCTAGAGATGGAGGTTACTCTTTATAAATCAGGAGAGGTGGCAACGGAATTAAAGAGCTGGTTGTTTTCTGAGAAGGATTTAGATGAGCTGGTAACTTTGGATAACGGCATACATAATGGTGGTTTGTTTATATCCATACGCGCAAAAGGATACGGTAAATTTAAGTTTATAGCATTGCATGACAGAATATCAAGGCGAGGACATGGCTGCTTTTTGCCGGGAGGTAAGAGAGAGGTATTCTCTAACAGAGAGGAATTGTTCTATTACTTTGATCCAGGTGATATGAAGCCACCTTTGAATATATATTTTTCCGGTTACAAAACACAGCAAGGTTTTGAGGGCTACTATATGATGAAGAAGATGGGATGTCCATTTCTTTTAATAACAGAGCCAAGACTTGAAGGTGGAGCCTTTTATATGGGCAATGAAGAGTATGAGAAGGGTATATATAGGATTATAAGCCAGCATATGGAAGAATTAGGTTTTAATTCTTCGCAGGTTATAATGTCAGGATTATCTATGGGAACCTTTGGCGCATTGTACTATGGATGTGATATATTACCACATGCCATTATAATCGGAAAGCCGCTAGCTAATATTGGTGATGTGGCATCAAATGAAAGAATACACAGGCCAGGCGCATTTCCGACATCTCTTGATGTAGTGAATTATCTGGAAGGCTCTATTGATAGTACAGCTATTAATGCAGTAAATAAGCGGTTTTGGGATAAGTTTGATAAAACTGAATGGACTGATTCAAAGCTTATAGTTGCATATATGATAGAGGATGATTATGACAGTAAGGCATATAACAATCTTATATCACATACAAAATCAGACGGTGTTCAAATATATGGCAAGGGTCTCCATGGAAGGCATAATGACGCAACAGGCGGAATTGTCGCATGGTTCAAGACACAGTATAACAAAGTGCTAAAAGAGGATTTTTCAAGAAGGATTGATAAATAATGCTAGGACAAAAGTGGATTATACATTGGAATGAGTATGCTTCGGATACATATTTATATGGCTCAAAGGTATACTTTCATAAAAAAGATGATGTAGAGTTTGTTAATGAGCTTATGCCACCTGGAACAGTTATTAAGCAGTGGTATTCAAAAACAAACTTTCAGTTGCAAAAGATAGAGCCTACCTTACCTATAATTGATGGAGAGAGTAAATATCATATTACCATTAATATAGATACGCCAGAGGATGAAAATTGTCTGATGAGATTGGTATTCTTTGACAGATACGAGGTAGAGGCAGGCAGTATTACGCTGCGCGATAAGGAGACTACGTTTAGTTGTCCTCTTAAAACATATAGCTACAGATTGCAGTTAATTAATAGTGGAGTAACAAGTTTACATTTTCATTCGGTTGTTATACAGGAAATATTAGATGAGACAGAAGAAGAGATTGAAACAACTTAATATAATATTGGATAAGGTCAAAAGCTATAGAGACGAAATGAGCAAAATGTCAGATAAAAATCTCTCAGGCTTGACTAAGAAGTTCAAGAAGCGTCTGGAAAAGGGAGAGACTTTAGACGATATTTTGCCGGAGGCATATGCTGCAATATGTGAGGCTGATAAGCGTGTACTGGGCAAGTTTCCATATGATGTGCAGGTATTGGGAGCTATAGCACTTCATCAGGGACATCTGATAGAGATGAACACCGGTGAGGGAAAGACTCTTGTTGCAACTATGCCATTATATCTTAATGCCCTATCAGAAAAGAGCACATTACTTATGACTAACAATGATTATCTGGCTGTCCGTGATGCCAAGGAAATGGGACCGGTATATGAGTTTATGGGATTAAGTGTCGGTACAGGTGTGCAGGATAGAGGTGAAGAGGCCTTTGACAATGACAAGAAGAGAGAAATCTATGCAAAAGACATAGTTTATACTACACATAGTGTATTTGGCTTTGATTACCTTTTTAACAATCTGGTTAAGTCGGCAGAAGAGCGATTTATGAGGGAGTTTAACTATGTAATTATCGATGAGGCTGATGCGGTACTACTTGATGGCGCACAGACACCTCTAGTAATATCAGGTTCTCCAAGAGTTCAGTCTAACCTCTATGAGATGACAGATTTCTTTGTAAAAACACTTATTGAGGGGCGAGATTACGAGAAAGAGGATAATAAGGTCTGGCTCACAGAGGCCGGTATAAAGTATACAGAAAAATATTTTAATATAGACAATTTCTATGGTGAAGAATATTTTGAGATAAACAGACATGTAACATTGGCGCTTAGAGCTCATGTAATCTTTGAAAGAGAAAAGCAGTATATGATTGATAATGATGGAGGATTACAGTTATTAGACAATGGTTCAGGCCGTATGATGCCTGGAGTTAAGCTAAGAGGTGGTCAGCATCAGGCACTTGAGGTTAAAGAGGGATTAGAGCCTTCAAGTGAGAATCGTTCGGTTGCTTCAGTTACATTCCAGAACTTGTTTTTATTGTTTCCAAAGATGGCAGGCATGAGTGGAACTATTTCAGATGCATCTGAGGAGCTTATGAATGTATATGGTTCGGAGGTTGTAGTTATACCACCAAACTGTCCTATGAACAGAAAAGATTTAAAAGACAGGTATTTTGCAGATATATATAGTCAGTTTGACGCTGCTATTGATTTGGTAAAAGAGACACATAGTACAGGGCAGCCTGTGCTTATTGTTGCATCTACAATAGGCGAAACAGAGATTGTTTCCAAGATTTTAGTTGAGGAAAATATTCCTCACAGTGTATTAAATGCCAACAATGCCTACTGGGAAGTAGAAATGATAAAGGAAGCAGGTCAGATGAACACTGTTACAGTGGCTACATCTATGGCAGGAAGAGGAACTGATATCCGTCTTGGTGAGGGTGTCAAAGAGCTGGGAGGCTTGGCTATTATCGGTATCGGTAGAATGGCGAATATCAGACAGGAGCGTCAGGCGAGAGGAAGAGCCGGCAGACAGGGAGATCCGGGATTTAGCCAATTCTTTGTGTGTCTTCAGGATGAGATAGTAAAGAATAATGGTCGCATTGACACAGAAGCTTACGCAGATGGAAAGAAGAAGATAAGTGAGCGACGATTAAAGAAGGTAATAAATGCGTCACAAAAGATAGCAGAAGAATTTGCCGTTATATCAAGAAGACAGTCTATGACTTATGATGAAGTGCTTCAGCGCCAGAGAAAGGTTATGTATGAGATAAGAAATGGCCTTCTCGATGGAGAGGATATGGATGAAAATAGAATCATGATGATTGCAAAGGAAAATATAAATGACTTTGTTGATGAAAACTTTGTAGATGATAAATCTATTGATTCTATGATTGTTAACAGATACATACTTGACAATATTTCATATAAGTTGAATCTTGATGATATGCCTGAAAAATTTGATAATATTACAAGCTTAAAGAGGTATCTTGCAAGGCTTGTGTCAAATAGGTTTATAGAAAGAAGACATAAATTTGGCAAGGAACGTATGAGTGATTTTATGCGTATTGCCACACTTCAGGCAATTGATGATGCATGGGTTGAGCAGGTGGATTATCTCCAGCAGCTTCAGGCGGCAGTTTCCGGTCGAACATTGGCACAGAGAAATCCGCTGTTTGAATATCAGAATGAAGCGCTAGAGTCATTTAGAAGGATGGAGAAGACTATACTTAAGAATATGATTAGGAATATACTTCTCAGCAGTGTTTATGATGATGAAAAAGGGGAAATGCGAATTATGCTCCCATAGGAGGCAATATGATTTATAATTTTAATTTAGGTATAGGCTGGGCGAGTAGTGGTGTAGAGTATGCGCAGATATACAGAGCAAAAATGTTTAGAAATATTGGAGTAGAGGCAAAGTTTGTATATACAGATATGTTTCCAAGAGATAATATTCAACATATGACAGAGAATATTGGTTTCCTTGATTCTGAAATTATGTGGTTGTATACATTTTTTACAGACACGAAGATTGCTAAGGTTTCATATACTTTGAAAGATTTAGAAGAGACATTTCAGTATAAGGATTTCACCTTCAGTAGAGATGGAAAGACTGCAAAATATGTATTTGAGGGAAAGAATCTATTTTACAATGTGTATATGGTTGACGAAAAAAGTGACCTTGTACACAGAGTGGAGATAGTGTCCAGAGGATTTCTTATCAGGAAGGATTACTATACATACTGCAGAATATATTCAGAATATTATGGACCATTGGATAATAAGGCGCATATGTACCAGAGAAGATATTTCAATGAGGACGGAACTGTTGCATATGAGGAGATAATTGATGGCGATGCGGTAATGTACCAGTTTAAGGATAAGATTTTGTGCTCAAAGGAGGAGCTTGTGGGATATATGGTCAGCAAGCTTAATCTGACAAAGGATGATATAGTCATAGTAGACAGAATGACCGGAATAGGACAGGCTATTATGAGAAATGCAAAGCCGGCGAGGATAATGAGTGTTATACACGCAGATCATTTTAGTGAAGGTAGCACAGATGAAAATAATATTCTATGGAATAATTTTTATGAATATTCATTCTCACAGCAGAAGAATATCGAGTGTTATATAGCATCGACAGATGATCAAAATAAGCTGATTAGAGAACAGTTTAAGAAGTATAAGGGCGTGGAACCAAATGTGGTTACTATACCTGTTGGCGGTTTAAGTGAGCTTAAAAAGCCTGATGCACCTAGAGTAGAACATTCGCTTATAACAGCAGCAAGACTTGCAAATGAGAAGCATATAGACTGGCTGGTTGAGGCTGTGGCTAAGGTCAGAGAGGTTATAAAAGATGTAACCTTAGATATATATGGAAAAGGCGGAGAAGAAGAAAAGCTAAGGGAGCTTATAAAAAGTTTGTCAGCAGATTCGTACATAAAGCTTTGTGGGCAGCATGATTTGACAGATGTATATAAGCATTATGAGGCTTATGTATCAGGCTCTACAAGTGAGGGCTTCGGATTGACTCTTATGGAGGCTATAGGTTCAGGACTTCCAATTATAGGTTTTGATGTAAGATATGGAAACCAGAATTTTATAGATGAAGGAATGAACGGATATAAGATTCCGGTCCATGATGATATGGAAAAGAAGGAAAGAGTGGACGAGCTTGCAAAACGTATTATCCGTATGTTTACAGAGGCAGATATGGAAGCTTTCCATGAGCATTCCTACGAAAAGGCCCATAAATATCTGACAGATGAGGTGGAAAAAAGATGGGAACAGACAATAAAACAGACAATATAGTTATCTTGTTTGAGAATTATAATAGTGATAGTGAAAAATTACATACTTCCTTTAAAATGTCAGGAATGAATTATCCGGCGTCAGTTATAGATGATGATGGCTTCTATCCTGAGGATGTAGAATCTGTATATGGATATTTTTTAGGAGAGTTTAAAACTGGTGAGGATGTACCAGGAAAACCAAGATATTTTAATGAGATAAATGTACCAGAGTATTGGGAAATCAGTGGCAATAATGTCAGTGGTAAGGTGTCTAGGATGGGCAAAGATAGAGGACGTATCTTTTATGCAAAGCCAGCTCATAAGAGACTTGTTAAAACAGTTGACTGGTATGATGACAGAGGAGTAGTACGCTCAAGCGACCATTACAATAAGTACGGCGTCTTATATGCAAGAACCACATTTAATGCTAAAGGACATAAGGTTAACAAGACATATTTTTCAGCAGCAGGAGCTGAGGTAATTGTAGAAAATTATGTTACTAAGGATATTATCTTAAATGATGATAAGACCGTAAGAATATTTCAATCAAAAACAGATTTTGTTTGCTACTATCTGGAGAAGAAGGGATACACAAACAGTAAGCTGTATTACAATACCTTGTCTATACCATTTTTTGTATCTCAGACATTAAAGGGTCATGGAATGGGAGACGTGCTGTTTTGGCAGGAAAAGGCTAGAGAAGATATCCCAGGCAATATGAATTCAATATTGGAAGGGAAAAATACAAGAACAGAAGCAGTAAAGGTTTTAAACAGGGAGGCATACAACAATTTTGTAAAGCTTGGCATCAATACAAATATAGTTACGCCTATGAGTTATGTTTATAGCTTTAAGAAGAGTAACAGCAATAAACCGGAGGCGCTTATATGCACCAATTCAGATAGGATTGCACATATTGAGGACATAGTTAAGGCTATACCGGATATGAAATTTAATATTGCTGCATTAACAGAAATGTCATCTAATCTTATGAGTATGGATAAATATGAAAATGTTGCACTTTATCCGGGAGTGAAGATGAAAAAGCTTGAAGCATTGTTTACAGGTTGTGATTATTATCTTGATATAAACTACGAGAGTGAGATTGTTTCTGCTGTGGAGACAGCCTTTGTGAATAATCAGCTTATTATGGCTTTTAAGGAGACTTTACACAATAAAGAATATGTAGCCGATAAGCATATTTATAGTGTGGCTGACTATAATTCGATGATATCAGATATAAAGAATATTATGAAGGATGATAATCTGATGAAGGAGCATATTGAACTGCAGCATAATAACGCAGGAATTTAAAAGCTTTGCTTAGAAATGTACTACGGCGGATAGGGACATGTCCCTATCCGCCGTAAGCTTAGAATTTATATATTGTTATTAAGCAACATCATAATAGCATCAGATAACATCTTTTTTGTAAACCAACCTTCATTAATAAGGAAATTGAAATCAGAAATACGTTTAACCATTTCGTTGTATTCTTCCTCTGTAGTTGATTGTACGATAGCATCAGCTTCCGAGAGATTATCTACTACAAATCCCAGACCATTCTTTAATATAGTGTCTTCAACAGTAAGGCCACGCTGCATAATAATAGGTATACCGGCAGAGAGGAAGGTTGCTACCTTGTATGGCTGTAACATCTCATAATATTGTTTAGTTGATTCATCTGATGACCATACCAAGCCATATCCACCTTCTGACAAGTCAGATAATAATCCGAGTTCGTTTTTACGACCGCGCAGTTCAACATTTATTGTATCAGTTGAGAAGCTTTCATAGGTATAAACATTTAATTTTGTATCATAATTCCATGAATGTACAAAAGGAAAACGTGAAGGTGCACCTGTGAAAAATAAATTTTTTGAAAAGCTAGGTTGTTTCAGTTTGTAGTCGATAGGGTAGTCCCACATATGCTGAATCATTTGTTTTTTGACAGTTAAACCATATTCGGTTAACAGGTCAAGCATTTTTTGTGATGGAGCTATAATTAAATCTGCTTGATTATATATGTCTATAGTCCTACGTAAATTCTCCTCGCCCGAATTGAACATTAATGGAATAACATCATGAATAAAAATAGCAATTTTGACATTTTTGTAACCTCGTAGCTTAGAGATAAAGCGATAATCATAGCGAAGACCATTCCAGCTAGGAGACTGAATAAACACAATGTCGTTTGGCTCCAAAGCAGAAATAATTCCGTCAATTCGAGTGCCTAATTCCTTATCGTTATCGCTATCTACTGGATATCTATATATTCCCATCTCGTAGAATCCCATTTCTTTTGCAATTTTCGCAGTTTTTGCCTGAGACATACCTGCGGTGGATGCATCATTATATATCTTTGTAATATGTACTTTCATATGTAAAATCCTCCATAATTTTTAAATAGCCTTTAAAATATAGTCGCAGTAAAAAACTAATTATTATAAAATATTATACTATAAGGGGGGTGGCGATACAATTAAAATAGGTATAAAATATTTTATATGTAAATTTAGACTACACAAGGAGAAGTTCAGTAATGAAAATACATATTACTAATTTATATAATTTTAATAAAGATGATGAATTGGTGAAAAGACAGCATCATTTTGCTGATGAGGGACGTGAGCTTGGTTTTTATGAGATGGGTATTTTCTCATATCCGGTGGAAAGTGACAGTGAAAGTGAATTGTCAAAAAGACTTGATGGTATTATAGCTGCATTGGAGGCAGAGGATTTGGTCTTTTTTCAGCTTCCAACCAGAAATGGCTATAATTATGATAGCAGACTTGTAGGCAAGATTAGAGCATACAGGGGTAAGATAGCGCTTATTATTCATGATATGAAGCTAATAGGTGGCAGTGAGTCGGCTTCTAGACAGTATATTGAGCTATGCAAGAATGCAGATGTGGTACTGGTGCCAAGTCTTAAAGATATGAATCTGCTTAAGAAGTATGGAGTAAAGCAGCTAATCAGCTATGAAAAGATACAGCAGGGGGCATGGTATTATAAGAAAGTCTTGTTAGATGCAGTAGATAAAGCTGATTTTGTAGATACTTCCATAGAAAATGCTACAAATACATATGAAGACGAAATACATATAGGTTTTGGTTTATATGATAAAACAGGAAACTACAGCGTATATGTTGGTACTGTTATGCAATCAATTGTAGAAAATACAGTAGCATCTGTATGCTTTCATATACTCCATGATGAGACGTTAAATGATAGTAATCGCAAAAAGCTGTCATATGTAGCAGAGAGTACAGGACATCGTATATGCTTTCATTTAATCAATAATAAAATGTTTGAAAGCGTGGCAAATCAAATGAGACATTTTACTATTGGCACAATGTTTAGAATCCTGCTACCTGATATTTTATCTGATGTTGATAGAATCATATATTTGGATGCGGATTTATTGGTTAACAGAGATATTAAAGAGCTTTGGGACATGGATATAAGCCAATATTATATGGCTGCAGTAGGGGATAGTGCCATAGCGGAGATGCTTACAAAACCAGTTCCAGTTATGATGAAGCAGGTGGAAGAGGATAAATATTTTAATGCAGGTGTATTGTATATAAATCTTAAGCAGATTAGAAATAAAGGTGATATGAAAACTGAGGTTTTGGATTATTTAATTAAGAATGAAAATGTACAGTACCCAGATCAGGATGCATTAAATGTAATATATAAGGATAAGATACTGTTACTTGACTCCTCGTGGAATTATTTTGCAAAATATGCCCGTAATAATAATGAGAGGGAGCTAGAACCTAGAATATATCACTATGCAGGGTCATTTTACGCACTGTATTATCAGACCGCTATGGATAATTTGTATTATGAAACTGTTAGTCGTACACCATGGGGACTAGAGGAAGGCAGAAAATTGCTTAATAAATCCATAGGAAGGATTTGTGATAGGTCGAGCTATTTGGAGAAGCTGTTACGGGCTTTGGCAGAAGGTAATAAGAAGAAAATATATTATGGTAATGAAGACATAGCTATGCGCAATTTTTATAGTATGATGTCTATAAATAAGCAGGATTATAGAATTATGGATGAGCACAGTGAAAAGACAAGTGGAATACTTGAAGGTAAACCATTTGAAGAATTGGAAAAAGAGCAGGATGAGTATGTTGTTTTTGTACATCCAGGGACTGACGGTGGAAGGGCAATGGAAAAATTAGATAAGCTTGGCTTGAAGAATGGAGAGGATTATTTTAATATACTTCAATTGTTAATGCCACATCTGGGAGGATATTTATAAAATAAAATGTCACTTATTGCTGTATATTATTAGTGTATGTGATTAATTATTCTATTATTTGATTTTAAGAATTTTATTAATTATTTTTTCGCTGACAGGCAGTAAACGGTTGGCGATTGGGCCTATTAGAAATGCACATACCAGAGTTCCAACGCCAAAAATGCCGCCAAGTAAAATGCCTATAATGACAAAAGAAAAGTCAGCTACCACACGGCAGATGCCGAAGGATATTTTAAGTTTGTCGGAAATAACCACACCTACAAGGTCGTTTGGACCAGTGCCGGCATTTGATTTGATGACAATAGTCATGCCAAAGGCGAGGATGAAGCATCCTAAAACAAGGCATACAGAGCGCAATACGATTGGGCTTGAGCCACTAACAAGGTTATCAAGCACAATAGTAAACAGGTCAATGATAGGACCGCCCAGGAACATGCATATAAATGTACCTGTTTTAATATAAGAGCGGTCAACTAAGAGAAGAATACCTATAATCAAAAAGCATACAATTTGATGGCATGTGCCATGTGACAGAGGAGTCATATTTGAAATACCTTGAATAAGCACATTGAACGGGTCACTGCCAAGGCTGGACAATAAAAATAAAGTCACACCAAGATGTGCGATGGTAAGACCTGCAATTAAAATAATAATTCTTTTTATAAATTCTGATAAAGATTTGTACTTCATATTAACCTCTCTTTTGTGGTATCATTTCGTGTCTATGGAATGTATTAAGAGTATTATAACATATAAGTTAAGAATGGGCTATTATCGTTAGTGATAATAGCCCATTAAATATTAATTAGTTTTTCTTAATTACTACGTTGTCGATACATGTAATAGACTGATAACGACCGCCTCTAATATAGATACCATAAAGGCTACCCTTATCCTCCATTTTTACAGTACCAGAATAGATTTCATTATTATCTGAATCAGTAATAGTCACAACAACCTTATTAGCATCTGTGTCAGCTAATGCACTAATATGTACCCATGTACCAGCAGGGATTTCAAATGAATCACCATTCTGGATGCTCCACTCAGTGCTATCAGTTGCAGAGAGTCTGAATAAGAATCCTGATTCAATACCATCGTTTATGACACCTTTATAGAAAAGATTTTCATTGACAACAGCAATCTCAGTAGTCTGATTATTACCGGCTGTAAGTGCTACATCAAACTCCATTAAGTATACACCAGATACCTGAGCATCCACAGGAAGTGTTGACAAAGCACCTCTTGAGTTGGCATCACCAGGAGCAAACTGTATATACTGACCTCTGTCAGGGTCATTTTTTAATGTGACTTTATCAGCAGCGTTAGCTGAGTACCACAAGCTGTTAGGAGTAGTAGCATCTATAGATGACATATCATCATAGTTCTCTGAGTAAATGATATTTGTAGGTGTTTGCATAACTGTAACATCTACAGTGATTACACGAGTGCTGTTTTCTACAGTACCTGTAAGAGTTACAACAACACTTGAATCGCTTGGAACATTAACAGCACCAGTATCAGTATTAATAACTGCCGGGTCTGATGATGTCCATGTGATAGCTGCGCCAGTGGCAGTAACAGATGGTAATGTAATGCTTGAGCTTGAAATAGTCTCAGGGATGTCATATTCCTCGGCAGGAACTGAAACAGTATATGTCTTTGTTACAGATGCCTCGCCAAATTTAGCTGTAGCTGTAAGTGTGACTGTCTGGTCAGCATCCTGACATATAACCTTGGCTGTACTGCCATCGATAGTTATAGCACTGTTGTCTGATGTCCAGCTGATATCAGAATGTAATCTACCAGTTGTTACAAGTGGAAAATCAGCTGTAGCATTGCTTGGAATAATGATGTTGTCATAATCAATGGCTATACGCTTTTCGTCATCATAGTAAATCTTGCTACCCCAAACAGTTCTGTTATCCTTGCCGATAGCTGTGAATACAACTGTGTTTGTACGAGTTGCAGCCTCGTCATACTGCTGTAAGGTAACGCCCTTATATTCGTTTTCGCCTATCTTGATAGTAAAGTAGTTGCCATTAAGCTCCCAAGTACCTTCGTAATCACCTGTTACAGAGCCGTCTTTATTTAAAGTAATCATCTGGCTCGATACGAAGTTGTCATTGAAGTTGCCCGGGTCTGTATAATAAATAAGTCTGTGGTAGATGAACTCATAATCACCGGCTACCTGGTCGACAGTGAGCTCTCTCATAGTCTCACCGCCATAGCTGTATGGAGTAGTAACTAACCAGCCATCTTCATTTAAGAACATCTGGTTTGATTTGATAATAAATCCGTCCTTTCCATATGCAGCATTGTGAGCACTCTTGCTATGGTAATGAAGGAACATCTTACCATCATCTCTTACGATAGCAGAGTTACCACCATTTGCAGCTGAAGAATACTGCATACATGTAAATTGGAAATTATCCATTATACGAACACCAAGTGTAGTAGTATCAGCATCTGAAAATGCGTCGTTGCCCATATAGTCAACGTATCCGTGGTCCGGATACTCAGAGCGAAGCATTCTCATATTGTAGCCACCTGTAGCACGCAAAACGCCCTGTGACCAGAAAAGGAAGTAGTAGTATCCTGTTGACGACTGGTCACTCTCCACTACGAGGATGTATGGTCCCTCACCGCGCTTCTTGGCAATCTGCTTACCATAATATGGGTCCTGAAGTCCATCATCAGTGTAATCGTAGTTGTCATCAGAACGAAGACCTGTAAGAGGGTCCATCTTTAATATACGAAGACCACCTTTTGCTGAGAAAGAACCATATACCATATAGAAGTTGCCATCTCCATCATAGAATGGGGCAGCATCGATACAGTCTACGAATTTTGACATATAAGCATCTGTGTTTGCAGTGAGATAAAATGCCTTTTCCTCAGCAGTCATATCAGCTACACTATCTCGGCCTAATACCTCAAGTAAATTAGTATGTCCAGCCTCTACATCACTCTGTCTAAAGTCAGCACATACGATTGTTCCTGAATAGTGGAATGGTCCTTCAGGGTTATCAGCTGTAGCTAGAGCAATAGCTGTCTGTCTCGAATTATTTACAAGAGAAACATACATAAAGTATGGGTCATTGCCAGCTTCGGCAGCCGCCTCACTGTATGTAACATCAATAGCCCAGAGACCAAAGTCAGCAGGCTCCTTGGTGATATCTAACCAATCAAAGACTTCCTTAAATTCTTCCTTGAAACTCTTGTCAAATATAGTGTTTGTAGCCGCAGTGCCTACGCTAGAATTGCATATATATGACCATGACACCATATCCTCTGATGTACCAGCAACCATATGTGAGCCATATGAATAATAATTTCCTGATACAGGGTCGTGGAATATGGAAGGGTCGTGAATAGCAACATTAGTGGCAGATGTCAAATTGACCTCTTCATCAGCAGTGTTTTTTGTTTCCGGTTCATCGCCAGAGGATGAGCACGAGCATCCGCTGACCATTGCGATGGTTGCCATGGATAAAGCACCAAGCACCATGCAACGAAATGATTTCTTTTTCATAATTTCTCTCCTATGCTTATTGTTTAAATATAACCCGTCTGTACGAAATAGACTGTCTATTATTATAAAACTATTACAGAAAAAAATCAAATGTGTTACGTATTTGTATCGATAGTGTTGGGAAGGGGGACATTTTCTGGTGTGGCTTGGTGTTGGAAATTTATTTTTAGTTATTTTTAGGTTGTATATTTTGCATATTTCGGAATTCAGGTGTGTTTATTGTACTTGGATTTTGAGAAAATTGTTATATCAAGGGTTATATCAATAATAAACAGCACATAGACCTTTTGGTTATTGTTTTTTTTGTTTTTAGCCATTCTATATGTTTCTTATTCGTTGATTAACTCTTTCATGTTTAATTGAGTGAATGTCGAATGAAATGATTTTCTTCTGTATAGTAGATATTTGTGGCTACTTAGTAGCATCCAGCACAGTAGGAGGATATATAATAATCAGCTGTGTTTTTGTTATAAAATAACGGCAAGAGCTAATTAATTACGTAAATTTGGTAAAAGCAACTGACAGTTGCTTGGATGCAATAAATAGTTGGTAGAGTGCAACTTATATATATTGTATGCTTGAGGTATAAATCGAAGGAAGTAAGCAAGATGGGATTTGCAGAGAAATTAGTAGCATATCGAAAAGAAGTAAATATGACACAAGAAATGCTTGCAGATATATGTAATGTTACAAGGCAAGCAGTCGCAAAATGGGAAAAAGGAGATTCTTTGCCTGATGTATATTTGATTGCAAGGATAGCCAGTATATTTAAAGTATCGATAGAGGAATTAATTTGGTCTAGAGATATAACAAATATAGAAAATAAAAAATTTTATATACGTGAGTCTGAGGAAACGGATAAAAAAGATTTTTGCTTAATTATGAGGGAACACAGATTTCTTGGTAGATTATTACAATTAATCGATAAGGATATGCAATATTCAAACGTTGATGATGAATACTGGAAAGACTATCGTGAAGCAGGAAAAATATTTGTGTTACGTTCAAAAATTGATGATACAT
The DNA here is from genome assembly GCA_017440045.1 of Lachnospiraceae bacterium. GTDB lineage: Bacteria > Bacillota > Clostridia > Lachnospirales > Lachnospiraceae > SVEL01. The sequence continues at coordinate 18,598 of JAFSIA010000023.1, forward strand.
TTGGTGGTTATGTGTATGTAGAGTCTATAGAAACAAATTCTCCTCAGCTTACAATGCAATTTAGTGAAAAAGCAGGATTTGATGAATCGGATTTTTTATTGATTCGAAATCTTTTTAACTGGATAGGAAAGGAATATCAAGTAAGAGCTATACAGGCGTTTATTAATTCGAATATAGAGCGTAGGCTGTTTACATATTTGGGGTATGGTGATGTAAAGGATGAAGTGATGTTGGCATTACCAATATAGAGAATATGCAACTATTAATTGAAGAAATTAAAAAAAGATTCAGTTGTTTTCTCGGTGTATAATATTTTTTTTTATAACATGCCGATATAATTGATGTAATAAAAATATAACATTGAGTATTGACAAATGGTATCTCTTTGGTACAATTAAGGTATAATATTAATATAATATGCAGCGGAAATCAGGAGGGTACATTATGGATGAACTGTTAGGAAAGAAAATCAGAGAGATTCGTAACGCACGTCAGTTGACCCAAGAAGAAATGGCCGAGAAATTAGAAATCAGTAGACAGAAGTACGCGAGAATTGAAAATGGAGCAAATAACATTACATTGGACAATTTAACTCGCATTGCATCGATATTAGATGTTAGTGTAAGTGATATTACAAGTGTGCTTGACGAGGAGCCAAGTGTCGCATATAGAAGTAGTGAAGGTGAGGATTCTTCTGTAGAGAAGATATTCGATATGTTGGATCTGTTTTATGCGAACAAGCATATGTATATGCGCTTACAGCCTACATCAGAGGAGTAAGGGAGTGATATGAATGCTAGAAAGCAGAAAAAGGGAAATACGTGTAAGAGCAGAGGCTTTTAGAAGCAACTGCAAAGTTGGTAGATATGGCATTATAGATTTGTTTGAGGAATGTAGCAGGAGTTATAAACTTCTTCGTTATCCATTGGGTGAGAATGCAGATATGGGATTTGCTCTTAAAAGAGATGATGACGTTATAATATTTACAAATTCATCATTACGTTTATCACGAGAGATATTTACGTTAGCTCATGAGATAGGGCATATAGAGTTGCATTTTGGCAAAGAAAAGTCTTTTGTGGATAATCATCATACTGTATTTGGTAAATCAGATGAAGTAGCTGAGCAAGAGGCAAATTACTTTGCGGCGTGTTTACTTATGCCGAAGGATGAGGTGGAGAAGTTCTTTGACCTAGAGTTGTCAAATATAAAAGGTAGTAAGTTATCAGCCTTTGACATAACTAGACTTATGTCCGAGTTTAAGGTTAGCTTCGATATGGCGCTTAAGCGCTTGAGAGAGCTGGATATAATTGATGAAAATGAGGAGCTGTGTCTTGACACTGAGAAAAACACACATCGAGTGGGAAATATGCTCAAAGCAACAGGCGGTGACCGTAGATTAAATGAGGCAAGCCTGGAGATATCGCTACCATTTGAGTATCTAGACTACACTATCTATAATTATAATAAAGGAGCGATTCCAAAGGAAACACTTCAGAATGCCCTGGATTGCTATGGATTCACATGGGAAGATGTGAGAGATAAGGTGGTGGAAGAGAACTAATATAGAACAATTCGAATGTGTGTTGGATAATATAGAAAAAAGCATCTTGATATGGTATACTATTTTAGTGTAAAATAAAAAAGTATATAGTACAAGTATGTGTAGAAATGGTTGTGCAAAAGAAATTAGCTTATGCAAAAGGATGAAGTATGAGGATTATTGATTTGTTCTCTGGTGCTGGAGGATTAACTTTTGGATTTTATTATAGGGTAAGAAATAATTGTTTCGTTAGGAATAGAAAAAATTCATTTGTATTTGCAAATGAGTTTGATTCTCATGCTGCAAAAGCATTTTCTATGAATTTTCCAGATATAAAGATGATAAATCAAGATATAAAATCATTAGACAAAAATAAAATTAAAGCATTGGTTGGTGATGAACCGGTTGATTTGATAATTGGAGGACCACCTTGTCAGTCTTTTAGTACTGTTGGCCAACGTATATATGACGAAAAGGCGACAATGTATGAAGAATATCTAAGGATTTTAGGCATTGTGAAACCTAAAATGTTTTTGTTTGAAAATGTTAAAGGCATTTTATCAATGCGAGAAACATTTTACAAAAAAGATGAATATGGAAATGTTCAGTATGACATAACAGAAAACAAAGAAACGCATAAAAAACGAAAAAAACCTATAATCTTGGGACAAGGAAGAAAAGTCATGGATATAATAGAAGAAAAATTCGCAAATATTAATGACGAACTAGGATATACTATAAGCAAAAAGGTATTAAATGCCGTAGATTTTGGTGTGCCAGAAAATAGGGAAAGAGTTTTTATTGTTGGAATAAGAAATGATATAAAGATTGAATGGGATTTTCCAGAAGTTTTGAAGACAAGTAAAATTAGCATAAAAGAGGCAATTTCGGATTTACCTTCAGTTAGAGAAAGTGAAACGGTAACAGAATATAGTGTAGAGCCACAAAATGCTTATCAAAAACTAATGAGGGGAAATTCAAAAAAAGTCACTTCGCATTTTTGTGGACAATATGGAGAAAAAATACGCACAGTTATCAGAAATGTAAAGCAAGGGCAAGGAAAAGAAGATTTTAATAAACTTGTTGAAGAAGGTAAAATAAAAAAAGAATATAAACTGACTTCGGGATATCCTAATACTTACGGAAGATTGATTGAGAATCAACCATGCACCACAATAACAAACAATATGACTACACCATCAGGATTAAGATGCATACATTATGAGCAAGATAGAGCATTAACACCTCGAGAGGGAGCGCGAATTCAGTCGTTTCCAGACTGGTTTCAATTTGAGGGAGAAAAAGCAAATGTTACCACTCAAATAGGAAATGCAGTGCCACCATTGTTGGCTATAAAACTCGCTGAACAAATAGAACGAAAATTAAGGGAGGCTAATATAAATAATGAATAATATTCCTAACAATACTGTGGACAAAATAGAATTCAATTTTACATGTTATGCCTTAAAGCTCCTTGGACATAATTTATATTCGAATCCTTGGACAGCAGTCTCTGAAATTGTTGCAAATGGTATTGATGCTAAGGCTAAAAATATATATGTACTAGTAGAACTTTTCGACAAAGAAACTGCACAGATCGAAATAATAGACAATGGCTTCGGTATGACATATGAAGATTTGTGTAATAAATATACTATAATTGGTCGTAATAAAAGAATAGATAACCCTAATGATAAGACTCTTCTTGGTCGAAAAGGAGTAGGTAAATTAGCAGCATTATTTTTATCAGATAGATATTATATATATACTAAATCAAAATATGAAACAAGTTCTTGGTGTGTAGATGTAAGTCAAGCGAAAGATGAGGATATTCCTAAATTAGAAAGATACGATGGTAAGCAGGAGATATCAGCATGTGAGGTTTGGGAGAGTACTGCTACAGGAACAGCGATAAAACTTACAAATGTTAATTTGCAAAAGATAGGGCCTGAACGTCTAAAGGCTCTGCCAGTTATTTTATCAGATTACTACTTGGCTGATGTAATAGATTGTGAAATTTCTGTATGTGTTCGTCAAGATAGAAATCAAATTATTAAGTTTAATCCAGTAACAAAAAAAATTTCTTTTTCAACCATGTATGCTATCTTTGATAACACAGGTAAAAGGTATTGTGATAGATTGCAGAATAAGATTTATCTTACTAAAGAAAATGAAGTGCCTGATGAATTAGATAGAAAACATTCGACATTAAAAAATATATATTTTGATGATACAGAAGGTACTATTACTGTGAAAAATCTTGCAGGTAAAGAAATAGATGCAGAATATAAATTGACAGGGTGGATAGGAATACATGGTTCACTTGATGCTCAAGTTCAAAAGCGTAATGATCCTGCTTTTAATAAAATTAGTTATCACCCTAATGCTATAAGGTTATATGTTAGGGGAAAACTTGCAGTTGATAATTTGATGACATATGTTAACAGTTCGCAAGCATTTGCTAATTATATTGAAGGAGAAATTAACTTTGATATCTTAGATGACGATAGATTTGAAGATATATCAACATCTAATAGAGAAGGATATAAAAAAGACGATGTGAGAGTAAAACGATTGCTTGAAATTGTTGGAAAAATTGTTTCGAAGTTGATCAGAGAACGTGCAGATATTGGTACTCAAATTAATACAGAGTATCATAAATATATGGAGGATAAACGTAGAGAAGAAGAAAGAAAAAAGAAAGCTTTACAAATAGAATTGTTAGATTCTCAAAAAAGGGAAGCTATTGCTGTTAAAGAAAGACAAGTGGCCGAGAGGCGAATTGAAACTGAAAGAAAGAGAATGGACTATATTGTTAGTGTCAGTAATATAGATTCAAACAATGTATTACCATCGATGCATACTATTTATAATTTATCTATATTAGAAAAAAAGAAACTTTCAGATTTTAAAAAATATCTTGGACAGATTCCGACAAAATTACGCGAGACAATTCAGTCGATGGGAGAAATTAATAATCAAATAATGTATATATCGAAAGCGGTTGCGAAATCTAATTATTTGATAGAAAGCGAAGAAAAAGATGCAGATATATGTGATTTTATATCTGAGTATATTGAACGAGTAGCAACAAAAATATACGGTAATAAGATTAGATTTTCTATTAATGATGAATTAGAGTATAGACTTATTGTTAAAATTAATACAGTTAATATTGTTACTATAATAGAGAATATAATTGGAAATTCTATTAAGGCTAAGGCAACACAATTAGATATTTATTATAAAGATGATAATGATAATACCATTATAGAATTTTGCGATGATGGAAAAGGATTGGATTCGTCAATAAATAACATATCAGACATTTTTGAATTTGGATATACTACAACATCAGGTGCAGGTCTTGGATTGTATTATTCTAAACGTTATATTGAAGAAATGGGTGGAACAATTACAGCTAAGAAGAATTCAGCAAGTGGATTAAGTATAATTACAGAATGGGAAAGGTAGATTAGATAAATGAGCTTAAAGTACAATGTGGCGATAATTGATGATAAAAAACTATTTTTTGAAGAATATAAGGCTATGGTGGATGAGTTTCTTGAAGAAAATGGCTTTAATGCAGAGGTTGAACATATTCCGTCGGAGCAGGATTTTTTTTCTTATCCACTAGAAAAACCAGATTTGTTTTTGGTTGACTTGAAATTTGGTCAAGACGACAAAGGACAAAAATTTATTGAAGCAATAAGAAACAATTATTTGACAGATGTTTTATTTTATTCATCAGATCGTAAAGCTATAAAAAAATATAGAGAGGAACTGGGCTCACAAGGGATTTTTTTTGCGGAGAGAGATGAGCAGAATGATGAAGTTGAACCACTTTTGCAGAAAATGTTAAGTAAGATGATCGCCAAATCTAATGCTCCAAGGGCGACAAGAGGCTTGGTTATGGAATGTGTTGCCGAATTAGATGATAAAATAAAAGAGAAAATACTTTTATTGTTAAATAAGCTTCCAGAGGATAAGCATGATAAATATTTTAAAGAGCTATTGAAAATAATAAAATGCTCGTCTGACGGTAGGCTAAATAAACTAAAAGAATTTTTTAATGCTGATTTTGCTAATAAAATTGAAAATAGCATTATTAACAGTATAAGTTTGGATTTTGATGTTAATGATTTAATTGAGAATATACATGTAACAGATTCTAGTAAAAATCTTAAATTTTTAGTTTTTCTTTATAAAGCAGTGTATGGTAAGGATAGAGTATATAGGGAAATTATAGAATATGAAGCATTACTTGTTAAACGTAATGTTCTAGCCCATGTGTCACAAATGAAAAATGGAAATGATTACATATTTAAGTCGAGAAATAAAAATACCGCGGACTATATTCTTTCCGTCGAGGAGTGCCTTTTGCTGAGAAAGACGATTTTGGAAATTGAAAAGTTGTTAGAAGAGATAAAGACTTAAGTAGTTACTAACTTAACTAGATAACAATATTGTAATCGCTAGAGAAAAAATATATTTATAATAGTAATAATGTGACCTTAAGAAGATGATATAGTGGGATATGAAAGAATAAAGTTATTACCTACATATATAGAATTGATAGTACTAACACATGATGAACTATTAGAATGGGGCGGTTTTCGGCATAAATGATAAGATATGTGTACAGGTAATTAAAGATATGAAGTTCACAGGTGAAGTTGTTGATGAACTACATTTGGGAAATATTAATCAAACAGAATTAGAGTATCAATTAGTGTGGGCACAAACATATTTAAAGAATTATCGAATAATTGTGAATAATAGTTGAAGCGATTGGTCAATGGTTTTAGATTATACAGCCAAGGTTGAGCTTAATGCGAAAAAAATTGTTTTATATTCTATTAATAAGATTGCGCAACATAGATTAAATAATGGATAATTGAAAGTGAACAAAATCGTTGAGCGATGGCCTGCTGTCGCTGTGGTGCTGTTTTCTACTTTCATCTAAAAAGACAATAGACATCTACCTACATAAGAAGTATTGTTAAATCATCGCAAATAACAATCAATAAAGTTAAATACCGTAAAATATCGTAAACGATGTAATGAATGTTGCGAACGTAGCATTAATGATTTATAATAAACAATGGGAGCGGGAATGATGATAACATATTATTAATTGATAGAGATTTAAGGAAAATAATTTGTGTAAAATGGCAAATGTATGTCCAGCTTCTCTAACAAAAATGAAGAACAATGCTTCTGTTATAATTTATAATGGATGTAATTTCAAGAATATGTGGAGCACTAGGATGTGATACTTCGGACATAATGGAATATGTTGAAAATGAAAACAGATCTACTACAGGAGTGGAGAAAAAAGATGAATAAGAGTTTAAGAGATAGTATGAGCCGCGAAAAACAAACAAAGGTAAGTATTGATTTGTTCTCAGGTCCGGGAGGATTATGTACTGGTTTTAGATGGGCTGGTATAAAAGCGTTAATAGCTGTTGAGTGGAGCTATTGGACAGTTCAAACATATGCGGCATCGCATGATGCTGATATTTTTGATTTGGAAAAGTATTTAAATGGGACTATGGAAGAACCGAAACAATATTTTAAAGAAAGCGCAAAGACATTGCTCATTTATGGAGATATAAATAAAGTTGAAATAGAATTGATAAACAAAATATTGAAAAAACGTTTTGGAGTTGATGGAGTTGATATTGTAACGGGGGGGGCTCCATGTGAGAGCTTTTCGATGGCAGGTGATAGAAAGCAAGATGATGAGAGAAATGTTTTATATCAAAATGTTTTGCGAATTGCCAGAGGTGTTGATTCGAAAATGTTCTTATTTGAAAATGTTAAGGGATTATTTTCTAAGAAGATGGATGATATTTCTGGTGCAATGTATAAGCATATTTGTGAGGAGTTTCAAAGTGAACTTAAAGGAAAACCATCGTTTAAATTAGCAAGTACAGATAAAGATACAGTTCTATTAAAGTCAATTGAATATGGAGTTCCACAAGCGAGGGAAAGACTTTTTCTTGTAGGAGTAAACAAAAAGTATAATGTAGAATATCATTATCCAGAGAAAACACATGGACCAGGCTGTAAGTATGATTATGTGACGGTAGGTGATGCTTTACTCGATTTACCTCAAATAGAAAAGTCAGAGGAGTCTGAAATATATGATTTTAATATATCAAAGGTTGAGGATGGTAAGAGAAAAGAGTTCCTTGAATTGATGCGTGGTATATCATCATCTGCTCCTCAAGGAATAGATTTTACTAAGAGTAGTGTATTTAATCATAAAGCGCCAGGTCATACAACAAAAATGTATGAGCGTATAAAATCTATAAAACAGGGCGAAAACATGAAAAAAGCATATGAGCGATTAGTAGAAGAAGGAAAAGAGGATTTTGCAAAGGAAAATTTTCCTAAAAAATTATATGCAGCAAGAAATCGAAGATTAGTACCTAGTGAACCGAGCTTTACTGTTACATCACACTGTTTAGATGAAATGATTCATCCAGTTTTGGATCGAGCTTTAACGCCTAGAGAAGCAGCAAGATTACAATCGTTTCCTGACTGGTATCAGTTTAAGGGACCATATGTTAAATTCCATAGTGATCCAGAACAAGATCAGTATGAACAGATAGGAGATGCCATTCCACCTTTATTAGGATTGGCATTAGGTAGAGAAGTTGTCAAAACATTAAATAGCATAGAGAGTGAGTAATATGAAGGGATTATACTATAAGGATGAAAATATCCGACTTTACAACAATGACTTTCTAACAATGCGTTCTATACCTGAAAATTCAATAGATTTAATAGTAACATCTCCTCCTTATAATTTGGATATTGGATATAAAAGTTATAACGATGGAGTTAGCTATGAAGAATATCTTGTTATTTTTGAGAAATGGCTTCGTAAATGTTTTAAGGTTCTGAAAAATGATGGTAGAATGTGCATGAATATTCCATTAGATAAAAGTAAGGGTGGCTATCAATCAGTTGGAGCAGATTTAACAGTATTGGCCAAGAAAGTAGGATTGAAATATAAAACTTCAATAATATGGAATGAGGGCAATATTTCGAAAGGTTCGGCATGGGGGTCTTGGTTGAGTGCTTCTGCACCTCATATTATAGCTCCTGTTGAATTGATTGTTGTTTTATATAAGAATCAGTGGAAAAAGGAAAGCGGTTCACGGATATCAGATATTCAGAAAGAAGAATTTAAAGAGTGGACACGTGGTATGTGGACATTTAAAGGTGAAAGTAAGCGGAAAATAGGACATCCAGCTCCAATCCGATAGAACTTCCTAAACGATGTATTAAACTCTTAAGTTATGTGGGTGATACTGTTTTGGACCCATTTATGGGGAGTGGAAGTACAATTGTGGCAGCGGAACAGACGGGAAGAAAAGGAATTGGAGTAGATATTGAAGTATCATATTGTGAAATGGCAAAGTTAAGAGTAATAAAAGAGGCAGTACATTTGTAATAATGTGCTGCCTAAATTTTTAACCTTTAAATTGTATTTTTTCACCCTTAGAACCAGTGGCATAGGTCCAGCCTAAACCTGTACCAAATCCACCTTTTTTATAGTTGCCATTTTTGTCGTAGATTAAATAATCTACATATTCATCAATAGTATAGCAGTTAATGTCTATAATTTCGTTATTTTTTGTTAGTGAAAATTTAAGTAAAAGCTCTGGAAATCTTAAATCATTTACGGGCTCAGGTGTTCCTGCAACTACCCATCGAACAAGTCGATTTATGTATGGCTCAAGATGTGAACGTAAATTTACTTTTTCACCTGCAGTAAAATTTTTCGCAGATGCATCTCGTTGATGCTTCTCTAGTAATTTGATAACAATTGGATCTGTAATGTTAACCTCTGAAACGATGGTATTTACATCAAATTCTGCCATGGCAACTTTAGGGGCTGTAGTTTGTTTAACGCTAATTGGCAAGTGTATAACACCTAAATTGGTTTCGATATCAGCGATAACATCTGTTTTGGGATTACCACCAGTGAAACGTGGTTTAATATTATTTGTAGCAGTGATATTTTTAATTTTGTTAATATAAGGAATAACATTCTTACTAAGTATGGAAGCATATACGAATTCGTCTGTATCGTTCATATTAAGGGAATTACTTTTTGCTTTTTGTAGAAGAATTTTATCTTCTAGTAATTCGACACAATAGTCTTCATATACATCTCCAAGTTTGTCTTCTCTTGAACCATGTGAAAGAGAAGCTATATTATAGTATTTCATAAGTCTTTGAAGACGTGGTGTTATTTCGTACATATAGTAACCTCCTTTGCAAATAATATATAATTTTAGCAAAAAATGTCTAGAAAAGCAAGAAAGTATGAAATGTCGTTTTAAGTACAAGAAGCTTTATGTTGTTATGATTACACGAAAATATATCAATTAAACAGTATGCCTAAAAACTATAATAAAATCTTATCGCTCTATTTACTATAGAACATGATGTCCAGAGGTTTTTTATATATTCACATACATTAAATTCACCTGATATGCAGGTGTGTATCCAAATAGTTTTAGCTTCAAGTGAAAAAACTCCAGTGCTATAATATAATAAGTAAAGGTTCGCCAATCGTACTAAATAGCAAAGGAGATGTCCAAATGGACAATAATAGTTTATCACACACAAAATAGACTTGATAATACCACATAGTATTTGCCCCAAAGTTTAGAAGAAAAGTGATATATAAGCAGTTAAAGCAAGATGTGGCACATAAATTAAGTGAACTATGCAAGAGAAAAGGTATAGAAATAATTGTGGCAGAGTGTATGCCAGACCATGTGCATATGTATGCATTCCACCTAAATTGAGTGTATCACAATTTATGGGGTATCTCAAAGGGAAAAGTGCGTTAATGATATTCGATAAGCATGCCAACTTAAAGTATAAGTTTGGAAACAGACATTTCTGGGCAGAAGGATATTATGTGAGTACAGTAGGTCTCAATGAAGTAACTATTAAAAAGTATATTCAGGGGCAAGAAAGTCACAATATTGCGATGGATAAATTGAGTGTCAAAGAGTACGAAGACCCTTTTAAGGGTAGCAAGCAGTACGAATGCCCTTTCGAGGGCTGCGACGAGTCAAGGACGTTAAAGCTTGAACAAAGTGAAAACCAGCGTCTTTAGGCGCTGGCCGATAACAGCCCCTTATAGGGGCAAGCAAACCACCCGTTTGACGGGTGGTCATGATTGCATTATGAAAACCGCGTGTAGTTGCGTGGTTTTATAGGAGCTTTAGCGATGTATTCAGTCAAAAAAACTCCTAATGTGTATAATAAGAATGTGATCTGTCAGTTATGTAAATAAAAACACTTTAGGAGGACAGTAAAATGACGGAACAAAATACTGACATTAAGAGTTTGGCACATACAAAATGGAACTGTAGATATCATGTGGTGTTTGCACCGAAGTATCGAAGAAAGGTATTCTATAATGAGAAGAGAGAAAATATTAGAGAGATAATTATAATACTATGTCAGTGGAAAGGTGTGAATATTATAGAGGGATAAATATGCCCAGACCATGTACAACTTCCACTGAGCATACCACCCAAAATGAGCGTTTCGGATTTATGGGATATCTAAAAGGTAAAAGTATTCTTATGATATTTCAGGAATATGGGAATACGAAATTTGCATATCGAAAATGCGAATTATGGTGCAAGGGATACTACGTCGATACAGTAGGGAAGGATACTGCAGCGATAAAAAGTTATATAGCCAATCGTCTAAAGCAAGATAAAGAAAAGGAACAATTGAGTCTATTTGAACTGAGAGACCCGTTTACAGGTAGTAAGTAAACCCTCGCGTAGCTGGTGGGTTGACTAAAAGGCGCATTTGTGCGCGACTAGTAGTATTAGGGCTATACTCAAAAAAAACACCCCTATGAGGCTGGATGATTATCAATTAAATTTAAAGCTTCTGGTAAAAATGGTAAAACTAAATAATTAATGTGTTTTTACCAGATGTTTTACCAGAAATCAGGTAGAAAAAAATCGAAGATATGCTATAATGTGTCTGGTAAATTTAGAAAATAACATTGTAATTAAAATAGAGAAAGACTAGTTAAACGAAGGGATAGAAAGGAATTTTGGTAAAATGATCAAAGTATTATTCATTTGCCACGGCAATATCTGCCGTAGCACCATGGCGGAATCAGTCATGACCCACCTAGTTAAACAATCGCACCTAAACCACCTCATCTACATCAACTCAGCTGCTACAAGCCGTGAGGAAATAGGTAATCCACCTCATTATGGCACGGTGAGTAAGCTGCGTCAGGTTGGGATACCGGTTGTGCCGCATAGGGCCACACAGATGACTGCGTCTGATTACAAAGAATATGACTATCTTATCGGTATGGACACCTACAATATTCGCAACATGCAACGTATTGCCGGTGGTGACCCGGACGGGAAGATTTATAAGCTTTTAACCTTTGCCAATTCGGGAAGGGATATTGCTGACCCTTGGTATACAGGAAACTTTGACGAGACATACAATGATGTGTTGGAAGGCTGTCAGGCATTGCTTGAAGAAATAAGAAAAAGCTTATAACCTGCGAATAATAAACAAGCATGACAGAATCAAAAACAACAAGTAAACAAAAGATAGGACAAAAGAAAATTTAAAATAATATAAAAAATTAAAAAAGACTTTTATCTAAAAGATGAACTGCTTATCCAAAGCATAATATAAATTTTGCCTTGGTAATACCAGCGTTCAATCTTAGGTAAAAGTCTTTTTTTAAATCTTCTAAAGAAAGTAGTCATAACTTGTACCAGATTTCATATATTGCATATGAAGGAGGGTTGATATGAGTAAGTCGATTGTTGATGTTTTGCCGGTAGGCTTTAGGAAATATTTAAGCATTATTAATATAGATGGTGTGGAGGAGATTAGGCTTAGGGCGGACAAGAATGCTATTTTGTATTTTGGTGGCAATGAAGGGGAGCTTGTTACTGATTATATTGTAAGCTTAGATGATATAAAGGAGACTCTTTCCTATATTTCTATGTTTTCATTGTATGCTTATGAGGACGACATTAAAGAGGGATTTATAACTATTAAAGGTGGCCATAGAGTTGGTTTAGCTGGGAAGATTGTCAGGGAGAATGGAAGGATAAAAACTATTGGAAATATTTCGTCCATTAATATTCGTGTCAGTCATGAGGTTAAGGGCTGTAGCAGATGTGTTTTGCCTTCTATTACGGAGGATAACAAGATTTTTAATACTCTTATAATCTCGCCGCCGGGTGCAGGAAAGACCACTCTTTTAAGAGATGTTGTAAGGGAGCTTTCGGATACATATAAGAGAAAGGTGTCGCTGGTGGATGAGCGAAGTGAGATTGCAGCCTGTTATATGGGTGTTCCGCAGAATGATGTGGGCATACGGACTGATGTGTATGATGACTGCAAGAAGACCGAGGGGCTGATGCTTATGATTAGAGCTATGTCGCCGCAGGTGGTGGCTGTGGATGAGATTGGTGGGTTGGATGATATAAATAGTCTCATAGATGCCAGCAGATGTGGGTGCAATATTGTGGCAACCATACATGGAGATAGTATTGAGGATGTTATGGGGAAGAGTTTTATGTCAATTTTGGATAAGGACAGGCTGTTTTCGAGGTTTATCGTTTTGAGTAATGATAGTGCCAGAAGGATAAGTGTTTATGATGAAAACGGTGCTGTGCTTACAGAGAGGTAGTAAGCATAAAATAAGAAATCAGGTGTCTGTATGTTTAAATTTATAGGGATTAGTTTGCTTCTTTTAGCATCCTTTGCCGCAGGCTGCTTGCTTGCCTTTCAGATAAGGCAGAGGGTGGAGGAGCTTATATACTTACGAAAGCTTATGTTTATATTTAAGGGTGAGCTGGAATATAAGAATGCAATGCTTCCGGATGCCTTTAAAACAGTGGCGTCCAAGGCAAAGGGACCATATGATGAGCTGTTTTATCAGCTGGCGGTAAAGACGGAGGAGAATTTTTCTAAGCCTATTAGCGAGCTTTTTTCAGAAAAAATTGATGCTGTTTTATCTGGGAACAGTTATTTGAAAGCAGCTGATTTGAAGCTGTTTAAGGAATTGGGTGAAACTCTTGGATTTCAAAATCAAAAGATGCAGCTAAACAATATTGATTTGTACATAGACAGGCTGTCAAATACCATAGAGGAAGAGCGAGACAAGATGGAGCAGGAGGTAAAGGTATATAGGACCTTGGCCATGATGACAGGTGTACTTGTATCAATAGTGCTCATATAACTTAAGTACTCATAAACTAGTGGGAGGATACATTGTGGACGTAAATTTGATTTTTAAGATTGCTGCGGTAGGTATACTTGTGTCGGTTATCAGCCAGATATTAAAGCAGAGTGGCAGGGAGGAACACGCATTTTTGGTAAGTCTTGCAGGACTTCTGCTGGTGCTGTTTTGGGTTGTTCCCATCATTTATGATTTGTTTGATACCATAAAGAGTTTATTTATGCTGTAGGAGGTTTTGCTTGAATTTCTTTGGATTGGCTGTGGTGACGGTACTGTCTGCGCTTATGGCTGTGTATTTTAAATCAATCAAATCGGAATATGGACTCTTTATATCCCTGGCTATTTGCACCATGTCCATTGGATTTGGCATATCTAAGCTTCAGTATTTTGTGGATATGATAGAGACCATTCGAATGTATATAGGTCTTGATGTAGCCTACATAGAGATAATTTTTAAGATTATAGGGATTTCATATGTGGCTGAGTTTTCAGCTGATGTCTGCAAGGATTGTGGCTATTCTTCCATGGCAAATCAGATTCATGTGGTGGGAAAGCTGACTGTGCTCTGTATAAGTATGCCTATTATCTTAGCACTTTTGGAAACTATTAATAATATCTTGGGGGAGATGTAGATGAGGCGGTTAAATAAGAAAATGACTTTAATATTTTTCTGCTTGTTTTGTATAACATCGCCCATATCATACGTGTATGCGGCAGATTATAATGCCCTAAATCCCAGAAGTATTTCTGACAGTTATGCTGATGATATCGATATGTCAATGTATGATTTCGATGAGATAGACAAGCTTCTTGATGAGGAGGGGCATAGCGATTTGTCTTTTTCTGAGCTTTTGCCACAGCTGTTAAGTGGTGAATCGGAGGATGTCTTTTCTGAGATATTTAAAATGGCTGGTGATAAGCTGTTTGGAGAGCTTAGCTACAATAAGGACATTATTATAAGGGTTGTCTTGCTCGCTGTGGCTGCGGCGATTTTGTCCAAGCTTTCAGCTATGTTCTCGGGCAGTAATATGTCTGATATGGGCTTTTTTGCAGTCTATTCCATACTTATGGTTGTGCTTATAACGGCATTCGCAGTCAATGCCACTGTGGCGGAGGATATCGTAGGAATCTTAGTGTCATTTATGAAATGTCTCATTCCGGCATTCTTTCTGGCAGTGGGGGCTAGTCAAGGCGTAAGCGCGGCTTTGGGAATGTACGAGCTTGCCCTTGTATCTATTATGGCCGTTGAATATGTGATTTTAAACTTTGTTATTCCGGCGGTTAGTATTTATGTGATTATAATGATTCTAAACAATATATTGGCGGAAGATTATCTGTCCAAATTTGCATCTGTCATAGAAACGCTTATTGAGTGGTGCATAAAGATTGTGCCAACTATTGCTTTGGGAATTAATCTTATAGCCAGTATTGTTTTACCTAGCGTGGATTTCGCCAAGTCCAGAGGATACAGGAAAATATTTAGCCTCATACCGGGCATTGGCAATAGCGTTGATTCGTTTGTTGAAATTATAGCAGGTTCAGGTTCTCTTATTAAAAATGTCATTGGTGGCGCAGCGCTTATTATAATCATTGTTTTAGTTGTGATTCCTGTCATAAAGCTTTTAGTGACCTGCCTTATGTACAAGATAACTGCTGCCATTGTGCAGCCTGTGTCTGATAAGAGGGTTGTGTCATCGGTGGAGATTATGGCAAAGGGTGCAAATATGCTATACAGGATAGCCTTATCTTGCGGTTTGCTATTTTTCCTTACTATAGCTATTGTGTGCCTGGGCACGGGAAGGTAGGGAGTATGACTGAGTTTCTTGGATATATAAAAAATATAGGCTTTTTCCTCATTCTTATGTCCGTGGTCTGCAATGCCATGCCGGGAGAAAGCTACAAGAAGTACTGCAGGCTTTTTTGCGGACTAGTGCTGGTGGTCCTTGTCATTAACCCGTTTTATGAGTTTTTAAATTATGATGGTGACATAAAGGACATTTTTGTGTCAAACAATTATCAGTCTCAGCTTAATGAGCTTGAAAATCAGCTTTACCTACAGCAAAGAGGTATTGATGAGCAGGTAATAAATCAATATGAGCAGTTATTGATTAGTAATGTATCAGGCATTGTAAAGGAGGCAGGCTTATATTTGGCTGATGTGAAGGTGCAGCTTGATGATAAGGCGGCTACAGTAGAGCTTCAGAATATAACGCTATATGTCACTGATGAATACAGAGATAGCCATGAATATAAAGAGAGATATTTAACCTCTGAATTATCAGATGAAAAAATACAGATAGATAAGATTACCATAGGTCAGGAAGTCATTGACAATCCAAGCTACCTGCAGATTATACAAAATATTTCAAAATATCTCTCCATAGATGAAAGTATGATAACTATCGAAGAAGTGTAGAAGCATTATAAAGAAGCATAAAAGAAGTATAGAGGCAGTAAAAGTGGATTAAAGGGGTGTTTTAGTGGAAAAGTCTCATAAAAAAATGAAATTTGATATGGATAAATGGAAGGATATACTTAAAAAAATAACTATCGATAAGTGGCTTTTAATGGGTGCAGCAGGTATAGTGCTTATCCTTTGTAGTGACAGCTGTAGCACAAATACGACTAAAGATAATGATACAGGTTACTCTTTATCAGATATTCAAAATGGAGATGATTCGTCTGCTGGAGATGGAGGTAATATAGTTTCTTCATATGCCGGAGCTGGTGTAAACAGCATTAATATGGACTCATATGTGTCTTCACTTGAGGATAAGCTTGAAAATATTCTAATGTCTGTAGAAGGTGCAGGAAAGGTTCAGGTTATGATAACTGTTAAGGGGTCTGCCACTAAGGAGGTCTTAATGGAGGAACCCTATGAGGAAAAAAATGAGACTAAAGATGACGGTGCAGGTGGTCGAAGTGACTTAAATGAAAAATCTCATGGTGAAAATGTTGTATACACAGAAAATGACAGTGGCACATCACCCTTTGTCATAGCGGAGGAGCTTCCACAGGTGGAAGGTGTGGCTGTGGTAGCCCAGGGTGGAGAAAATATATCAGTAAAAGAAAAAATTACTAGTATAATTAAGGCATTATTTGACATAGAGATAAATAAAATAGCAGTAGGGAAAATGAAATAGAAGCGTTTATGCTGGAAAGAGGTAATGTGAAAAGGATATTTAAAAAGAATCAGATTATTATTACAGCGCTGGCGGCTCTCCTTGCGGTGGCAGGCTACTTAAATTACACTGAGAAAAACACAGCAGATAAAGCGGATAGCAATATTGCAGGCAATGACAAGCAGGTTTCAGCCAATGAGAGTCCATCTGAGGAAACTCTAGGTGCGTCGGCTGACAATTCAGACATTGAAAGCAATGACCAGGAGGTGACAGGTACACCGGGTGAAGCTATATTTGTAAATGCGTCAGGCACAGTTGATTTCATAGTTGAGGCAAAGATGTCTAAGGAATACGCCAGAGTGACTATGGAGGAATCATTACAGGAGATTATAGGAAATACGGAGCTGTCTTCGGTGGAAAAGCAGTCTGCTGTGGACAGAATGGTTGAGATTACTGAGATTTCCGAGAGGGAAATTGCTGCTGAAAACCTAATAATGGCTAAGGGCTACAGTGATGTTGTAGTAACTATGACTGATGACTATGTGGATGTGATTGTTGTGGCAGATGAGATGGACACTGTGACAAGAGCACAGATTGAAGACATCGTTAAGCGCAAAATGGAAGTGGAAGCTGACAAGATTACTATTAATGTTATCGAAGTAGATTAAATATAAAAAATAAATGTATATTGTAAGAAATTATACATAGAAAAAAGCCTTGCATTTGCTTGTATTTTTGGGTATAATTAGACCCATAATATAGTAGTGTGGAGGTAATAAAAGTGGAAAATAATTGTATAGGAACAGTTCAGATAGCAGATGATGTTGTAGCTATTATTGCAGGTCTTGCAGCTACAGAGGTTGACGGTGTAGCTTCTATGGCAGGCAACATCACAAAGGAAATTATTTCAAAGTTCGGTGTTAAGAATTTATCAAAGGGTGTCAGAGTGACAGTTGCTGAAGGCAGTGTTGCTGTTGATGTAGCTATTAATGTTGAGTATGGCTATACTGTGACAGATGTATCTGTAAAGGTACAGGAAAAGGTTAAGACAGCTATTGAAAATATGACAGGTCTTAATGTTACAGAGGTTAATATTAAGATTGCCGGTGTTGAAATAGATAAATAATGCTTTAAAAAATTAAGAACTTATAGTAAAATAGGAGTATCTATGAAATTTAGGTACTCCTATTTTATTTGCATGTATTTTTATGCGATATTTATAGGAATATAGAACGGAAGGATTTGGACCATGACAAGAAGAGAATTAAGAGAAAATACCTTTATTATGCTATTTCATAAGGAGTTTTACGAGACTGATGAGATGAAGGAGCAGTGCGAGCTTTATCTGGAAAAGAAAGCTCCTATGTCTAAGAAGGATGAAAAGTATGTATGTGACAAGGTTTTTGATATTATATCAAAGCTTTCTGAATTGGATGCAGATATAGATGAGGCTTCTGAAACATGGACTGTTTCACGTATGAGCAAGATTGACTTAACTATAATGAGACTTGCTTATTATGAGATGGTTTACGAGGAGAGTGTTCCTGTTCAGGTGGCAATTAATGAGGCGGTGGAGATTGCAAAGCTCTACGGTGGAGACAATTCACCTTCATTTATAAATGGAGTTCTTGGAAAGCTGGCGAAAAATGGCAAGTGTTTATAATGTTTCGCAGATAAATGCTTATATTAAGCATATGTTCGAGGAAGACTTTGTCCTGGGAAATGTGTATATAAGGGGCGAAGTGTCAAATTGTAAATATCATTCATCTGGTCATATTTATTTTACCCTTAAGGATAGTGGCTCTGTCCTTGCCTGTGTTATGTTTGCAGGAAATCGCAGAGGTCTTAATTTTAAGCTTCAGGAGGGTATGAAGGTCACAGCCTTTGGTAGCATCAATGTCTATGAGAGAGACGGAAAGTACCAGCTGTACGTAACAAAGCTTGAACAGGATGGCCAGGGAGATTTATATAAAAAGTTTGAGGAACTAAAGGCAAGACTTTTGGAGATGGGTATGTTTGACGAAAGCTACAAAAAGCCTCTCCCAAAGTATGCAACTAAGGTTGGCATTGTCACAGCTAAAACAGGTGCGGCCATACAGGATATTATCAATGTATCCATGAGACGAAATCCGCACATACAGCTGTTTTTATATCCTGCCACAGTTCAGGGACCGGAGGCAGCACCGACTATTGTTGAAGGTATCAAGTGTCTTGATGCCATGGACCTTGACGTGATTATCGTAGGTCGAGGCGGTGGCTCCTTGGAGGATTTGTGGGCATTTAATGAGGAGATGGTGGCTAGAGCGATATTTAATTGTAATACACCGGTTATCTCCGCAGTAGGTCATGAGACTGATACTACCATATCTGATTTCGTAGCTGATAAGAGAGTACCTACACCATCAGCCGCAGCGGAGCTGGCTGTTTTTGATTATAATAGCTTTATACTGGAGCTTAAGGGCTATGAGGATATGTTTAGAAGAATATTAAACTCAAAGTATAAAGGAGCCAGAGAGCGTCTTTCACAGTATAGTTTAAGAGTTAAGAGATGTAGTCCTGCAAACAGGATTATGCAAAAGAGACAGGAGATAGATGACCTTTTAGAAAAATTAAAGAATAAAGTGTCACTTAGGCTTGAGAGAAAAAG
This sequence comes from Lachnospiraceae bacterium, assembly GCA_017440045.1. Classification (GTDB taxonomy): domain Bacteria; phylum Bacillota; class Clostridia; order Lachnospirales; family Lachnospiraceae; genus SVEL01. The sequence goes on from JAFSIA010000023.1 coordinate 38,193, forward strand.
AAGTCAGCTAAATGTTGATATTCAAAGGCTTGAGGGATTATCTCCCATGAATAAATTGAAAAGCGGATACTCTTATGTGGAAGCTAAGGATACTGGCAAAACCATAAAGAGTATAAATGATATAGATAAAGGACAGGTTATAGATATATATATGGCAGATGGTAAATTGAGTGCCAAGGTGCTTGATACTACAAAACGTGTATATATGTAAGGTTGAAAGGTAAGAATATGGCAGAGAAAAAGAAAAGTAAGGAAGAGCAGATAGATATTGAAAATATCTCAATCGAGGATGGCTTTGCTAAGTTAAATGAGCTTTTAGGACTTATGGAGTCAGAGGATGTGGGACTTGAGGGTTCTTTTGATTTATATAAGCAGGGTGTTGATTTAGTTAAGGTTTTGAATAGCAAGCTTGATACTGTAGAGGGCAAGCTTACAGAGGTAGAAGAAGGTTAGTATGGATTTTAAAGCGCAGTTACAACAGAAAACAGAATACGTAAATAAAATGCTTAAGGAGTTTTGCCCGGCTGTAGAAGGATATCAAATTGAGATTTTTGAAGCTATGAATTACAGTATTGAGGCAGGTGGAAAAAGACTTCGCCCAATATTTATGATGGAGGCGGCAGGTCTTTTTAATGGATTTGATGACAGCTTAAAGCCATTTATGGCTGCTATGGAGATGATTCATACTTATTCACTTGTTCATGATGACTTGCCGGCTATGGATAATGATGATTACAGAAGAGGAAAGCTTACTACTCATAAAAAGTTTGGACATGCTATGGGTATTTTAGCAGGAGATAGTCTTCTTAATTATGCTTTTGAGACCTGTGCAGATGCTGTGGTTATGGCAGCTGACAAAGAGGCTGCAGCGAGAGCATTGCAGGTTTTGGCAAAGAAAGCTGGAGCATATGGCATGATAGGTGGTCAGGTAGTGGATGTAAACCTGTCAGGAAAGGCGTCTACAAAGGAACAGCTTGATTTTATTTATGAGAAAAAGACATCAGCTCTTATAGAAGCGTCATTTATGATTGGTGCCATTATGGCAGGTGCCAGTGATGAGGAGGTAAAGAAGATAGAGCGTGCTGCATATGCAATCGGTATGGCATTTCAGATACAGGATGACATATTGGATGTGACAAGCACTGCAGAGGTTTTAGGCAAGCCTGTATTTAGTGATGAAAAGAATGATAAGACAACATATGTAACACTTTTTGGAATAGATGGTGCTACAGAATATGTCAAGAAATATACTGAGGAAGCAATGGATATACTAAAGACCATAGGAAAAGAAAATGCTTTCTTAAATGAACTGGTTATCAGCTTAATTAACAGAAAAAAATAATTGTAAATTATTTAATGAGGTTGCTTATGATGCTTGAAAAGATTAACAAACCTAACGACATAAAGGATATCGATAAAAAGGATTTACCAAAGCTTGCGGAGGAAATTCGTCAGTTTTTGATAGAGAAGGTATCGAAAAAGGGAGGTCATCTGGCTTCTAATCTTGGTGTTGTGGAATTGACAATGGCGCTTCATCTCTGTATGGATTTTCCAGAGGATAAAATCGTATGGGATGTGGGACATCAGTCATATACACATAAGATTTTGACAGGAAGAAAGGATGGCTTTGATGAGTTGCGCTCCTATGGCGGTATGAGCGGTTTTCCTAAGCGCAGGGAGAGTCAGTGTGACAGCTTTGATACTGGTCACAGCTCTACATCTATATCTGCTGGTTTGGGTATAGTATCAGCAAACAAATTGCAGGATAAGAATAATACTGTAGTATCTGTTATAGGCGACGGTGCATTGACAGGCGGTTTGGCCTTTGAAGCCTTAAACAATGCTGCATCTATAAAGCGCAATTTTATTATGATTTTAAATGACAATGAGATGTCAATTTCTGAAAATGTAGGTGGTATGTCCACATATCTTTCAGGTATTAGAACTGGTAATATTTATAAAGATATAAAAAGTGGAGTAGTAAAATCCTTAAATACTATTCCTGTTGTAGGTGAAAAGCTTATTAACCAGATAAAGAAGACAAAGAGCAGTATCAAGCAGCTTATTATCCCGGGTATGCTTTTTGAAAATATGGGTATCACTTACCTTGGTCCTGTAGATGGTCACAATATTAATCAGCTTGTAAGGGTTATAAAAGAGGCTAAGAAGGTTGACCACGCTGTTATTATTCACGTTATAACAAAGAAAGGCAAGGGATATGAGCCTGCTGAGAAGCAGCCATCAAGATTCCACGGTGTTGAGCCTTTTAATCATATTACAGGCCAGCCACTTAATACTGTAAAGAAGATAACATATACAGACACGTTTTCACATTATATAGCAAAGTATGCTGCAAACAACGAAAAGATAGTGGCGATTACAGCGGCAATGCCTGATGGAACTGGGCTTAAGCGTTTTGCTCACATGTATCCGGACAGATTTTTTGACGTGGGTATAGCAGAAAGTCACGCAGTTACCTTTGCGGCAGGTCTTGCTACTCAGGGACTAAAGCCATATGTGGCTATATATTCATCATTCTTACAAAGAGCATATGACCAGCTTATTCATGATGTTTGTATACAGAATCTTCCTGTTGTATTTTGTATCGACAGAGCAGGATTTGTAGGCGGAGATGGTGAGACGCATCAGGGACTTTTTGACTTATCTTATTTGAATTCTATGCCTAATATGAGTATTTGTGCTCCTAAAAACAGGTATGAGCTTGCAGATATGTTAAAGTATTCAACATATTTTAATGGTCCGCTGGCTATTAGATATCCTAGAGGTGAGGCTTATGATGGCTTAAAGGAATTCAGAGAGGCTATCGTATACGGCAGAGCTGAGGTTATCTACAAGGAGAAGGATATTGCTTTAGTAGCTGTAGGAAATATGGTGAAGGAGGCTGAAAAGGCCAGAGAGCTTCTTAAAAAGAGAGGCTACAATGTCACATTAGTTAATGCCAGATTTGTTAAACCTTTCGATGAAAAATGTATTTCTAAGCTGGCAAAGGATCACAAGCTTTTGGTTACATTGGAAGAAAATGTGATTAATGGTGGATTTGGACAGCAGATATTAAGATATGTAAATAATATGGAACTGGATATTCAGGTTATGAATCTGGCTGTGCCAAACCAGTACTTGGAGCAGGGTAGCGTTGATGTCCTTAAGAAGGAAGCCGGGCTTGATCAGTGGTCTATCGCTGAGAGAGTGGAGAGTAGATATAAAGACATACAGTAAAGGGATTTATATATGAACAATTTCTTAATCGTTATGAACAGCATAAAGAGTGAGGCTGAAAAGGCTTGTAAGGATATTGAGACATATATTCTTTCAAAAGGTGGCAAATGTCAGGTGGTTACAGGTCTTGTCCGTAAGGATAGCCTTGATATGGCTCCACAGTGCGCCATAGTTTTAGGCGGAGATGGAACTCTTCTACAGACATCAAGAGAGCTTCTTGGCACAGATATTCCACTTATCGGTGTAAACTTTGGACATTTGGGCTTTTTGGCTGATGTGGAGGCAGAGGCTGTTGAAGATATGATTGACAGGCTTATGGCGGATGATTATTTAATCGAGAAAAGAATGATGTTAGAGGGCAGCATTGTTAGACAAGGACAGGTGGTTTCGTCTATGTCAGCCCTCAATGATATTGTCATTGGTCGTAGCGGTGTCATGGGTGTTATTGATTTCAGAGTGCTTGTAAATGGTATAAGACTTAACAGCTACAAGGCAGATGGTATGATTGTTTCAACTCCTACAGGCTCTACAGCCTACAGTATGTCGGCAGGTGGCCCTCTTGTTAAGCCTTCAGCCAGTTTGATTGTTATGACACCTGTATGTCCTCATACCCTTAATACAAGAAGTATAGTTCTTGACAAGGATGATGTCATAGAGATAGAGATTTGCCAGAAGAAGCCTAGTGATAGTAATGAATCCGGCTATGTATATTATGATGGAGATTTGGCAACGCCACTTATGTATGGCGACATTATAAGCATAAAAAAGTCAGAAAACAGCACAGATATTATAAAGCTTGACAGCAGAAGTTTCCTGGAAGTATTGAGGAGGAAGTTAAACGACAATGAAGATAGCCAGACATAAAAAAATACTAGAGCTTATTAGCAATAATGAGGTTACAACTCAGGAGGAGTTGGCATCACTTCTTATTGATAGCAATTATATAGTAACACAGGCAACTGTATCCAGAGATATAAGAGAGCTTGGCCTCACAAAGATGTCTATTAATGGTGGACCACAGAGATATGTTGCCATAAAAAGCAATGAGAAGACTATTAATGACAAGCTGCTTGAGATATTAAAGGCTGGTTATGTGTCTATGGATTCGGCACAAAATATACTGGTTATTAAGACTGTTTCAGGTATGGCCATGGCTGTGGCGGCAGCACTTGATGCTCTTAAATGGAATGAGATTGTTGGCTGTATAGCAGGTGATGACACAATTATGTGTGCTATACGTACAAATGATGATGTAAGCTCGGTTATGGAAAAGCTTAAAAGTATATTAAGATAAACTAATATGTGAGAGACAGGGAAGAGAGGTTTGTATGCTACTTAATGTTCATGTTAAGGATTTAGCATTAATAGAGGATGTAGATATATGTTTTGGACAGGGCTTAAATATACTTACAGGTGAGACTGGCGCTGGTAAGTCTATTATCATTGGCTCTATCGGTGTGGCACTTGGTGCAAAGGCCGGAAAGGACTTAATAAGACAGGGTGCGGACATGGCACTTGTGGAGCTTGTTTTTTCTGTTGATTCAAAGGACACAATACAAAAGCTTAAGGATATGGATGTGCCTGTGGATGAGGATGGGCAGATTATAATCACAAGAAAAATAATGAATGGCAAGAGTATTGTGAAGGTAAATGGGGAGACTATGACATTGTCGGCACTTAAGGAAATAGCTGCTCTTGTTATAGATGTTCACGGTCAGAGAGATTATGAATCTCTTGTTCATACTGATAAGCATTTAGATATTCTTGACTCGTTTACCGGAGATGAAGCGACTTTATTAAAAGGTGAGATTTTAAAGCTTTACAAGGAATATAAGGCAATTCTTTCTGAACTGTCAGATTTTTCAAAGGATGAGGAGCAGCGAATAAGAGATTTGTCTTTTTACCAGTATGAGGCAAACGAGATTGGCGAAGCTGATTTAAAGCCTGGTGAGGACGAGGAATTAGAGGAAGAGTTTAAGAAGATTAATAATGGCAGTAAGATTGTTGAGAGTCTCTCGGAGGTATATGAGGCGCTTTCATCAAATGATGGTATATCATCAAGAGTTTCATATGCTATGAAGGATTTGGCAAAGGTAAGCCACATAGATGACAAGCTTGCAGGCTTTTATGATGCATTAAATGATATTGATTCTCTTGTATTTGACTTATCAAAGGATGTTTCTTCGTATATTGACAGTCTTGATTTTGACCCTGAGAGAGTTCAGTATGTTTCTAAACGTCTTGATACTATAAATAAACTAAAGCTTAAGCATGGTAAGACTATTGAGGATATTCTTAATAAGAAGGATGAACTTGATAAAAAGATTGAGGCGTTATCAAATTATGATGAGGCTAGAAAGAAGCTTGAAGAAAAATCACTTAAGGTAAAGGAGTCTTTATCTGAAGCTTCATATAAGCTGTCAAGCCATAGAAAACAGGCGGCAGTCACATTAGAGAAGGATATTACAAGCGCATTGATGGATTTAAATTTCCTCGAGGTTAAGTTTAAGGTGGATTTTGAAGCTGTTGATTTCACATCTAAGGGCATTGATAATGTTCAGTTTCTGATTTCAACCAATCCAGGTGAGGAATTAAAGCCATTGGCAAAGATTGCTTCCGGTGGTGAGTTGTCGCGTATAATGCTTGGTCTTAAGGCTGTATTGGCAAAGAAGGATGCGGTGGATACACTTATTTTCGATGAAATTGACACTGGAATAAGTGGTAAAACAGCAGGTATGGTCGCTGATAAGATGAGTGTTATAAGTGCTGAACATCAGGTTATATGTATCACTCATCTTCCGCAGATAGCATCACATGCAGACAGACATTATCTCATTGAAAAAAATGTAAAAGATAGTCATACATATACAGATATTAGGAGATTAAGTGATGAGGAATCAGTAACTGAGCTGGCAAGAATGCTCGGTGGAACAGTCATTACAGAGGCTGTGCTTTCAAATGCCAGAGAGTTAAAGAAGCTTGCAGGAAAATAAAAACCTAATAATACCATACTAGTAAAATTTCATTTGTACATAATAGCTATCAGAAAGGTTTGAAAGAGAGGTAGCTATGATGGAGACGAGGATTTTCTGGTATAGAAGATTTTTAGCCATGGTAGTCGTTGCACTGACCATGGCTTTAATATGTATAAATGTAATAAATATTCGTGAGAATGATATAGTGGCAGTAGGTGATAATGGCTTGAAAATTTATCCCTGTGGCTTTCCTGTTGGAATTTATTTGGAGACAGAAGGTGTACTTGTTATCGGTGTAGATACTATTTCAGGTAAAGATGGTATGAACTACGAGCCGGCAGGAAATATTGTTAAAGCCGGTGACTATATTGTGGCTATAAATGATATTACAGTAAGTGCAAAATCTCAGCTTAGCTTCCTTATAAACAAATATGGAAAAGAGGATGTAATCCTAACTCTTAGAAGAGCTGGAGATTATATAGATGTGAAATTAAGTCCTGTAGAAACCAGTGATAATGAGTATAAATTAGGCATTTGGGTGAGAGATGACAGTCAGGGCATAGGTACAATGACGTATTTAACGGCATCTGGTGAGTTTGGAGCTCTTGGTCATGGTATATCTGATACTGATACAAAAGAATTATTAGACTCAACAAATGGCCTGTTATATGGAGCAAGGATTTGGGGCATTACAAAGGGTAGATCAGGTGTTGCAGGAAGTCTCTGTGGCTCCATAAATTATGAGAATGAGAATATTATTGGTGATATTACAAACAATACAGACCTGGGTATATATGGAAAAGTAAGAGAAAAGACAAAGATTGCCGACCTAATTAAACAATATAACTTAAAACCGGTAGAAATATGCAGTAGATACGAGGTTCAGCTAGGTAAGGCATATATTTTGGCATGTGCGTCAGGTGAGGTTAAGGAATATGAAGTGGAAATCACTGAGCTTAAGACAAATTCATCAGGAAACAAGGGAATTACCTTGAGAGTAACTGATGAAAGGCTCATAGATGAGGCTGGCGGCATAGTTCAGGGAATGAGCGGCTCCCCAATAATGCAGAATGGAAAGCTTGTGGGTGCTGTCACACATGTGTTCCTAAGGGACTCAACATTAGGGTATGGAATATTTATTGAAGAGATGCTGAATAAATAGATTTTTTAATGGAATAAATAAACAATGAAATAAATCTATATTTACTTGCAAGAAATGACTTTTTTAGGTAAAATGTACTATATAAAATAAAACTAAGGAGAAAAAAGGTTTATGAACGAAAAAAAAGAATTCAAACCTTATATTCCAGCTGAGAAGGTTACCCCTGAGCTTACAGTTACATCTATAATCATGGGTATTCTTCTTGCTGTAATATTTGGTGCAGCTAATGCTTACTTGGGTCTTAGAGTAGGTATGACTGTTTCTGCATCTATCCCAGCAGCTGTTATAGCAATGGGCGTTATTCGTGTTATCATGAAGAAAAACTCCATTTTGGAAAGTAATATTGTTCAGACTGTAGGTTCAGCAGGTGAATCATTAGCAGCAGGTGCTATTTTTACACTTCCAGCGTTATTCTTATGGGCTGCAGAAGGAAAGATGGATAAGCCAGATATTATTGAGATTACATTAATCGCATTGTTTGGTGGTCTCTTAGGTGTATTTTTCATGGTTCCACTTAGAAATGCATTGATTGTAAAGGAACATGGAACATTACCATATCCAGAAGGAACAGCTTGTGCAGAGGTTCTCTTAGCTGGTGAAGAGGGTGGTGCTAATGCATCGACAGTATTTGCAGGTATGGGATTTGCAGCAGCATTTAAGTTTATTATTGATGGACTTAAGGCAGTTCCTAGTGAGGTTTCACTTAAGATTAAGAATTTCAGCGGTGAGATTGGAACTCAGATTTATCCAGCAGTAATGAGTGTTGGTTACATTTGTGGACCACGTATTTCTTCGTATATGTTTGCCGGTGGTGTTTTAAGCTGGATGGTTCTTATTCCAATTATTGTATTATTTGGCTCAGAGCTTATACTTTATCCGGGTACAACTCCAATTGGTGAGATGTTTGCAAAAGGAGGAGCTTCTGCAATCTGGAGTTCATACATCAGATATATTGGCGCAGGTGCCCTTGCAGCTGGTGGTATTATCAGCTTAGTTAAGTCACTTCCTCTTATTGTAAGAACATTCCGCGATGCCGTTAAGGGCATGAAGGGTGGAGCTTCAAACGGAGAAGTTACACGTACATCAAAGGACCTTCATTTAGGTATTGTTATTGGAGCTATAGCTGTTATTACAGTTTTAATTTGGTTGGTACCAGCTATTCCAGTTAGCCTTTTAGGTGCTGTTATCGTTGTTATTTTTGGTTTCTTCTTTGCTACAGTATCTTCACGTATGGTAGGTCTTGTAGGAAGTAGTAACAACCCAGTATCAGGTATGGCTATTGCGACTCTTCTTATTGCAACAGTACTCTTAAAGATTACTGGAGATACAGGTATTGCTGGTATGCAGGGTGCCATTGCAATCGGCTCTATTATCTGTATTGTAGCTGCTATTTCAGGTGATACATCACAGGATTTAAAGACAGGATATCTTTTAGGTTCGACACCTAGAAAACAGCAGATAGGTGAAGTTATAGGTGTTGTGGCATCAGCTCTTGCAATTGGTGCAACATTATACTTATTAGATAGAGCTTGGGGCTTTGGCTCAGAGCAGCTTGGTGCACCACAGGCTACACTTATGAAGATGATTATTGAAGGTGTTATGGATAGCAATCTTCCATGGGGCTTAGTATTCATCGGTGTATGTATTGCAGTTGTAGTTGAAATTGTTGGTATTCCGGTTCTTCCATTTGCAATCGGTGTTTACTTACCAGTTCAGCTTAACGCATGTATTATGGTTGGTGGTCTTGTACGTCTTGCATTTGATAAGATGAAGGGCGACGAGGAGAAGAAGAAGAGTGTTGTAAGTGATGGTATATTATTCTGTTCAGGTATGATTGCTGGTGAAGGCTTGATGGGTATTATTCTTGCAATTGCTGCTATCGTTGGACTTGATAAGATTATTGATATATCAGGAATACTTAATCTTCCACCTGTTGTAAGCAATATTGGAAGCTTGTTAGTATTTGGTTTAATCATTCTTTCATTGTTAAAGTTTTCTATTTTGAAAAAGAGAAAGTAGTTTTATGAAGAAGGAAAATAAAAAAGAAGAAAATTACCTTGAGCGTAGACCGGTAAGACCAGAGCATATCAAATGGTCAGCTGACGAGGAGGGTATAGTTACTCTGGATATCGAAAATAAAGGTTTCTTTAACCGTGTAGCACAAAAGCTTTTTAAGAAGCCGAAGGTTAGTCATATTCATCTTGATAAGGTAGGTAGCTATATATGGCCGCTTATTGATGGTGAAAAGGATATTGTGGCACTGGGAGTTTTAGTTAAAGAGCATTTTGGTGATGAAGCAGAGCCTTTATATGAACGTCTGGCTAAGTATTTTCAGATATTAGAAAGCTACTCATTTGTAGAGTGGAAGTAAAAAATATTAATAACGATATAATAAATGCACCTGAGCCATATGGCTCAGGTGCATTTTATGTTGTGTAACTTGTATTATATCTGCATTGATTAATTAGAAGGACTGTATCTTATTTGCCAGATTGTTAATAAGTGTTTCATATTTAATAAGGTCTTTGTTTGCAAGTCCATCACTATGCTTAACAATATCAAGAAGATTTTCAGCAGCTGCCAGAGCTCTCTCATAGCAGTCACGCTTTTTCTTCTGGGCTGGTTTGATTCGCTCAATTCTAACATTGTTTCCTATTTCAAGTACTTCACCTGTTATAAGATTTACAACGCCGCCACTATATGGAGCAAATGCCGGAATATTGAACGTATCAGTAATAAGGTCACTAAAGTGGTCGGTAACCTCATCATCCCCGTGTACTACAAATACCTTTGCAGGCTTTTCTTCCATAGCGGAAATCCAATTAATTAGTCCGTTTTTATCTGCATGACCGCTGACACCTACAAGAGTTTTTATTTGTGCGTTTATATGAATGACTTCACCAAAAAGCTTTACGGATTCTGCGCCTTCAACAATCTTTCTACCCATAGTTCCCATAGCCTGATAACCGGCAAAGAGAATAGTGGAATCGTGTCTCCATAAATTATGCTTTAAGTGGTGACGAATTCGTCCGGCCTCACACATTCCAGAGGCTGAGATGATAACCTTTGGTCTTGGGTCCTCATTTATAAGTCTTGAGTCATCGCTTGTTGTGGCTGTAATAAGACCATCAAATACCAATGGATTTATACCCTGACGTATTAATTCTAATGCTGCATCATCAAAGCAGTCATACTTATTTTTGGAGAATATGTGTGTCGATTCAATGGCTAAAGGACTATCAAGATACACCTTGAAACCGGCAAACTCAGGAAGGAGATTTCGCTCCTTAATCTCTCTTATAAAGTATAATATTTCCTGTGTACGTCCAACTGCAAAGGATGGAATAACTACGTTTCCACCGCGTATAAAGGTCTCCCTTAATATGTCTGTAAGCTCAGCTATGTGGTCAATCTTTTCTTCAGAATGTACTCTGTCTCCATATGTTGATTCGATAACTAAATAGTCGCATCCCTTAACGGTGGCCGGATTTTTAAGTATAGGCTGATCTGAATTTCCTAAGTCCCCAGAAAATACAATTTTTCTAGACTCTTCACCTTCCGTTAACCATACCTCAATAGCAGAAGAGCCAAGTAAATGTCCTACATCTGTAAAACGTATGGAAACATTATCGTTGATTTGTAGCTTTTCATCATAGCGGCAAGGTACAAATAACTCAATAGCGCATAGAGCATCCTCCATTGTATAAATAGGCTCATATATTGGTTTATCAGCTCTCTGGGCTTTTCTGTTTCGCCAACCTGCCTCGAATTCCTGAATGTGAGCACTATCCTTTAACATAATGCTACACAAATCAGCAGTTGCCACAGTTGAATAAATTTGTCCTGTAAATCCATTTTTGCATAATAGTGGAAGAAGACCGGAATGGTCAATATGTGCGTGTGTCAGTAGCACAAAATCAATATCAGCAGGATTTACTGACAATTCTTGATTCTTGTAGATATCTGGACCTTGCTCCATACCACAATCAATTAAAAAATGTCTGCCTGCAATGGTAATCATATGACAGCTTCCAGTAACTTCGTGAGCAGCGCCCCAAAATGTGAGTTCCATAATGAGTCCCCCAATCTTTTTTATTATATTGTATTTTATAAAAACACGATTATCTTTATAATTATTTTAATACTAAGGTACTAGTTTGTCAAATTTTTATGAAAAATGTATTTATTCAGTAAAGCTTGACTAAATGCGCCATTTTTATTATTATTTTACATAGTATTTAAAATAAAAAAGAGGAAGTAACTATGAGTAAGGAAAAGATTATTTTAACAGGTGATAGACCAACAGGAAAGCTTCATGTAGGACATTATGTGGGCTCGTTGAAGCGAAGAGTTGAGCTTCAGAATTCTGGAAATTTCGATAAGATATTTATTATGATAGCAGATGCCCAGGCGCTTACTGACAATGCTGATAATCCGGAGAAGGTTAGACAAAATATTATCGAGGTAGCACTGGATTATCTCTCATGCGGATTAGATCCTGCAAAGTCAAACCTTTTCATACAGTCTCAGATACCTGAGCTTTGTGAATTATCATTTTATTATATGAATCTTGTTACAGTGTCTAGACTACAGAGAAATCCTACTGTTAAGTCTGAGATTCAGATGCGTAATTTTGAGACAAGTATACCGGTAGGATTCTTTACATATCCTATCAGTCAGGCTGCGGATATTACAGCATTTAAGGCTACTACAGTTCCAGTAGGTGAGGACCAGCTTCCTATGCTTGAGCAGACAAAGGAAATTGTTAGAAAGTTTAACTCTGTTTATGGTGAGACTCTTATTGAGCCAGACATTCTTCTTCCGGATAATAAGGCGTGTTTGAGACTTCCGGGCACAGACGGTAAGGCAAAGATGAGTAAGTCTCTTGGAAACTGTATCTATCTTTCTGATACTGAGAAGGATGTTAAGACAAAGATTATGAGCATGTATACAGACCCTAATCATATTAGAGTTGAGGACCCGGGTCAGATTGAAGGGAACTGTGTATTTACTTATCTTGATGCATTCTCTAAGCCTGAGCATTTTGCAGAGTACCTTCCTGAGTATGGCAATTTACAGGAGCTTAAGGACCATTATACAAGGGGTGGTCTTGGTGATGTTAAGGTTAAGAAATTCCTTAATAATGTTATGCAGGAAGAGCTTGCACCAATCAGAGCCAGAAGAGCTGAATATGAGAAGGATATTCCAGAAATTTATAACATTCTTAAGAAGGGAACAGAGGTGGCTAGACAGAAGGCTGCCGAGACTCTTTCTGAGGTTAAGAGTGCTATGAAGATTAACTATTTTGATGATGCTGAGCTTATTAAGGCTCAGGCTGAGAAATATGGAAATAATTAGATAATTTACATTTAATTTACATTGGCATTACATTTAACATTAATTAGCATATTATTATGTTTTTCGTTAAGATTCTTCAAAAAAAATAAAAACTATGGATTATTTAAGTGTTTTGAAGTGAATTTAAGGAGGAGAACATGGACGGAAAGTTAAATGTAGTTGTTGCTGATGATAATGAGAGAATAGTGAGCCTTTTGTCGGATTTGCTTAGTACAGATGAGGATATTTCAGTTGTAGGAAAAGCAATGAACGGAATTGAGGCATATGATATTATCAAGAAGGAGAAACCGGATGTTGTCCTTCTTGATATTATTATGCCCAAATTAGACGGCTTAAGTGTTATGGATAGAGTAAATAAAGATAATACTCTTGACAAGCATCCAACATTTGTTGTTATGAGTGCAGTAGGTAAGGAGAGCATTACTGAGGATGCTTTTAATCTTGGTGCAAACTATTATATTATGAAGCCTTTTGACCACGAGACATTAATGCAGAGAATAAGACAGCTTAAGGATTTCAGAGGTCAGAGAGGTGTTCAAAATAAGGTATCTGGCGTTATAAAGGTTGAGACAGGGTATGCTAAGAAGGATTTAGAGGTCTTAGTTACTGAGTTTATTCATGAGGTTGGTGTACCGGCTCATATTAAGGGATATCAGTATTTAAGAGACGCCATTATAATGACTATCAATGACCAGGAAATGTTAGGTGCAGTTACAAAGATTTTGTATCCAGAGATTGCTAAAAAGCATAAAACTACAGCATCAAGAGTTGAGAGAGCTATTCGACATGCAATAGAGGTGGCATGGAACAGAGGCAGACTTGAAACTATTGAGGAAATGTTTGGATATACAATAAATACAGGTAAGGGAAAACCGACAAATTCTGAGTTTATAGCTCTCATTGCAGATAAAATAAGATTACAGAGATAAATATTTCAAATAACTCTTTAAAATTTTCAGATAATTTGGTATAATATCAATAAATTATTGGTAGTGAAATGTAAGGAGGATACAAATGCGAAATATATTATTTGTTGCGTCGGAGTGTGTTCCGTTTATTAAGACAGGTGGACTTGCCGATGTTGTTGGTTCTCTTCCAAAATGTTTCAATAAGGAAGAATTCGACTGTAGGGTTATTATACCTAAATATATGTGTATGAAGCAGCAGTATACTGAAAATCTTGAGTATGTTACTAATTTTTACATGCAGTTAAACTGGAGAAGTCAGTATGTTGGAGTGTTTAAGACAGTGTATGATGGCATTACAGTTTATATGATTGACAATGAGTATTATTTTGGCGGTGATAAGCCATATGGTGATATTTGCTATGATATTGAGAAGTTTGCCTTCTTCTCTAGAGCAGCGTTATCTATTTTACCTGTTATTGGTTTTAGACCGGATGTTATTCATTGCCATGACTGGCAGACAGGTCTTGTGCCGGTTTATCTTAAAGATTGTTTTGCAGAAGGTGACTTCTACAGAGGTATTAAGTCAGTTATGACTATTCATAATCTTAAGTTCCAGGGTGTATGGGATGTTAAGACAGTGCGTGATATTGCCGGATTGTCTGACTATTACTTTACATCGGACAAGCTTAAATATTATGATGATGCTAACCTTTTAAAGGGTGGTATTGTATATGCTGACTATGTTACAACTGTTAGTGATACATATGCAGAGGAGATTAAGACACCATTTTATGGTGAAGGATTAGATGGTCTTATGAGAGCAAGAAGCAATTGCCTTTGCGGTATTGTTAATGGTATTGACTATGATGAATATAATCCTGAGACTGACCCATACATTACAAAGAATTACAATATTGATACCTTCAGAAAAGAGAAGAAGGTTAACAAAAAGAAGCTTCAGCAGGATTTAGGTCTTGATGTTGATGACAAGAAGTTTATGCTTGGTGTGGTTTCAAGATTAACTGATCAGAAGGGCTTTGATTTGATTGCGTATATTATGGATGAGCTCTGTCAGGAAGATATTCAGCTTGTTGTATTAGGTACAGGTGAGGAGCGTTATGAGAATATGTTCCGTCACTTTGATTGGAAGTACAACAACAAGGTTTCGGCGAATATTTATTATTCAGAGGAAATGTCTCATAGAATTTATGCTTCATGTGACGCATTCCTTATGCCATCATTATTTGAGCCATGTGGCTTATCACAGCTTATGAGTTTAAGATATGGAACTATTCCAATTGTCAGAGAGACTGGTGGACTTAAGGATACAGTAGAGCCATACAATGAGTACGAGAGCAAGGGAACTGGTTTCTCATTTGCAAATTACAATGCTCATGAAATGCTTGGAACTATACGTTATGCTATGGATACTTATTACAATAAGAAGAGAGAGTGGAACAAGATGGTTGACAGAGCTATGATGGCTAACTTCTCATGGGATGTGTCTGCGAGAAAATATGAGCAGATTTATAGAAATCTCTTGGGCTACTAAGGAAAGGATTTGCGGTGTTAAGCGTATTTATTAATTGGGTGTGTGCAACCATATTTTCACTTATAGGTTTTGCATGCTATAAAAGTAGAAGACCTGTAGGTTTTTGGTCAGGACAAAGTGTTAGAAAAGATGAGGTTGTAGACGTCCGTAAATACAATATCGCTAATAGTGTATTATGGAGTGGATACTCAGTTATATACTGGATAGCTGGATTTGCATCATTTGTTGATGAAGGACTGGGAATGATATTCACTATATTTGGATGCACAGCGGGCATTGTTTATCTGATTTTAGGGTATCATTGGATTAAGAAAAGATTTTTTGTATCCTATAGAGATAAGTATATTGCCGGTAAATTAAATGATTATAAGTAATTATAATAGATGCTTTCATAAAGGGACATAAACTGTGGTGGTTTATGTCCCTTTTATGTTTTTTATTTTATACAATATTTTCCTTGTAAAAATCCACCTGATATATTATTATAATTTCCAACATCATTTAACCCATTAAAGTGATAATGTATTATATGGGTGAAAGGGATAATAGGAAAGAAAGGGAAAATTAATGAAAAAGAATGGAAAAATCAACACAACCAAAATGGTGCAGTTAGCAGTGCTTATTGCTATTATTTTTATTATGGCATTTACACCACTTGGTTACATAAAGACACCTGTCTTAGACATAACGCTTTTAGTTATACCGGTAGCAGTAGGTGCAGTAGTTTTAGGTCCGGCTGCAGGAGCTGTTTTAGGTTTTACTTTTGGTCTTACGAGCTTTATATTAAGCTTTTCAAGTCCATTAGGAGCTATGATGCTTGATATCAATCCAATATTTAGGGTTGTTACATGTATCATTCCACGTATTCTTTGTGGCTGGCTTTGCGGTGTTGTGTATGTGGCACTTAAAAAGACAAAGAAAACACAGAAGTTTTCAGTGGTTATTGCAAATTTATCGTGCCCGATATTTAACACAATATTTTTCATGACAACATTACTTGTTTTATATTATGATACACCACAGATTCAGGGAATGATGGCTGCCAATGACATAGCAAACCCATTTGTTCTCGCAATCGGAATGGTAGGATTAAATGGTGTCATAGAAGCAGCATCATGCTTCATTATAGGAAGTGCTATTACAAAAGCACTTCAGACTGTATTGAAAATCAAATCATAATTTATTCAATTTCTTTTATTCCATGGATGTCTGGTGAGATAGCCATGGAATAATTTGTATGGTAGATAACAAATCCAGGCTTGCTTCCAGCAACCTTTTTAACATGCTTTCTTTGAATGTAATCAATCTCAACCTTATCCTGCTCACGACCTTTAGAATAGTAGGCAGCAAGCTTTGCAGCTTCCTCGAAGGTGCTGTCTGGCAATTCGTCACCGTTTGTTTTTACAATAACATGTGAGCCTGGGAAGGTCTTTGAGTGGAACCACCAATCACCACCATTGGCAACCTTGAAGGTGAGTTCTTCGTTTTGTATATTATTTTTTCCAACATACATATCATATCCGTCAGAGGATACATAGTGAAAAGGTTTGCTCTTAAATTTGGCCTTTTTATCGGAAGACTTTCTTTTGATATATCCTGCCTGTATGAGCTCTTCCTTGATTTCTTTTAAGTCATCCTCAGTGAGAGCTATATCTAAGGCATTCATTATAGATTCTAAGTGTGTTATCTCATCTGATGTCTCGATAATAATGGATTCTAAGGCCTCGGCAGTACGTTTGAGCTTTCCATACTTGTCGTAATATTTCTTTGCATTTTCCATAGGAGTAAGGTCCTTATCAAGTGGGATTGTTATCTCCTTATTATCATCATAGTAGTTTTGTGCAATAAGCTTTTCTGCACCAGCTTCTAATCCGTAGCCAAATGCAGTGATGAGTTCGCCGTAAATCTTGTATTTATCCTTTTTCTCAGTGTCTTTTAACTGTTTTTCCTGTAATTCATATTTTTTGTAATCCTTTTCGAGTGTAGTCTGTACAATACGTCTTAAGTCAGAAGATTTCTGGCGTATTCTTGTGACAACGGATTTTTTGCTATAAAACTGCTCAAGAACTACACTCATAGACTCAATATAAGAAATCTCAGAGTTTTCATCTGTGTATAGTGATAGTGTAAAAGGAGCGAATTCCTTTGGAATCATGTCCTGACCATCTCTTGTATAAATAATGTTTGGTTGGAATTTATTTAGTCGGGTACATTCCATCATATCGTCAAATGCAGTCCATAGTGATGAAAGCTCTGATGAATCTAAAACATTTGCAGGTTTTTCAGAATCAATACCACATCTGTAACAAATTTCTTCAGCTATAATAGGTGATATACCTGTAAAGGATGTATAAATGCTTTTTGCACTGGCTAAAGGACATTGTGATATTGTAGAAAAAAATGAGTCTCTATCAACTGTCAAAGGGTCTGATTTGTTTGTTGTATCGGGAATGAAATATTCTCTTCCCGGTAAAACCTCACGAACAGAGCTGACATTGGCAGAGATATGTTTTATTGAATCTACAATTTTTCCATCAAGGTCAGTTACAATAATGTTACTATATTTACCCATAAGCTCCACAATAATAAGCTTATAGCATAAATCACCCATATCATTGTAATGTTCAACCTTCATATTGATGATTCGTTCAAGTCCCGGCTGGTATATGTCTATGATTTTTGCATTATTTAGATGCTTTCTAAGAAGCATACAAAAATTTGGCGCTGTCAAAGGTGATGTCTTTGAGTTCTCAGTAATATACATAAGTGGAAGAGAAGCACCAGCAGATATAAGCAGCTTATATTGCTCCCTCTCAACGCGCACAGTTAACTGCAGTTCGTCATTTTCCGGCTGGGCAATTTTTAAAAGTCTTCCACCAACTAATTTATTTTTTAATTCGTCCACTAAAGCGTGGATTGTAATTCCATCTAAAGCCATTTCATTTCACTCCGTTATATTGATGTGAAAAGCTTAACATAGTGTTTTTTTTCAGTCAAGGAGACCATTTGAAAATTAATAAAAAATTTCCTTTATATTTTGCGTAATATATGATATTATCAGCGTGATTGCATAAATCACTTTGTACGACAGAAAGGATCAGTGAAATGGGAAATAAGCTTATTGATTTGCAGGGGATAACCAAATCATACGGCAAGCAGATGGTGCTTGACGATCTTAATTTATACATAAGGGAGAACGAATTTCTTACGTTGCTAGGTCCTAGTGGTTGTGGTAAGACAACAACACTTCGTATAATCGGTGGTTTTGAGTCACCGGATAAGGGTAGAGTTGTATTTGATGGACAGGATATTACTGATTTGCCTCCAAATAAGAGACATCTCAACACTGTATTCCAGAAGTATGCACTTTTTACCCATATGACTATTGCAGAGAATATTGCTTTTGGACTTAAAATTAAGAATAAGTCTAAGGCTTACATAGATGATAAGATTAAATATGCATTAAAGCTGGTTAATCTTGATGGATTTGAAAACAGAATGGCTGATTCTTTAAGTGGTGGACAGCAGCAGAGAATTGCTATCGCCAGAGCTATCGTTAACGAGCCAAAGGTTTTACTCCTTGATGAGCCTCTTGGAGCGCTTGATTTAAAGCTTCGTCAGGATATGCAGTACGAGCTTATAAGACTGAAGAATGAGCTTGGCATCACATTCGTATTTGTTACACATGATCAGGAGGAGGCTCTGACTATGTCAGACACGATTGTGGTTATGAATCAGGGATATATACAGCAGGTTGGTACACCTGAGATGATTTATAATGAGCCTGAGAATGCCTTTGTTGCTGACTTTATTGGTGATTCAAACATTATTCCGGGAACAATGATTGAGGATGAGCTTGTAGAGTTCTTAGGCACAAAGTTTAGATGTGTTGATAAAGGATTTGGAAATAATAAGCCTGTAGACGTAGTGATTCGTCCGGAGGATGTTGAGCTTGTGGCACCTGAAAAGGGTACAATTAAGGGTGTTGTGACACATCTTATATTTAAGGGCGTACACTATGAGATGGAGGTTATGGCAGGTGGCTTTGAATGGCTTGTTCAGAGCACAAAGATGTCTCCTGTTGGGGCTGAGGTCGGCATAAAGGTTGACCCATTTAATATTCAGATTATGAATAAACCTGAGTCAGAGGATGAGGAGGCCGTAGGAGTAGATGAATAAGAAGGCGCGCAGAAAGAATGCCCTTGTATCTAGTCCATATATGGTGTGGATTGCGGCATTCATAATAATTCCGCTCCTTTTTATCGTATACTATGGTTTTACTGATGGAGCAGGAAATTTTACATTAGAACAGATTAAGTCAATAGCAAGAGAAGAGTACTATGAAGCACTTATTCTCTCGCTTGTGTTGTCTATAATTAGCACAGTTATATGCCTTTTACTGGCATATCCATTAGCTCTGATACTTAGAAATATGAATCTTTCTAAGCAGGGCTTTATTGTGTTTGTATTTATTCTTCCAATGTGGATGAATTTCCTTTTAAGAACATATGCATGGCAGGCTATCTTGGATATTAATGGTGTTTTAGATACAGCTTTGTCTGCTATAGGCATTGAGGGATTTAATATTATAAACACACCGGCAGCCATTGTTTTAGGTATGGTCTATGACTATCTGCCATTTATGGTTCTTCCTATCTACAATGTGCTTGTCAAAATTGATGATAACGTAATAAATGCCGCCAGAGATTTGGGAGCAAACTTCTGGCAGACATTAGTAAAGATTATTATTCCACTGAGTAAGCCGGGTATTGCCAGCGGTATTATTATGGTATTTGTACCAGCATTAACAACATTTGTTATCTCGGATATTTTAGGTGGAGGAAAGCTTCTGCTTATAGGAAATATTGTAGAGCGACAGGTTAAGGCAGATAATCTTAATCAGGCGGCAGGCCTGTCTTTGGTACTTATGGTATTTATTATTATAAATATGCTCTTCTCTGGTAAGGATGAGCCAGACATTAAAACAGTAAAGGAGGGCAAGAAAAATGAGAAATTGCGCTAAGAGAATATATTTATTCCTTATGGTCTTATTCTTGTATCTACCTATATTTGTTTTAATTGTTGCATCCTTTAACGATTCCAAGATCCTTGGAAAATGGAATGGTTTTACACTGGAATGGTACAAGCAGCTTTTTGACAATGCGTCAATAATGAATGCTCTTAGAACAACTATTGTGTTGGCACTTTTGGCATCTATTATAGCAACTGTTTTAGGTACCTTGGCTTGTATTACTATTTCAAAGATGAAGAAGAGTACAAAGTCTATAGTTGTAGGTATAACAAACATTCCAATGCTTAATGCAGAGATTGTTACAGCATTGGCATTTATGCTACTTTTTGTTGGACTGGGCATATCGCTTAGCTTCTCAACAGTACTTATTGCACATGTAACATTCTGTATACCATACGTGGTTTTAAATGTATTGCCTAAGGTATCGCAGATGGACAACAATATGTATGAGGCTGCCTTAGACCTTGGAGCTACACCGTTTCAGGCATTTTACAAGGTTACTTTGCCAGAGATAATGCCGGGTATTTTGTCAGGATTTTTAATGTCATTTACTATGTCTATAGATGACTTTATTATTACACATTTTACAAGAGGTTCAGGTATCGATACGCTGTCCACAAAGATTTATACCGAGGTAAGAAAGGGTATTAAGCCTGAGATGTATGCCCTTTCAACTCTTCTTTTTGTGACAGTATTTGTGCTTTTATTCCTTGTGAATTATGGTCCTAAGACAAAGGCTAAGAAATCCTTTACAACGCTTATTTTTAAAAATAAGGTTACAGTTGCCATAAGTATGTGTGTGGTTATTATAGCAAGTGTATTTGGATACAACCTTCTTAAAGATGATAAGAATTACATCGGTGATGTATACGTGTACAACTGGGGAGAGTATATTGACCCGGCAGTAATTGAACTTTTCGAGGAGAGGACCGGTTACAAGGTTCACTACGAGGAGTTTGAGACAAATGAGGAAATGTATACAATAATTGCCAAGGGTGCCAGAACATATGATGTAATTTGTCCATCTGATTATATGGTTGAAAAGATGATAGAAAATGAGCTTTTGGCTGAGATTGATTATTCAAATATACCGAACATATCTAATATCGGAACTCAGTATATGAATAGTGCACAGGGCTTTGACCCGGGAAATAAGTATTGTGTGCCATATTGCTGGGGTACTGTAGGTATTATGTACAACAAGAATATGGTTGATGATGAGGTTAACAGCTGGGGTATCCTGTTTAATGAAAAGTATGAGGATAATATTCTTATGCAGGCTTCCGTAAGAGATGCATATTGTGTTGCATTGTCATACCTTGGATATTCTATTAACACCTTAAATGAGGATGAGCTAAAGGAGGCTACAGACCTTCTTGTCGCACAGAAGCCTATTGTTCAGGCATATGTAGTTGACCAGGTTAGGGACAAAATGATAAAAAATGCCGCTGCGCTTGCTGTTATATACTCAGGTGAGGCTATCTATATGCAGAAAGAAAATCCGGATTTGGAGTACGTTGTACCAGATGAAGGCTCAAATGTATGGATTGATGGATGGGTTATTCCAAAGGATTGCCAGAATAAGGAAGCTGCAGAAGCATGGATAAACTTTTTGTGTGAGCCTGAGATTGCGCTTATGAATTTTGAATATATTACTTATTCAACACCAAACGTTGCAGCTAGAGAGCTTATTGAGGATGAAGAAATTAGAAACAGCCAGATTGCATTCCCTGATGAGTCAATTCTTTCAAGATGCAGTGTTTATAATTACCTTGGAAAAGAGGGAGATACTCTTTATGACTACTACTGGACAATGGTAGGTGGAGCTGAGAGTGATTAAGAATATAGTTAGATTACAATAAAATCATTGATTTTTGGATAAAATTGGTCTATAATTGATTAGCTATGGTAAATGCCATAGCTATGACTTTATGGATAAAAAAGGGGAATATAATGATTAAAAGTATGACTGGTTTCGGACGCGCAGAGGTGTCTGAGCAGAATAAGAAAATTACTGTTGAGATGAAATCCGTAAATCACAGATATTTGGATATGAATGTGAGAATGCCTAAGATGCTTAATTTCTTTGATGCGGCTATCCGCAACGAGATAAAGAAATATGCGGCAAGAGGCAAGGTTGATGTATATATCACCTACGAGGATTTGTCAGAGAATAAAGCTGTTCTTAAGTATAATGAAGAATTAGCTGGTGAGTATTTGTCATATTTTAATAGAATGGCAGATAAATTTGGGATTGATAATGATGCGACAGTTACTAAGCTCGCCAGATTTCCAGAGATTCTTACTATGGAAGAGCAGGAGACTGATGAAGATGAGCTTTGGAAGCTTGTATCTAAGGCTATAAACGGGGCGTGTGAGAAGTTTGTTGAGTCACGTATATCTGAAGGTGAGCATTTAAAAACAGATTTGATATCAAAGCTTGATGAGATGTTAAAGATTGTTGATTATATCTCAGTACGTTCACCGGAGGTTTTCGAAGAATACAGAACGAACCTTAGAAATCAAGTGGAAGAACTACTTGGAAACACACAGATTGATGAGTCTAGAATTGCCACAGAGGTTGTTTTATTTGCTGATAAAATGTGTGTCGATGAGGAGCTTGTAAGACTTAAGAGTCATATCGAGAAGATGAAGGCAGATTTAACTGCTGGAGGTGATATTGGTAGAAAGCTTGATTTCCTTGCACAGGAGATGAACAGAGAAGCCAATACAATTCTCTCAAAGGCCAATGATTTAAAGGTTACAAATATGGGAATTGACTTAAAGACTGAAATCGAAAAGGTGAGAGAACAGATACAAAATATTGAGTAGGAGGAAGCTATGGCAGATAGAGGAATACTTATTATTGTTTCAGGTTTTTCAGGTGCCGGTAAAGGTACTGTTATGAAAAGAATTATGAATGACTATAATAATTATGCATTGAGTATTTCAGCTACTACAAGAAACCCACGAGCAGGTGAGGAGAATGGCAGAGAATATTTCTTTAAAACTGTGGAAGAATTTGAAAATATGATAGCAAATGACCAGCTTATTGAATATGCCCAATATGTAGGCAATTACTATGGCACACCGAAAGAATATGTTGAGTCAATGCTTAATCAGGGTAAAGATGTAATTCTTGAGATTGAGATGCAGGGTGCAATGAAAGTAAAGGAAAAAATGCCGGATACATTACTTGTGTTCGTCACACCACCTTCTGCACAGGAGCTTAAAAACCGACTGGTTGGACGCGGCACGGAGGATATGGATACTATTAATGCCAGACTTAAGCGCGCCAACGAAGAAGTATATTACATGGATAAATATGATTACTTACTTATAAATGATGATTTGGATCAGTGCGTGAAGGAGCTTCACGAAATAATTCAGTCAGAGCATTCAAGAGTAAGTAGGAATATCAATAAAATAAATTTTTTTAGAGAAGACTTAAAGATCTTTTCGGAAGGAGAATAATATGTTACATCCATCATATTCAGATTTAATGACAGTAGTAAACAGTGAGGTTGAGCCAGGCGAACAGCCAGTAGTTCAGAGCCGTTATTCTATTGTTTACGCTACAGCAAAGAGAGCTAGACAGATTATCGCAGGCGAGGAGCCACTTGTTAAGGGTGTTAATATTAACAAGCCTTTATCAGTTGCTGTTGAAGAGCTTTATAGCGCAAAGGTGAAAATCGTTGGTGACGAGGAAGAGACAGAAGAGTAATCAGTTTTAGCGGAGTTATTTATGAAGATAATGTTTGTATCACTGGGATGTGATAAAAATCTGACAGATACAGAAGAGATGCTTGGAATATTAGGAGCATCAGGTTATGAGTTTACAAATGATGAGTTAGAGGCAGATATAATTGTAATTAACTCATGTTGTTTTATTAATGACGCAAAGGAGGAGAGTATTAATACAATCCTTGAAATGGCAGAATATAAAACAAACGGTAAGCTTAAGGCACTGATTGTTACAGGATGTCTGGCAGAGAGATATAAGGATGAGATAATTAAGGAAATCCCTGAGGTGGATGCCATTGTTGGAACATCCTCATATGACAGTATTGCAGAAGTGATAAAGAAAGTCCTTGCAGGTGAAAGTGTTCAGGAGTTTAAGGATTTAAACAGACTGCCTGAAATAACCACAAATAGATTGGTTACTACAGGCGGATATTATGCGCATTTGAAAATTGCTGAGGGCTGTGACAAACATTGTACCTACTGCATTATTCCTAAGATTAGAGGAAAATACAGAAGTGTTCCTATGGAAAATTTGGTGAAACAGGCTGAATATTTGGCATCCATAGGAGTGAAGGAGCTTATTTTAGTGGCTCAGGAGACAACAATATACGGAAAAGACCTATATGGAGAGAAGTCTTTACACATTTTGTTAAAAAAGCTTTCTGCTATTAGAGAGATAAAGATGATAAGGATAATGTATTGCTATCCTGAAGAAATATATGATGAACTCATCGATGTTATAGCGGAAGAGAAAAAGATATGTCATTATCTTGATATGCCTATACAGCATTGCTCTGATGGTATATTAAAGAGAATGGGAAGAAGAACATCTAAGGAAGAGCTTATAGCTACAGTTAATAAGCTTAGGGAAAGAATTCCAGATATTGTACTTAGAACAACGCTTATTGCCGGTTTTCCCGGTGAGACAGAAAAGGAGCATGAAGAAATGCTTCAATTTGTTGATGAAATGGAGTTTGACAGATTAGGTGTATTTACATATTCCCCGGAGGAGGATACTCCTGCTGCAAATATGGATAATCAGATAGATGAGGAAGTGAAGGAAGCTTGGAGAGATGACATAATGGAGCTTCAGCAAGAGATTGCTTTCGAGAAATCTGAGAGTATGATAGGAAGAGAACTTCTAGTTATGGTAGAAGGAAAAATCGCAAACGAACCTGCATATATAGGGCGAACATATATGGATGCCCCAGGTATAGATGGAAATATTTTTATAAACACAGGCGAAGCATTTATGAGTGGTGACTTGGTTATGGTTAAAGTCATCGGAGCAAACGAATATGATTTGATTGGAGAAGTATTATGAATTTAGCTAACAAACTTACAGTTTTAAGAGTATGTACAATTCCATTTTTTGTATTCTTTATGGAAACACAGTGTCTTGGCAAGTGGACTGCCCTGGTTTCAGCATTATTGTTTGTTGGTGCCAGCATAACAGATGCCTTAGACGGACATATTGCCAGAAAGTACAACCTTGTAACAAATTTTGGAAAATTTATGGATCCATTAGCAGACAAGCTTCTTGTCAGTGCAGCACTTATTTGTATGGTAGGAAGAATTCCGGCATGGATTGTTGTATGTATCATTAGTCGTGAGCTTATAATAAGTGGATTTAGAACAATTGCAGCCGATAATGGTATTGTTATTGCGGCAAGCATTTGGGGAAAAGTAAAGACTGTTTGTCAGATGATAATGATTATTTGGCTCATTTTAGACCTTAATTGGTTTGTAGAGGAATATATTATAGATATACCAATTTATGATATTTTAGGTAATGTTCTTATTGGCTTATCGCTCATACTTACAGTTGTATCTATGATTGATTACATCGCTAAGAATAAAAATGTCCTTAAGGATAACAACAATAAATAAAGACAGGTGAATATATGGTAGAGATAAGTGAAAAGCTTGTTCAGTCGTTGGCTGAAATGGGATTGACCATATCAACAGCGGAGTCATGTACAGGTGGTATGCTTGCATCGGCAATTATTGATGTTGCAGGTGCATCAGAAGTTTTCAGTGAAGGATTTATTACATATTCAAATGAGGCGAAGATAAAATATCTTGATGTAAAAGCGGAGACTCTGGAGGAGTTTGGTGCTGTAAGCCAGCAGACTGTTTTGCAGATGGCGGCAGGCTGTGCGAAGCAGGCTGAAAGTGATGTGGCGGTTGTTACATCAGGTGTGGCAGGTCCGGGTGGTGGAACACAGGAAACACCAGTTGGGTTTGTGTATATTGCCTGTGCTTACAAGGATGTTGTGACTGCCAAGAGTTTCAAGTTTGATGGTGACAGATTTGAGATAAGACGACAGGCAACAGCAGAGGCTTTGAAAATGACTTTGGAATTGTTGGAGAACCAATAGAAGTTGACAATTATTAGATGAAATGATAAATTGGAAGTGGATTTATTCCACTTCTTTTTTGTTTTTTATTGTAATAAATCAAAGTTTGAGTCCGTTTTAAAACCCTAAAAGTAGTGTATTTTAATAGTATCAAAAATAAAAAAAGGTTATGTTCGAAAATTTGTTCGATTTTTTTGATAAAATATATTGACATATATTTTTATGTGTTGTATATTATAGACATCCGAACAAGTGTTTGAACAGGAAGGAGATTTTTATGGATAAGAATGATAAGTTGAAGGCTTTGGATATGGCGTTATCGCAGATTGAGAAGCAGCATGGTAAGGGTTCAGTTATGAAGCTTGGTGATTCAAGCAGTAATATGAATATAGAGACAGTACCTACAGGTTCTATTAGTTTAGATATAGCATTGGGTCTTGGTGGAGTACCTAAGGGACGTATTGTTGAAATATATGGTCCTGAATCAAGTGGTAAGACTACAGTTGCATTACATATGGTTGCAGAGGTTCAGAAGCGTGGTGGTATTGCAGGTTTCATTGACGCTGAGCACGCTCTTGATCCTGTTTATGCTAAGAATATTGGTGTAGACATTGATAATCTTTACATTTCTCAGCCTGATTTTGGAGAGCAGGCTCTTGAGATTACAGAGACAATGGTTAGAAGTGGTGCTATTGATATTGTTATTGTGGATTCAGTAGCAGCTATTGTTCCAAAGGCAGAAATTGACGGTGAGATGGGTGATTCTCATGTTGGTCTTCAGGCTAGACTTATGTCTCAGGCGCTTAGAAAGCTTACTGCAGTTATTAGTAAGTCAAATTGTATTGTTATTTTCATCAATCAGCTGAGAGAAAAGATTGGTATTATGTTTGGTAATCCTGAGACTACTACAGGTGGTAGAGCTTTAAAGTTCTATTCTTCAGTTCGTATGGATGTTAGAAAGACTGACACATTAAAGAATGGTGGAGAGGTTATAGGAAGTCGTACTCGTATTAAGGTTGTTAAGAATAAGATTGCACCACCGTTTAAAGAGGCAGAGTTTGATATTATGTTTGGTGAAGGTATTTCAAAGGCAGGAGATTTGCTTGATTTGGCAGCAAACATTGATGTTATTAACAAGAGTGGTGCTTGGTATGCATACAAAGGCGAAAAGATTGGTCAGGGTAGAGAAAATGCTAAGACATTCTTAAAGCAGAATCCGGATATTATGTCAGAGGTTGAAGATGCTGTTAGAAAGTATTATAAGCTTGACGGCTCGGAGGCAGAAGAGGAGAGCGACGATTAATTAATGAGTGGATACAGAGTTGTAGCTGTATCACCTATCAATAAGAAAAAGTATAAGATTTTACTGGAGGGTGCAGAGGAGATTACGATTTCACTGTACCCTTCTGAATTAAGAAGATTTTGTATAAAAGAAGATAATCTTATATCCGATGGTGAATATAGCCAAATAGAAGAAATATTATATAAAAGAGGAAAGGAAAGAGCGCTTTATTATCTTAAGGACTCTGATAGGACTAGCTTTCAGATGCGAAAAAAGTTGAGAGAAGGTTACTATCCGGAAAACATAATTGATAAAGTGTTAGATTTTCTTGAAAAGTACGGATATATTGATGATTTGAGCTATTCAGAACATTATATTTTCTATAACTACAAAAGAAAAAGTATTCTTCAAATAAAGAATGATTTAAGAGTTAAGGGAATATCAAAGGATATTATTGATGTAGCTTTTGAAAATCATTCATTTGATAGTAGTGATGAGTGTCAGTGTCAGCGGGATATTATTAGAAAATTTATAGAAAAAAAGATAAAATCTGACATGGATTTACAAAATAAAAATAAGATAGTGTCAGCTCTTGTCAGAAAAGGTTTTCTATATGATGATGTTTTGTCTGTATTTAGAGAGATAGAAAACACAAAATGTTGTATGTGAATTGGCAAAATATTGTGTACAACTCTTGACATTGTCAGTAAAAAAGTATAAAATTTATATGTTGTATTTTTACAATTAGAATTAAATAAGGAGGTGCTCCTGTGGATCCAATATTAGTGAACGTTGTGGTAGGAGTTGTAGCCGCTGTTATTGCATGGGTTGTGGCTATTACATATCGCAAAAAGGTTGTTGAATCCAAGATAGGAGGCGCTGAATCTCAAGCTAGAGAAATCATAGATGAAGCTGTTAAAACTGCTGAAGCTACGAAGAAGGAAGCTCTTTTAGAGGTAAAGGAAGAGTCCATGAGGGCTAAGAATGAACTTGAAAAGGAATCTAAAGAGCGTAGAGCAGAGCTGCAGAAGTATGAAAAGAGAGTATTATCTAAGGAAGAGGCCGTAGACAAGAAATCAGAGATGCTGGAGAAGAAGGAAGGCGCTCTTGTTAAGAAGGAAGAACAACTTGCTAAGACTAAAGCAGAAGTTGAAAAACTTAATGAGCAAAGAACACAGGAACTGGAAAGAATCTCAGTACTTACCTCCGAACAAGCAAAAGAAATTCTATTACAAACTGTTGAAGAAGAAGTTAAACATGATACTGCAAAATTAATTAAGGAGCTTGATGCTAAAGCAAAGGAAGAGGCTGGAAAGAAGGCTAAAGAATACATTGTTACAGCTATACAAAAATGTGCTGCTGACCATGTATCAGAGGCTACAATTTCAGTAGTACAGCTTCCAAATGATGAGATGAAGGGTAGAATCATTGGTAGAGAGGGTAGAAACATTCGTACTCTTGAAACAATGACTGGTGTAGATCTTATAATCGATGATACTCCAGAGGCAGTTATCTTATCAAGCTTTGATCCAATCAGAAGAGAGGTTGCTAGAATATCTCTTGAGAAGCTCATTGTAGATGGAAGAATTCATCCAGCTAGAATTGAGGAAATGGTTGAGAAAGCTCAAAAAGAAGTTGAAGCGATGATGCGCGAGGAAGGTGAATCAGCTACATTAGAGGTAGGTGTTCATGGCATCCATCCAGAACTTGTTAAGTTACTTGGTAAGATGAAGTTTAGAACAAGCTATGGTCAGAATGCATTAAAGCATTCAATTGAGGTAGCTCACTTGTCAGGTTTATTAGCTGGTGAGATTGGTGTGGATGTAAGACAGGCAAAGCGTGCAGGTTTATTACACGATATTGGTAAGTCTGTTGACCATGAAATGGAAGGTTCACATATCCAGATTGGTGTTGATCTTTGTAGAAAATATAAAGAATCTCCACTTATTATTAATGCAGTTGAGGCACATCATGGTGATGTTGAGCCAGAGTCAATCATAGCTTGTATTGTACAAGCTGCTGATGCGATTTCTGCAGCTAGACCAGGTGCCAGAAG
The DNA here is from genome assembly GCA_017440045.1 of Lachnospiraceae bacterium. Taxonomy (GTDB): domain Bacteria; phylum Bacillota; class Clostridia; order Lachnospirales; family Lachnospiraceae; genus SVEL01. Next base: position 67,859 of record JAFSIA010000023.1, read on the forward strand.
AGAAACTTTAGAAACATATACCAACAGGTTAAAACAATTAGAAGATATCACAAACTCTTACAAGGGTGTTGAGAAGTCTTTTGCTATTCAAGCAGGTAGAGAGGTTCGTATTATGGTTGTACCAGATCAGATTAATGATGCTGATATGGTATTACTTGTCAGAGATATTTCAAAGCAGATTGAAGATGAACTTGAGTATCCAGGCCAGATAAAGGTAAATGTAATTCGTGAAAGTAGAGTTATAGATTACGCAAAGTAATTGATACGATATATTCCAGTTAAGTTTTTAAGCGGTCAGGCAATGCCTGACCGTTTTTAGCATTATTATATATGCTAAAAAAATAAAAAATAAATAGACTTTATTATTTTATTGTAATATAATATATCAGGCTTTAATAAATATATGTTATTTATCTAGGCTAATACATAGAAATTAAGGTGGTACGAATTATGGCATTAACATTATCTAAGAAAGCGATGGCGGTAAAGCCTTCATCAACATTAGCTATTACAGCTAAGGCTAAGGAGCTTAAAGCTCAGGGTATTGATGTGGTTGGATTCGGAGCAGGTGAGCCTGACTTCAATACACCAGAGAATATTTGTAATGCGGCTATTGAGGCAATTAATAGTGGCTTTACAAAGTATACTCCAGCTGCTGGTATCGTAGAGCTTAAGGAGGCTATTTCTAAAAAGTTTAAGAATTTCAATGGCCTTGATTATAAGCCTTCACAGATTGTTATAAGCAATGGTGGTAAGCATTCATTAACAAATGTATTTTCTGTAATTTTAAATCCAGAGGACGAGGTTATTATTCCTGCACCTTACTGGTTGAGCTATCCTGAAATTGTTAAGCTTGCTGGTGGTGTTCCTGTATTTGTAAGGGGCGAGAAGTCAACTGGATATAAAGTTGATGTGGCTATGCTTGAGTCTGTTACTACAAGCAAGACAAAGGCATTAGTACTTAATACACCTAGCAATCCTACTGGTATGATTTATACAGAGGATGAGCTTAGAGCTATTGCTGATTATGCTGTAAAGAATGATATTTATGTTGTTGCTGACGAAATGTATGAGTACCTTGTATATAATGGAAAGAAGCATGTAAGTATTGCTTCATTTAATGAAGAGATTTATAAGAGAACAATCACTGTAAGTGGTCTTGCAAAGAGCTATGCTATGACAGGATGGAGAATCGGATACACAGGATCTTCAGAGGAAATTGCAAAGCTTATGAGCAGTGTTCAGAGCCACCAGACATCAAATCCTAACTCTATCGCACAGAAGGCTGCTGTTGAGGCTCTTAACGGTGATCAGTCAACAGTAAAAATGATGCTTGGCGAGTTTGATAAGAGAAGAAAATATATGTATGATAGATTTGCAAAGATGCCATATGTTTCAACTCTTGAGCCAGAAGGTGCATTTTACGTATTTGTAGATGTGACAGAGGCATGTAAGAAGTCATATAAGGGTAAGCAGATTGAGACAGCTGCTGAGTTTGCAAGAATTCTTATTGATGATTACAATGTGGCAGTAGTACCTTGTGCGGATTTTGGTTTTGAGGATCATATTCGTCTTTCATATGCTATTTCTGTAGAGCAGATTGATAAGGGTGTTACAAGAATTGAACAGTTCCTTAGTGAATTAAAGTAAAATATGTATTTTTTAATTAGTTACAATTTGTAATAATTATGTTAGAATAGAGTCGAGCAGTGAAAGCTGCTCGACTTTTGACAAATTACTGGGAGGATATAAAATGGCAAAGATAGGTTTTATCGGAATGGGAAATATGGGCTATGCTATGCTAAAGGGAGCTCTTAATGTATTCCCAAAGGAAGAATTGGTATTTACAGATGTTAATTCAGATCGCGTAAAGACTGTAGCAGAAGAAACAGGTGTTTCGTATGTAGAAACAAACGCAGAGCTGGCAAATAGTGCAAAGTTCATTGTCTTAGCTATAAAGCCACAGTTTTATGCGACAGTTATTAAAAATATTGAGAATATAGTAAAGAAGGATAATGTTGTAATATCTATAGCACCGGGTATAAGTGTTGATTCATTGAAGGATGCACTTGGATTTGATGCAAGAATAGTTAGAGCTATGCCAAATACACCTGCGCTTTTAGGTGAAGGTATGACAGGTGTTTGCTACGACCAGACTATCTTAAACTTTGAAGAGAAGGATGTTATTGCAAAGATTTTTTCTTCTTTTGGAAAGTACAAGCTTGTTGATGAGCGTCTTATGAGTGCGGTTACATGTGTAAGTGGCAGTTCGCCAGCATATGTATATATGTTTATTGAGGCTCTTGCTGATAGCGCAGTTAAGTATGGTATGCCTCGTGAGGCTGCATATGAGATGGCTGCACAGACAGTTGTAGGTGCGGCAAAGATGGTATTAGAGACAAAAGAGCATCCAGGAAAGCTTAAGGATCAGGTATGCTCACCAGGTGGTACAACAATTGCGGCTGTTGCTGCACTTGAGGAATATGGTTTTAGAAATAGTATCATAAAAGCAACTGATGCTTGTTTTTCGGTAGCAGAAGGCTTTAAGAAGAAATAAGCCTAAGGAGGAAATATGGAACCACTAAAAAGACTTAGCAGAGAATTAATGTACAAAGGCGCCATTATTGATTTGTATAAGGATACAGTTCAGGGTCCTGATGGGAATGTACAGGCATATGATTTTATAGGTCACAAAGGTGCGGCTGCTGTCTTACCTGTAAAAGATGATGGTAAGATTGTTATGGTGCGACAGTATCGTAATGCACTTGACAGATTTACTATTGAATTGCCGGCAGGTGGTCTTAATAGCGTAGATGAGCCTGGAATTGTTTGTGCAGCCAGAGAGCTTGAAGAGGAAACAGGATATAAATCTGACAATTTAGAACATCTTATAACAGTTAGAACAACAATAGCCTTTTGTAACGAAAAAATTGATATTTACATAGCAAGAGACCTTGTGAAATCTCAGCAGCATCTAGATGAAGGCGAGTATGTTGATGTGTGTGAGTATACTATAGAGGAACTTGTTGATATGGTATATAAATCTGTTATTGAAGATAGCAAAACAGTTTCAGCCATTATGACCTATTATAGTAAGTTTTGCAAATAATTAATCATATATTTGTCCATAAATCATATATTAAAAAAGCTGAACAAATATCAGACTTTGTTAATGTATGGGAGAAGTGATATATGAGTAAATTTTTTGATGGAATTTCAAAGAAAATAAGGATATTTAACGTACAGACGATGAATATAAGTAATAAGCATCGTCTGTTTTTTTTCCTTGTTTTAGGTGTGGTGACAGGAACCTTGCTAATGAATTTCTTTGGTGCTAAAAGTGATGATATAAGGATATATAGTAGCTTTTATGCAAATAGTATGGAAGATATAAATAATGGGATTATAAATAAGTTTGACTTTTTTATTTATTGTCTTAAGAAATATTTTTTTGAAATATGTATTATATTTATAATAGGATATACAGCTATATGGAAAAGCTTCTTTAATCTGTATTGTATATATAAGGGCATTGTTATTGGAGTATTAGTTTCAGCATCAACTATTTCATATGGAACAGGAGGCATATTGCTTTTTATGGTGTCTATATTTCCTCATTATTTTACATATGTTCCGTGTATAATTCTTGCATTATATATGGCTATAAAGATACGTGAGAGAAAAGGGAATAATGGCTCAATTTTACCATATGTGAAGGCGGTTGGTTTTAATTTTATTTTGGGACTTGTGACAGCAATGATTGAAGCATATGGCAATTATCCGCTTATAAATGCAGTATATAATTAATTTTATGTAAACTTTATTAAGAAAAAGGTTGTAAAGTTTTATATTAATGAGATATACTAGAGATACTTATTTATTGTGAGGTAAAACATATGAAAAAATTAGGTTTTGGTTTGATGAGATTACCATTGTCAAATTATGAGGACAAGGGTTCCATTGATATGGAACAGACATGCAAAATGATAGATGCCTATATTGAAAGAGGCTTTACATATTTTGATACGGCATATCCATATCATGATGGAAAGAGTGAAGAGGCTTTTAGGGAGGCAGTGGCAAAAAGGTATCCTAGAGACAGATACACAATTACAGATAAGATGCCAATGTTTAATAGACCAAGTAAAGAGCAGATGGAAGCTATTTTTAATGAACAGTTGAAACGATGTGGGGTTGAGTATTTTGATTATTATCTTCTTCACGCGCTAAATAGAGATACGTTTGCCTTTTCTGAAAAAGTAGGAGCCTTTGAGTATGTTTTAAAGCTTAAGGAGCAGGGGAAGATAAAAAACATAGGTATTTCTTTTCATGATAGTGCAGATGTACTTGAAAATATTTTAGCTAATCATCCGGAACTTGATGTGGTACAGCTTCAGATAAATTATTTGGATTGGGATAATAAAAACATACAGGGTAAAGAGTGCTATGAGCTGTGCGTTAAGTACAATAAGCCTGTTATAGTAATGGAACCGGTAAAGGGTGGAAGTCTGGCAGCTGTTCCAGATGAGGCGGATAAATTGCTTAAAGAATATGACAGTAAGGCATCAGCGGCTTCGTGGGCTGTTAGATATGCAGCTTCCTTTGATAATGTAATAATGGTATTAAGTGGCATGAGTGATATGAATCAGGTACTTGATAATATTAGTTATATGGATGAATTTAAGCCACTTAATGATGAAGAACATATGGTAATCACAAAGGTTACGGATATTATAAACAATACAACTGCAATTCCATGTACAAAATGTAATTATTGTACATCGGGTTGTCCAATGTCTATTGCAATTCCAGATGTTTTTGCAATATACAATAATTTAAAGCGTTTTCCTGCTACAAAGCAGGCTCGTAAGGAAGCGTATGATAGAGTTATAAATAATAATCACGGAAAGGCATCAGAATGTGTTGAATGTATGCAGTGTCAGGAACATTGTCCACAGCACATTGATATTACAGAATGGCTTAAAGTTATAGCAAAAGAATTTGAGTGACGTTAAAGCATAAAATTACTATGATTTGATAAAATTCTGAATAAATGGAAAAATTATGGAAAGTAAAATACTATTTTTTATTCACTATATGATGACAGTAAAGAGAGCATCTAAGAATACATTGGAATCTTATAAGAGAGATTTGGAGGCTATGAAGGAATACTTTTATGGTCAGAATGTTATCGATATTGAAAAGATAACTGCTACAAGTATAAATTCATACATTCTTTATCTTGAAAAGAGAGGAAAGTCAGCGGCTACCATTGCCAGGACAATATCTACAATCAAGACATTCTTTTGCTGTATGATTAATAATGGATACGTAAAAAAAGAACCAACTGAAAATATTAACGTGCCGGAGCAGGATAAAGAGAAGACAAAAACAAAGACAATATCTATGGAGGAAATAAAAAAACTTCTTAATATTATTGATGGTGAAGATGAAGTTGCGTACAGGGATAAAGCTATGCTTACTCTTTTGTATGACAGTGGAATAAAAGTGTCTGAATTAATTAATCTAAAGGTTGAGGATATTAATTTGGATTATTCATACGTGACTTGCCATGGCGCAAAAAGGGATAAAACGGTGCCTTTTGGCTGGGTGGCAAACAAGGCTGTTGATACATATATACAGTTGGCGCGAGCTAAATTTGTTAAGGAAGAGGATTCAGGCAACCTGTTTTTAAACTGTTTCGGTAAGCCTATGTCGAGACAGGGATTTTGGAAGATTTTTAAGAAATATACCAATCTTGCAGGAATGGACGGTCTCACAACACACGCAATCCATAGATAAAAAATAGAAGGAGCTGTATTTACAGCTCCTTTTAAATTATACTAAATCTGCTACATTGTAGATGAGTTTTTCACTTTCTGGCCAGCCAAGACATGGGTCAGTGATAGATTTACCATAAATATGTTCACCAATCTTTTGAGCACCATTTTCTATGTAGCTTTCAATCATAATACCTTTTACAAAGCTCTTAAGCTCAGTCGAGTTGTTTCTGCTATGAAGAATATCCTTTGTAATACGAATCTGTTCCATGTGCTGCTTATTTGAATTTGAGTGGTTAGCATCAACGATAACAGCAGGATTAACTAAATTCTTTTCCTGATATAAATTGTAAAGTAAAATGAGATCCTCGTAATGGTAGTTTGGAATAGACTGCTCATGCTTGTTTACAGAACCACGAAGGATTGTATGTGTAAGAGGATTTCCTGTTGTATTTACTTCATAGCCTCTATAGAGGAATGTGTGGTTAGACTGTGCTGCTACAACAGAATTTAACATAACTGAAAGATTACCGCTTGTTGGGTTCTTCATTCCGCAAGGGATTTCCATACCGGAAGCAGTGAGTCTGTGCTGCTGGTTTTCAACAGAACGAGCGCCGATTGCTACGTATGATAAAATGTCAGAGAAGTACTGGTAATTTTCTGGGTAAAGCATCTCGTCTGCAGCAGTAAGTCCAGTTTCCTTCATAGAACGTATATGCATATGTCTAATTGCCAAAAGACCATTTAACATATCAGGCTTCTTTTCAGGGTCTGGCTGATGAAGCATACCCTTGTAGCCCTGACCTGTAGTACGAGGTTTATTTGTGTATATACGTGGAATAAGGATAAGCTTATCCTTAACCTTTTCCTGAACCTTTGAAAGTCTTGATACGTAATCAAGAACAGCATCCTCGTTATCAGCTGAACATGGACCTATGATAAGGAGGAACTTATCTGATTTGCCGGTGAATACATCAGCGATTTCTTTATCTCTATTTTCTTTTAATGCTACAAGCTCTGCAGGAACAGGGTACTGATCCTTTATTTCCTGTGGAGTTGGAAGCTTTCTGACAAATTCAAAACTCATATAATTACCTCTCTTTAATGTATTAGCTATATAAGGTATCTATAACCAAAAAACATTATAGTACAAACCATTTTTTTTTACAAGAAAAATAGAAAGTAATATGCTTGTAATTATACAAATAATGGAGTATATTAAATATATATTTTTGGCAGAGTTAGTGTTTTTTGTGGCATTGATTTTGCATCGGACATTAGGAGGAAAACAGATGGGTAAACAAAGACATACAGGAAGGGCTTTTTTAGGCTTCCTTCTCACATTTTTTATGTTTTTTACACTTGTAGCAGGTGGAGCGCTTGCATCACTTAAGTTTACTATTCTTAAAGGTGATGATTTCAGTGAGTTTATTAAGAATCTTGATTTGAAGGACACTATTGAAGAAGTAGTTATAAACGAAGTGAAGAATATGACATCAGAAGAAAATAGTGAGGAAGGTGATGTGGTAGCCGGACTTACCAGCAATGCTGTAGAGGCTCTTTTGACAGAGGATATCGTTGGAGAGATGACAGACACAATTACAACCGCGCTTACAACTGATGAAGAAATCGATTTGACAGATATGAAAGACAGTTGTATGAATGTTGTGAAAGACATTTCGTCAAATACTATTGATGAACTGCTAAGCGAAATAGAGAGTGGAGCCGGAATTGTCAGTGTAGATGCCCTAAAAAATAGCAGTGTAATTCTTCAGTTTGAACAGGATTATGATGTAGATATCACAACAACTATTATTGAACAGGTGGAAGCTACATATGGTTCAAGTGAGATTAGCCTTGAAGAGATAGATATTGAAGAGGTTAAGGCTGAGGCTCACGCGGCAGTAGATGAGCATATTATTCCTACTATTGAAGAACAGGTTAATACATATATTGAGGAAGCTAACGAAGTAGTAAATAAAGAGATACGTACTATTAAAGAGGATTCTGGTTTTAATGAGCTTGTAGATGCATTTAATCTTCTTTTAAAGATTGTGAATATTGCACTTATTGTAGCTGCTGTTATGTTTGTTTTTATGGCTTTAGTACAGATTTTGGCTGTATATCGCAAGGAGATGAACAGAGGCATAAAAAACACTGGAATATCAGCTGTTTTGGCGGCGGTTATTTTGATTATTGTTGGCCTTGCAGTTAATATTGCAAAAGATATGGTTTTAAGAGAGTTTTCTACTGGAGAACATATAAAACAGGCTGTTGGAAATTTTGTGGGAGAAAACATCTCAAGTGCTGTAACAGGATTTGTAGTGACATCAGTTATATTTGTTGTAATATTTGTTGTGTGCTTGATTTCGGCTATAATTATTAAGAAAAAAAGAGATGAAAAAAATGGATTACATATGGCTGATTCACTGATTGAAGATCATTTTTCGTCAAATAATTAAAATATTACGTAAAATTAATAATATATTTCATATATTTGTTACAAAATATGGATAATGATGTGATATAATGACCGATAGTGTTAAGTATGTTAGAGTCAAGGTTAAGCTTATAGTCTTAACCTTGATTTTGATTTAATCGAAGTTGCAAAGCAACTACGATTTAACTTAATCGAAGTTGCAAGGCAACTACGATTTGATTTGTTCAAATGCACTGGGGTCGTTTTAGGTATTTAACAGGAGGAAATATGGGTTTTTTATCAAAGCTTGAAAGAAAGATTGGAAAGTATGCTATTCCAAATTTAATTAAATATTTGCTTGTTGCATATGTTATTGGATATGTGACATTGTTGATTGACCAGAGAATTTACAATTATCTTATTCTTGATCCTGAGCTGGTGTGCAGAGGACAGGTGTGGAGATTATTTACATGGATTTGTACAATACCGCAGCAACTGGATATTTTTGTTATATTTATGTTTATGCTCTACTATTGGATTGGAACGACACTGGAAAGATATTGGGGAACATTTAGATACAATATGTATATATTTTCTGGTTGGTTCTTTATGACAGTAGGAGCGATGCTTATTTATCTTATTACAGAGCTTACAACAGGTAATGGAATCAGCCTTCCTATGGAGACGTATTATATTAATATGGCATCATTTTTAGCGTTTGCTACCATATTCCCGGATATGCAGCTTATGTTTATGATGATGATTCCTATTAAGATTAAGTGGTTAGCTATAGCAGATTTAATTATATTAGCATATGATTTCTTTAGTAACTTGTCGGTGGTGTTAAAACATTCACCGGAACAGATTGCATTTTTATCAATGGGGCGAGTGTCCAGTGAAATGTATATTGCAGCATGTGCATCAATAGTTATTTCGATTTTGAATTTTATCTTGTTCTATTTCCTTACAAAGAAGGGAAGAAGCTTTTCGCCTAGTGAAGTTAAGCGTAAGCGCCAGTATAAGCGCCAGGTTAACGAGGCTAGAGGAATAACAAAGCACAAGTGTGCGATATGTGGCAGAACAGAAAATGATGGTGAGGGTTTGGTTTTCAGATTCTGTTCTAGATGTGAGGGTAATTACGAATATTGTCAGGATCACTTGTTCACGCATGAACATGTGGGGGCAAAGAAGGAAGAAGAGTAATTTGTGTTGGTATTATCACTGGCTATATATTGGGAATAGTTAGTGTTTTACAGGTTTGTATAACAAAAGAAAGGAATGGGGAAAAATGATCACAATGATCAAGCTAAAAGACGTCACTAAATATTATTATAGTGACGCAGCAGTCACTCTTGGCTTATCAAGAATTAATCTTGAGTTTAAGCTGGGTGAGTTTGTAGCAATTACCGGCGAAAGTGGTAGTGGTAAGTCCACACTGCTTAATGTTATTAGTGGTATGGATACCTACGAAGAGGGTGAACTTTACTTCGGAAAACAGGAAACATCTTGTTTTAACGAAGAAGACTGGGAGAATTACAGAAGAAATCATATTAGTCTTATTTACCAGTCATACAACCTTATTGACAGCTATACTGCTCTTGAAAATATTGAGAGTGTTCTGTTGATATGTGAGGAAAGCCTCGGAAAGATGACAAAGAAAGAGAGAAGAGAGAGAGCACTGTCTGTGCTGGATCAAGTAGGCCTTAGAAAATATGCTAATCATAAGGCATCGCATCTTTCTAGTGGACAGAAGCAAAGATTGGGTATAGCCAGAGCGCTTGCTAAGGATACCGATATTATCATAGCAGATGAGCCGACTGGAAACCTTGATATAGAAAACGGTAAGGCAGTTATGGAAATACTTCATAAGTTGTCTAAAGATAAGCTTGTAATAGTGGTTACCCATAATTATGAGCAGGCAGAACCTTACGTTACAAGAAAGGTTAGACTTTATGATGGTGAGGTTGCTGAAAACATTGAGATAAGAAAGCCAGAAGAATTCAATGTTGAAAAGGAAACAGAGGATTCGGCTATTGTAAATAAGCTGGCATTTGATGAGCATGAGCCTATTAGTTTTAAGGATTCATTTAGAATGGCAATGAGATTTGTCACTATGAATCAAAAAGGTCAGCCACATAGAACGTTTTTTACGTTTATGTTTATTTTGATTGCAGCACTTGCCACAATGATTTTTGTGGGAACATTAAGTGGTGCTGGAGATGATACTCAGTCAAAAAATGTTAGTAGGCTTACATTCTACAACGTAAATGATAATCGACTTATAGTGCGATTTAGTAATGGGCAGCTTCTAACGGATGAAGATTATAACAAGATTTTAAACACAAAATATGTGCTTGAGGTTGACCGTTTTGATGGAGCCAATGATGTAAACTATTTCTACAAACCTAATGAGGATTATCAGCTTACATATAGAAGTGTTGCTATGGAACAGATTGAAAAAAGAGAGCTGAAATTCCTTGATGATACGCAGTTTGTTCATTCGGCTTCATGTATAACAGAGGCAGAATTAAAAGAGGGAAGACTGCCGGAGAAATCAAACGAGATAGTACTTTATTCTAAAGATTCATCTATGCTAGGTAAAGAAATTGATTTCTATTTTAAGGATAATGTTCTATGGAGTTCAGCAGATTATGTGGGTGTAAAGATGACAGTTGTCGGACTGCTGAAGGATGAGTCTAAGCAGGTATATTTTGCAGACACATTGGCGCAGGGCTTCAATGTTACATATGATAATAATTATGATACTACACTTAATATTCATCGTGAGTCTACAGATAAGGCTACAGGAGTGGTTACAACAAAGGATGTGACACAGACAATTTCAGCTACATTTATTTTAAACGATAATCTTAAAGATAACGAGATTAGAGTAAGTGAGTTGGTTTATAAAGACCTGTGGATTGCAGATGGAGAAAAAACAAATGTTGTTGAGCAGATTATGGAGGATGCAACAATATCTGTAAGATATAATGATGGTTCATCTCCACTTAAGATTAATGTCAAGGTAGTTCCTGATGGAAGCTTATCATCTCCGGATATAGTTGAGGTTGGAAAGGATGTATTTGAGCAGATTTTCCCAAACTATACTGATACACAGTATTCAGTATACATAAGAGATTATGCATACACAGATAAGGTTATAGAGTCACTTTCAGATGAAGGCTATGATGTTTTAAGTGTTTTGAGATTTAGTGCAACATCATATAATGATGAAAAATTACAGGAACGCATGCTTGTGCTTGCAATATCAGCAGGAGCAACGATTGTAATATTCTTCCTAGGTATTTTTGTATTGTCGGGTATGCTTAAGATGAAGAAGGGGGATTTCTTTATTTTAAGATCATTGGGACTTGATAATACAGTTCTTAAAAAGACAAATTATATAAATATTATAAGTTTAACTCTTATAGCAGACATACTTGTGTTAACAGCGGTGACGATTATGGCACTATATAATGATGCTGTTAACGATATAGTTAAGTATATGACACCGATATATTATATCATTGTTATTGTTTTGAATGTAGGAATGGCATGTTTGGCAGCGTATATGTTTAATCGTTATTTGCTTAAGACATTCCGTATCACCATGCTTAGAGAGGAATAGGAGAAGGTCATGATAAAAGTTAGTTGTCTTAATAAATATTATAATAAAGGAAGAGCAAATGAGATACATGTTATCAATAATACTGATTTAGTTCTTGATGACACTGGTCTTGTATGTATACTTGGTGAGAGTGGTTCCGGTAAAACTACTCTTATGAATACAATTAGTGGTCTTGACAGCTTTGTGTCAGGTACTATCGAGGTTGATGGCAGAGCTATTACAAAGTATGGCTCTATGGAGCAGGAGCTTGTAAGAAACGAGAAGTTTGGCTATATTTTCCAGAATTACTACCTTCTTATGGATAAGACAGTTGAGTATAACATAATGCTTGCTTTAAGTCTTTATGATATAAGCGAGGAGGAGAAGGAAGAAAGAATTGACTACGTATTAGAGGCTGTTGATATGTCTAGATACAAGAAGAGAGTAGTATCTCAGCTTTCTGGTGGTCAGCAGCAGAGAATTGCAATCGCTAGAGCCTTAGCTAAAACTCCAAAGGTTATCTTTGCCGATGAGCCTACAGGAAACCTTGATGAGGCTAATACAATGAGAATTATGAGTATCCTTAAGAAAATATCTAAGGACTGTCTTGTTGTTTTAGTAACACATGAGCGTTCTATTGCGGATTTCTTCGCAGATAGAATTTTAAAGATTAGTGATGGTAAGATTGTTGATGATAGAAGAGTGGAAAACCACGCAGTATATCAGTTCAATGATGATAATAATATTTATTTACAGGAGTATCAGTCAAAGAAGTTTGATAATGACGAAGTAAAGGTAGAGACATATACAAATGATAAGATTGAAGATATTAATATCAAGCTTATCTATGAGAATGGCAAGATTTACCTTTATACAGAAAGTGATATACCTGTAGAAGTATTAACAAAAGAAGATGAAAAGCAGATTATTGATAGTAAAAAGCCTGTTATTGAACTTGAAGATGTTGAGATGGATTTTGAATTAACTAATATTCAGTCTTCAAAGATTCCAAAGATTAGCTTTAAGGAAATGTGGACAATGGCAAAGGAAAATCTGACAACTCTTGGTAAGAAGCAGTTATTCCTTATTATTTCGCTTTTTGTTATGGCGGTTATGCTTGTTCTTACAGTGCAGGATATTATGTCACTTATTGTAGTTGACGAGGAAGATGTAGTTACTACAGATGAGAATGTACTGATTTTTGAGCTTAAAAAGAATACAAGTATATCTGATGATGCGTTTTTTGCAGCAAAGCAAGATTTGATGAATGAGTTAATGGCAAGTGATATTGATTTTAACCCATATTTAAATCCTGGAATTTATTTTACATACTCTTACAGTGGTTTCTGGCAGCTTGAGAATGTTAAATCTGAGATGAGATATTTCTCATTAGTTGGCATAAAGCAGTTAGACGAAGAGAAGCTTATCCACGGTAGAATGCCAGAAGTACAGGGCGAAATTGTAATTGACCGTTGGACTGTTGATTTGTTCCTTAAGACTAATCCTGAACTTTCAAACGTTATTACAAATGTACAGCATTTCCTCGGAAAGACAATCTATGCTTCTGAATCCGGAAAGGGATATACAATTGTAGGTATTTCTGAAGCTGGAAATCCAAGCATCTATATGGATGAGACTGAGATGATGGGTACATGTCAGAAGGGTGAACAGATTGTAGAAATAGACTACTTAAAAGATGATTTTGGCGTTAATAAGGATATCCGTCTTAAGGCTGGAGAAGCTTTGATTAGTCAGAGCGTTTATGATGAACTGGTTGATATTTACTTTAAGGAAACTTATACATTCCTTTATCGTTATTATTTGAATTTATCTGTAGATATGTCTCTTGAGGAAGCTGAATTTATGTATGGTTTAACTTTGGAAGAGTATGCAGATATGTACGAAAATCCTGACAGATTTATCTATGATTATGATTCAGTGTTAGGTAAGGAATTTAAGATTGTTGGAAGTATTCCGGATAGCAATGATGTAGAGATAGTTATAGCTGATGGCCAGTATGACAGTGTTATGCAGGAATGCTTACCAATGAAAAATGTATATACTGTATATACAAACGATAAGGAAGAGCTTAAGTCATTTATAGAGAATGATTTATCAGAAAACGTTAAAAAGCTTGTAAATATTATGGTTATTGATACATATAAGAATGATATGGATACTTATACAAGCAATCTTCAGGCTAAGTTTGATTCAAGAATTATTGTAACAATTACAATATTTATTGTATCGATGATTATTCTCTACTTTATGATGAAGGCAAATGCAGTAGCTAAGATTACAGATTTAGGTGTATATAGACTTCTTGGTATATCTAAGAAGAGTATTCTTGGTATGTTTATGCTGGAAAATGCTATGCTTAGCACATATACCTCACTTGTGGGCGTGCTTGGAACAACCATAGTAACAAAGTTCTTGTCAGGTATTCCTGCCCTTCAGATGAATGTTGTATTCCCATGGTATGCATTTGTTCTTATAACTGCATTCCTGTACTTCTTAAACATTTTCATCGGAGTGTTGCCTGTTAAGAGAATATTAAAGCTTCCACCAGCACAGTTGGCAGCGAAGTATGATATTTAGGAGGCGCCTATGTTAACATTGAATAACGTCTCAAAATATTATAGAAGTAGTAATGGTATTACAATGGGACTCAGGAAAATTAATCTTGAGTTTCATAAGGGCGAGTTTGTCGCTATCACTGGAGAGAGTGGTAGCGGTAAATCCACTTTGTTAAACGTAATAAGTGGTTCAGATAGCTATGAAGAAGGTGAGTTCTATTTATATGGTTATCCAACATCTCATTATGGCAAGAGTGAATGGGAGATTTATAGAAGAGATTTTATAAGCTTCATCTATCAGAACTACAATTTGATTGACAGCTATACAGCTGTTGAAAACGTTGAGAGTGCACTTCTTATGACCTGCTCTGACAAAAAGCAGCGAAAGGAAAAGGCACTTAAGTACCTTGAAAAATGTGGCCTTTTAGAGCAGGCTGAGCATAGAGGAACAGAACTTTCAAGTGGTCAAAAGCAGAGATTATCTATTGCCAGAGCCCTTGCGAAGGAGACAGATATTATTGTGGCAGATGAGCCCACAGGAAATCTGGATACAGAGAATGGTATGGCAGTAATTAAGCTGCTTCATGAGTTGTCTAAGGAGAAGCTTGTTATTATTGTTACTCACAATTATGAGCAGGTAGAAGAATATGCAACTAGAAAAGTAAGATTATTTAATGGTGAAGTGGCTGAAGATATTATGCTCAATGGCAATGTGCGCATTACCGAAGATGAAGAAGTCGATTTCACAGTGGAGCCATTTAAGGATTCAGAGCTTTTTATGAATAAGAAGCAGATTTATGCCAGAAGAAAAGAGCTCAGAATGAATAAAAAGCTTTATAGGAAAATGCGTAAAGAAGATCTTAAGAAGAGAATAACTATGGCTAATAGATTTGTTAATCTTAACAGGACTGCGCAGCCAAAGAGAAACTTACTTATTTTCTCATTTTTCCTATGCGTTATGTTTGCATATTTTGTATTCTTTGGTAATTTTATCGGAAGTATAGACGATGCTTCGGCAAAGGGATATTCTACAAAGGCATTTGTAAATGGAGATAATACAAGAATAGAAATTGCAAAGCTTGATGGTTCGGTCAGCACAATGGAAGACATTGAAAAGATTTTACAGCTTGAATATGTTGTTATGGCAGATACGTATGATACCGTTCATGATATAAATTATTTTATGTATGAAGGTGATGATTATGACATAACATATCGTGTTAAAGAAAAGGATGAGGATTTGCCAGAAGCACAGATACTTAACATGAAGGATAAGAGCAAGTATATGCGCTCGGAACAGTGTCTTACAAATATTACGCTGGTTGAAGGCAGATTGCCTGAAAATGCTTATGAGGTTGTGCTTAGTACAGATGATGAAGACCTTTTAGGCGAGACTGTAAGAATGTATTTCCATAATCCACAGATATGGAATGAATTAACATACGTTGGTCTTGATATGAAGGTGGTTGGTATAACAGATGTTACAGATGCGCAGGCATATTTTGACACGGATCTTTGTATGCAGTTATCTACTGATTTAAATAAGGTATTTGGAACAATTTATACTAAACAATATGAAGCAAATCAGAGAGGCATAAAATCAAAGACCTGGGGAAGATTCTCAGAGGATGTAAATAGACTTAGCAAATATGATAATCAATATAGCAGAAGCTTTGCCAATAAATTAAACTATATTGTATATCTTATAAATGATGAGCTTAATGATGACCAGGTGAAATTCTCAAGTCTTTACTTCGATAATTTTTATGAAACAATAAGAGGTGGAAGACCAACTCAGTTTTCGATTTATAGTGATGTACTTATAAAGGCTGAAGTTAATGGAGAAATATATCTTAAGTGCGCAAATGGTATTAAGGATGAATCTGCATCAGGTCAGATGGTTATTGAGGTAAGCAGAAATGTGTTTAATTCAATATATAAGGACTATTTGTCAGGTAATAACCAGTTCTGTCTCTATATAGAAGATTATGCATACACAGACGCTGTTATTGATGAGATAAAGGCACTTGGCAATTATGAGGCAATCAGCGTATATAAGGCTGGTGCAACTAATTATTCATATGAAAAAGTTATGGAAAAGCTTAATACTGTAATGATTTCTATAGGAGCACTTATTGTAGTGTTTATTCTTGGAAACTTCATTATCTTTATGATGATGAAATTAAAGAAGGGCGACTTTATTATATTTAAGGCTCTTGGTATGGAACAGAAGGTTGTAAATGACATTAACTTTATGGATATGTACACTAATGTTGTAGTTGCCTCTACAGTTGTTGTAATAGCAACATTCATTATGGATAGATGTGGTGTAGACTTTATACATAACATATTTAAATACTATAGATGGTATTACATTGTATTACTTTATTTGATAGGAATTGTTATGTCATATCTTATTGCAAAGAGATTTAATAAGTTTGTACTTAAGAATGATAAGATTACAGCATTAAAAGAACAGTAAAAAATAGCTCGGTAGTTAAACTACCGAGCTATTTTTGTTTAATTATGTCATTAAATGTCTAAGATAATACATGTTACTGAATAAGCTGGAAGTGAAATAACTGCTTCGTTATTAGTAAATGTAATAGAAGACTCTACAGGAACTACAGGCTCATTGTTCTTCTCGTTAACGTTTGCAACATGTGCAAGCGATGGGTCAGCAGTAATAGTAACTACCTTTGCGTCGCTATTTGCATTTAATGAAGAAAGTGTAAGCTTTGTATTCTTTGTGAAATCATCAGCATTTACAAGCTTAATGTACACATGTGAATCATCCTTTGTAACTGAGTTAAATACATAGTTGTTATATGCTTCTAACTTGTAATCAAGAATCTTGCTTGTGAATGAGTTATCAGCAGCTCTGTAACCACATACGAGATTCTTACCTGTAGAAGAACCGGCATCAACTGTAATAATGTATTCTTTGTTTGTAAGGACTTCCTCGAAACGAGCGCTTCTTAAATTTCCGGCACAGATACTAGAAGAGAAGTCACCGAGAGTATATCCTTCAATACCTTCCTTGTATACCTTTACACCAGTAGTGTCGTCATTCATACCGATAGCGTACTCTATAGCATTTTTATATGCAGTACCTATGTTTGTAACCATTGTTCCAACATAGAAGCCATCAATACCAGAAAGCTTTGTAGCGTTAACTTCAACCTTGTAATTAGAAGCATCGAAGTTAGGTGTGTAAACTGTTGAATAGCTTTCAGCAGTTCCCTCAAGTATAAGTCCATCAGCAGTTCCAGTAGCAGAACCATTTGCATAAACCTCGAATTCAGCAGGCATTCCCTTTGTGAAGTCGGCATCTATAAGAACCGAACCATCTGTATTAGAGATAACCTTTACAGATTTAAGGAGAATCTTTCCGTTTTTAGCTGATACAGATACGCCGCCATGTGGAATTAAGTCAACTAATTTACCGTTTTCATATGTTTTAAATGATGTTGAAAGAAGCTTTGTACCAACGTACTTGGCAAATAACTGCTGTACATAGTAGGTTGGAGTTTTCCATACCTTCTCGTCATCAAACCAGATACAGTCAGGTGTCCAACGATATGTTCCATCTGTGAGAACTTTGTTGAAAAGTGGAGCAGTAGCAGCAAGCCTTACAACATCAGAGTTGTTCTCAAAGCCTGTCATAACAGCAGCCTCAGCAACAGCACCGGCTAAAGAGTTCTTATCTGTTGAAGCATACTCTCCTACGAATACCTTTGAGCTTTCAGCATCATTGATTGTTCCATTTGCATTATAAGCTCTGTAATAGTAGTTATATCTATCCACATTATTTAAGAGGTACTGATTTGAACGGTAATAATGCTCATCAGCAATAGTTTCCATAAAGTGTTTCTGATACTTGTACCATGAAACCTCTTCCTCTGTGCTTGTTTCGCCATCAGTGAAAGCAACCTTTGCTGTACCAGTCATATCGCCGGCAAGGAACTTCCATCCAAACTTGTAAGCATCATCATCAGCCTGAGCACCAACAGTTGAGATAATCTCTAAATCATATCCTGGGTAATTTACTTCCATATACTTTGTGATTCTCTCATAGAAAATCTCAAAGCTTGCCATGAATTCTGGTCCCCAGTTTTCGTTACCTACACCTAAAAGATGTAAATCGAATGGAGCCTCATGTCCCATATACTTACGGAGCTTAGCCCACTCATTATTTTCAAAATCTGTGCTAATAGCAAAATCAATAAGGTCTGTAAAGTTCTTAATATACTTATCCTGTAATTTACCACCAGCTGGGTTAGCGTAATCAGAACGAGCCTGACAAAGAACACCACATGCCATAACTGGAAGAGGAGAAGCATTTAAGTCCTCTGCTAACTGGAAGTATTCCATATAGCCAAGACCCATAGTCATCATATAACCCCATACATTGAAGTTCTCTTTACGAACCTCGACATCACCAACAGATTCCTTCCAATCATATACGTTCTCCCAAATATAAGAACCTTCTGATATACATCCGCCAGGGAATCTTAAGAATGTTGGATGAAGGTCAACTAAAGCTTCAACTAAATCTCTTCTAAGTCTATAATTCTTGTTTCCAACATAGTTCTTATGTGCTGAAGCAGAAGTAGTCTCCTCTGTAGCACCCCAAACCTTCTGAGGGAAAAGAGATACCATATCAATAGCCACATCACCAGCAAATTCAAGCTTAAGCTGACCTAAGCAAGTTGTGTTTGATGTAAGGACAATCTTTGAATCTACACCATATTTTTTCCATGTGTTACCTGCTTCTACATTTATAGAAACGCTTTCGCTTGCAGCATTTGCGTTATTGTCAGCAAATGTAAGAGTGATAGTAGCACCATTCTCTGACTTAGCCCAGATAGTGAAATCATAACTGTCGCCGGCAATTAAATTCATAGAGCAGGCGTTATTAGAATCACAGAAGCCTCTGTTGAAAATAGTAGCACCATCATTAATCTTTACATAGTAGTTGTTAACATCAGGAACAGTTATACCAAAGTATTCGTTTAAACCACCTTCGCAGCATGGAGTCATCTTATCTGTATCACCAAACCATGCAAAAAGTGGGTTGCGATTTCTGCCGGTAGATACACCGTTTTCACCTGAACGGAAATCATATGTGTCATATGTAAATGCCTCAAATGAACGATTCTGAATCATTTCAGCATATATACCACCATCAGCTGCATTATTAATATCTTCGTAGAATAAGCCCCAAAGGTATTTACTAATATCAAGTACCTCATCATTGCCATTGATATTAAGTGTATAAGGAGCAACATCCTTAGGAACAACTGTGAGAGAAAAGCTCTTTGTCTTTGTAATATTATCAAGAGTTAATGTTGCAGTGAGAGTTACAAGGCTAGCTGTATCTGTATCTAATACTTTTCCATCATTTGTAATAATAGAAGGGTTATCAGACTTCCATGAAACATTAATCTTTCCAGCCATAAGTGATGTTGGAAGAACAAAGTCATTAAGGGCTAACTTTGGGAATACAGGTAAATACTTGTCAAGTGCAAGATTTACAAGCTGTTCATCTGAAAGAGAAGTACACATAAGCTTAATGATTTCATCTGATTCGAGCACATCACTATAAATTCTAAAGTCGCACATAGATGCATTTAAATCGTCATCAGCATCATATTGTGACATACCGATATAATTATTCTTATAATTGTCAGCATATTTTTCAAGAGAAGCAAACCAACCGCGAAGCTTTAAATATGTACCACTTGATGTCTGACTGATGAGACCGTTTGCAGCAACCTCACCGTTTACGTATATAATAGGACCGGCACTACTTAATGTACCACCTTTTGTACCACATACTGTCATGGCAATATGAATCCACTCACCTTCAGGTAAAGCTTTACCTGGGTCTGCAGATAAATCGCCAGTATGGAAGCATACACCACGTAAATTTCTTGTGATAAATAAGTTATCAGAACCAGCGCCATTACCAAGATCTATAATTCTTTCCCAAACGCTTGTGCCTTTCTTTAAATTAATCCAAGTAGCAACAGTGATACCTGTAGCATCAGAAACATCCTTTAATACAGAGGATGGAATTTCGAAATAAGATGTTCCATGTGCACCGCCAGCGAATGTTGTAGCTTGTCTGCCACATACGTCGCTTACAGTTGGAAGTGTTGTTCCGGAAACAATGGCATCATTACCGTTACCTGAACAATCCTTTCCTGGATTAGAAGCATCATTCATTGGATAATAAGCTGCTAATTTCTTATCAAATTCATTTGTGTTAACCTGTAACATAGTAACTCTCCTTATGATTTATATTTAGACATATAAATATGTCGCACAAACTAACTTTTATTGTACCTTAATATTAGTATGTTTTCAAGAAAAAACTTGCCAAAAAGCTCGCTTTTTTTTATACTGTTTTTTAGAGAATTTCAGTATAGGAGAATGGTAAAGTGGTAAAAAGATTATTGATTTTTGTAAATATAGTAATGTTAATGTTTGTAACAGGGTGCGATTTGTCAGATGTATCTGATAGATTTAGCAATGATTCAAATGAATCATCAGAATATGATTACAGAGAAATGTATCTGAATAATGATTCTAAAGACCTTACAGATAAGGATTTAGAAGTGTTTAATGAGGCTTGTAGAGTATACAGTCTTTACATTGATAGCTGTGACACTGATTATGAAAAGGTTGTCGCGGCTCATGATTATATCATAAAAAATTGTGTATACAATAAAAGTGCGATAGAAAATGATACACTTATTGATGATGATTTTCATCCATATGGAGTTTTTGTTAAAGGAATAGCTGTTTGCGAGGGGTATGCAAAGGCTTTTAAAATGTTAATGGATATTGCAGGGATTGATTGTATGCTTGTGACTGGAACTGTAGGAGAGGACCAGGTTGCCCATGCGTGGAATATGGTTAAGCTGGAGAATGATTGGTATCATGTTGATGTGACTTTCGATGATCCTAATCCTGAGACAGAGGAGATTGTGTATGTGTATCTTAACATTACAGATGAGGAAATATCTAAGGACCATACATGGAATAAAAATATAACACCTGAGGCTGATGCTGATAAGTATGATTATATTAAAAATAGCGGAAATATATTTGATACGGTAGATGACATTACAAGTGCGATTTCTCAGTGTAATATTAATAAAAAGACATATTTATCGTTTGTGTGGAGTCAGCATGATATGGTCAGTGATGATGTGTGGCGTCAGGCGTTAAAAGGTACAAATATATCAAATCTTTTATATTCTTGTGTTGGCGTTCCGGGTAGAAGAATGTATATGATAACATTTACATACTAAATATTATAAATAAATACAAATTGTGTATAAAAATCAATATATTTTATCAAAAAGCTTGAAAAATTAGTGCAAATTTGCTAATATATGTATGTATTTGTGCGGTTATGATATAATCTTCCAGATTTCTTGGAATGAAATATATTACAGAGCACGCTTAGGTAGTGAAAAATAAGTTGATATGGCAATTTTGCTTTTGTAGGTTAAATTGCTGAAGGGTAATTGATATGATAACTAACGAAGAGTTTCAACGAATTGTCAATTACGTCAAATCAAATTATGGTATCGATTTACAACATAAAAAGACGCTTATAACAGGCAGACTTGATAATTATATGAATAGAAATGGATATTCAAGTTATAGCCAGTTTATGAGTAAAGTTGAAAAAAATCCCAATGGTAGTGAGGTTAGGGATTTAATCGATAATCTTACGACAAATCATACATATTTTATGCGTGAAGCAGAACATTTTAAGTTTTTAAAGGATATCGTATTGCCAGAAGTTAAAAGGTCTTTAGGAACAACGAAGGATTTAAGAACGTGGTGTGCTGCAGCCTCAACTGGTGAGGAGGCTTATACGCTTGCTATGATTTATAAAGATTTTTTTGCGTTGGAAGATGATAAATGGGATACCACAATTTTAGCTACAGATATATCAACAAGAGTATTGCAGTATGCAACAGAAGGAAAATATCTAAGGGAACAGACAGAACCATTGCCTGATATATGGAGGCGTCGATATTTCAGAAATATAAACGCAGAGGAATGTGTTGTTAGTGACGAATTGAAAAAAGAAGTCGTATTTAAAAAATTCAATTTGATGGACCCACTGCCGTTTAAGAAAAGGTTGCATATTGTTTTCATTAGAAACGTGATGATATATTTTGACGATGAGACAAAAAACGAGCTGGTAAATAGAATATATGATATGTTGGTGCCGGGTGGGTATATGTTTATAGGGACAACGGAATCTATAGACAGAGCAAAGACAAAGTTTAACTATGTCAGACCATCTGTGTATCGAAAGTAGGGGTTTTCATGAGAAAAATAAAAGTTTTGGTTGTGGAAGATTCTTACATGTTTAAGGGGGTTCTGGTTAGCGGTTTGAATGCTGACCCGGCCATTGAAGTTGTGGCTACTGCCAATGATCCCTTTGAGGCGCGAGATATGATTATAAAGCATAATCCGGATGTTATGACTTTAGATGTCGAATTGCCAAAGATGGATGGAATTGAATTTTTGAGAAAGCTTATGCCACAGCACCCGATGCCGGTTGTTATGGTAAGTTCCTTAAACAGCAAGGTTTTTGACGCACTGAATGCAGGTGCGGTCGATTTTGTTAATAAGCCGTCTAATCTTACGCGTGACGAATTGTCAGATTTTATTAAAAATGAGCTTATAACAAAGGTTAAGATTGCTTCCACTGTTAAGGTAGGAAATATAAAAAGAAGAAAATATGAAGAGTCAAATACGACACAAGCATATTCACAAAGTAAATATGATGGCAAGGTATTAGCTATTGGAGCATCTACTGGAGGTACAGAAGCGATTTGCTCAGTTCTTATGGGGCTTAATGGTGATATGCCGGGAATTGTTATTACGCAGCATATGCCACCAGGGTTTACAAAAATGTTTGCAGAGAGACTTAATAATCAAACACGATTTGTTGTTACAGAGGCTAAGCGTGGAGATGTTATATTACCGGGACATGTATATATTGCACCGGGGGATAAACATTTGAAGGTCATTAAGGCAGGTAATGGGTATCAGATTGAGTGTTCATCCGGACCTAAGGTAAGTGGACATTGTCCATCGGTGGATGTGATGTTTGAATCAGTTGCTAAAACTTGTGGCAAGAATGCTTTGGGAGTGATTCTTACAGGTATGGGAGCTGATGGAGCAAAAGGATTGCTGCAAATGAAAAATAACGGAGCTATGACAATAGGTCAGAATGAGGCTAGTTGTATTGTGTATGGAATGCCGAAAGTTGCAAATGAGTTAGGTGGCGTCATGTACGAAGTTCCGCTAGATAAGATTCCGGAAAAAATATACAGTCTGCTTAAGCAGATGTCATAAATTATAAAAAGTGCAATTATAGAAAGGAGCATAAATAAAATGAAAATATTATTAGCAGAGGATGATTTCGCAAGTAGAAAATTCATGGGAAAGATTCTTGATAAGTATGGGGAAACAGATATTACGGTAAATGGTTTGGAGGCAGTAGATGCATATCTCATGGCGCAGGATGATGATGAGCCATACGATATGGTTGTTCTTGATGTAATGATGCCGATGCTTGATGGTTATCAGGTATTAAGTACTATCAGAAAGCTGGAAGCAGAAAAAAATATCCCAATGGAGAAGCGTGCAAAGGTTATTATGACAACAGCGTTAAATGAGGAATTGAATGTAAAAAAAGCTATGGAAATTGGCTGTGATGCGTATGTTGGAAAACCTGTAAATGTTGATAGATTTGAAGTGCTAATGAGTAAATTGGGCTTTGAACAAAAGGCTTAGACGTATATAAAATATTGACAAAGGAGGCGAAAAAATGGGACAGGATTTCAATACTGAGGGAATGCTTGATATATTTCTTTTTGAAAGTGGTCAGCTTATTGAAAAATTAGATGAGCTTGTTATTGAAAAGAAAGATGCTGAGGCATTTGATTCGGATGATATAAATGAAATTTTTAGAGTAATGCATACAATCAAAGGCTCATCAGGCATTATGATGTTTGAAAACATCACAAAGGTTTCCCATAAGCTTGAAGATATATTCTATTACATTAGAGAGTCACAGCCGGACAATATTCCTCATAAGGAACTTGTCGGTTACGTTTTAGATGTATCGGGATTTATTGCAGGTGAGCTAGATAAAATTAGAGATGGTGAAGAACCTGATGGTGATCAATCAGAGATAATGAAAAATCTCGAACGTTTTCTTAAGGAAATTAAAAACGAGATTGAGAAAGATGATAAAAAGGAGCTTCCACCTGAAAATGTATATGTAGCACCTACTCAGTTCTATATTCCTCCTGTATCTACGGAGAACAGTCATTTTTACAAGATACATATGACATATCGTCCTGATACAATGATGAGTAATGTCAGAGCATATGCAGCTACATACGCCTTAAAGGAAGTAGCTGAAGATTTACTTTTTACACCGGAGGATATTCTTACTAATGAAGAGAGTGCTGATGTTATATTAAAAGAAGGATTTAAAATGCTTCTTCAGGCACAGTGCTCTAAGGATGAGATTCTGGGAATGATTGATAGCTCAGAAGTTGAGAAAATAGATATTTTTGAGTGTACGGCAAAGGAATATCAGCTGGGCTTTGATTCATCAAGTGATGAGAATAATATGATTATCGATCTCACATCATCTGTCGATGAGATTGAAAAGAAAGCTGAACAGGAAAAGAAAGAGCCAAAGCCTGGTGATTACGTTATTAAATCAAAGGAAGTTGGTAAGGCAAAGAAGCTTGCTAAGAATGAAAATAAGCAACCAAAGCAGGCGTTTATCAGCATTAACGTTGAAAAGATGGATCAGTTATTGGATCTTATTGGAGAAATAGTTATTGCAGAAGCTGTTGTATCACAAAATCCGGATTTGAAGGTGCCTGGATTAGAGCTTTCAAATTTTAATAAAGCAACAGCGCAGCTCATGAAGATAACCTCTGATTTGCAGGAAGTAATAATGTCTATGAGAATGATGCCTCTTAATGGTACATTCCAGAAGATGAATAGAATTGTCTTTGATTCAGCCAGAAAGCTGGATAAGGACATAGAACTTGTGATATCAGGTGAGAATACAGAGGTTGATAAAAATATTATAGAAAATATATCAGACCCACTTATGCACATTATTAGAAACTCTGTTGACCATGGAATTGAGACAAAGGAAGACAGAATTGCTGCCGGAAAGGATCCTAAGGGTGTTATAAAGCTTACAGCGAAAAATGAAGGTGGCAAAGTTCTTATTGTAGTAGAGGATGATGGACAAGGTCTGAATAAAGACAAGATTTTAGCAAAGGCGAGAAAGAATGGTCTAATAAGCAAGGATATTGAATATTCAGACAAAGAGATATTCCAGTTTATTACATTGCCAGGCTTCTCTACCAAGGAAAAGGTCACAGAACTTTCAGGTCGTGGCGTTGGTATGGACGTTGTTGTTAAAAACTTAGGAAATATCGGTGGTACTCTTGAAATTGACAGTGTACAGGGCAAAGGCTCCACAATGACATTGAAGATTCCACTTACATTAGCAATTATTACTGGTATTGTACTAAAAATTGGTTCCTCAACTTTTGTTGTTGAAACTAATGCAGTTAAAGAATTTGTAAGAGTTTCAGAGGGAACAATTATAGATAATCCGACAGGTGATACTGCTGTCAGAATAAGAGATGAGATTCTACCTCTTGTCAATTTAGGTGAAAAATACAAAATTGAAGGTTATGAAATGGATCCTGAAAGGGATATTATGGCAGTACTTGAACATGAAGGAAAGAAAGTCTGTGTGTTTATTTCATCACTTATTGGTGAACAGGAAATTGTTGTAAAACCTATACCGGACTATTTCAAAAAGGTACAGGGAATTTCAGGATGTACACAGCTTGGTGATGGTAGTGTGGCACTTATTCTTGATGTTGGCGGCTTGATATAAATGGATTGGAGAGATAAGTATGATAAAAAGGTACAAAAATTCAAAGATAACAACAAAATTAAATACTCTGATAGGCATAGCGGTAGTACTTATTGCATTACTTACCAGCTTTGGTAAGGATGTTCTTGAAAAACCTGATTTGTATACAGGTGGCTATGCAAAAAATGCTAAAATATTTATTATTTTAGTTGCTTTAGTCTTCACTATTATAATTCTTTCAAGCGGATATTATATTAGAAAGTGTATTAAGAAGCCATTAGATGAAATAGTTAAAGCAATTAAAATCATTGGTGATGGTGGCGTAGAAATAGAACTAGAAAAATATAACGAAGATGAATTCGGTATAATAATTGATGCATTAAATGAAACAGTTAAGTACATAAAAGAAGATGCGAAAATTGCTAATGAAATAGCAGAAGGTGACTTGTCTATGAATGTTCAGCCTAGAACAGATATTGATGAGCTTGGTAAATCGTTCAACAGACTTCTTGATGACCACAATCATGTTTTGGGAAATATAAGAGAGGCATCAATGCAGGTTACAACAGGTTCGGAGCAGGTAGCATCAGCAAGTCAGTCTCTTGCACAGGGCTCAGCAGAGCAGGCCAGTGCATTGGAAGAAGTATCAGCATCTATTGATGATATTGCACATCGTACAAGAGTTAATGCAGAGGAAGCAAGCAATGCAAATAAGCTTGTTATAGAAACTAAAGCTGGAGCTGTTAAGGGTAATGAGCAGATGAAAGAAATGATGGCGGCTATGAGTGAAATTAACCAGTCATCTGAAAATATTTCAAAGATTATTAAGGTGATTGATGATATAGCCTTTCAGACAAATATTCTTGCATTAAACGCAGCTGTAGAAGCTGCTAGAGCAGGTGCACATGGCAAGGGATTTGCAGTGGTTGCAGAGGAAGTTAGAAACCTTGCAGCAAAGAGTGCACAGGCAGCCAGTGAGACAGCAGAGCTTATTGAGAATTCTATTGATAAGGTTGAGAAGGGTTCTAAGATAGCTGAGGAGACAAGTGACGCGTTAGAAGTGATTGTTGAGAATGTTGATAAGATTGTAAATATTATAAGTGGTATTGCAATTGCATCAAATGAACAGGCAACAGCAGTAACACAGATTGATCAGGCTCTTGGTCAGGTATCACAGGTAGTTCAGAGTAATTCGGCTACAAGTGAACAGTGTGCAGCAGCTAGCGAGGAACTTTCAAATCAGGCTATCAGACTTAGAGAACTTATTTCGAAGTTTAAGCTTAGAGAATATAATCAGCCGTATTATAAAAATAACTCATTTGGAATGATGGATGATAACGAAAAGGTTATTTCTCTTGGAAATGGTTTTGGGAAATATTAAGTATTCATAATTAATTTGAATAGGTTGGAGGCGTGATATGTTAGTGACAACAAAGATAATGAAAAATATGAAGGTAAGGACTAAGGTAAGAGCGTTAGTTGGTTTGGCAATAACTGTAATCATACTGTTTACACTTCAGTTATATGTAGTGTCAGAAAAAATAAGCAGTTATGTTGGTTTGTCGGCAGAGGAGATGACTGAAAAAGCAGATGCAATTGTTGTGCAGGGTGCATTAACTGCAGTAGTATTTGAGGTGATGATTATTGGCCTTGGCGTATATGTAGCTAAATCAATTAATGCAAATTTAAAGAAAATCATTAATGCAATCAATATTGTTCGTGATGGTGGCGTTGATGTTACAGTTGACAGCGATACTAATGATGAATTTGGAGAGATAATATCAGCGATAAATGAGATGGCAGTTGCAGTAAAACATGATGCAGACTTGGCAGACAGAATCGCGGAAGGTGACTTATCTATGGATGTTAAGCCAAGAACGGATATTGATGTTCTCGGAAAGTCATTTAAAAAGCTTGTGGATGATAATAATCATATTCTTGGAAATATACGAGAGGCATCATCTCAGGTTACAACAGGTTCAGAGCAGGTGGCATCAGCAAGCCAGGCTCTTGCACAGGGCTCGACAGAGCAGGCCAGCGCATTAGAGGAAGTATCAGCATCTATTGATGATATTGCACATCGTACAAAGGTTAATGCAGAGGAAGCAAGTAATGCAAATAAGCTTGTTATGGAAACAAAGGCTGGAGCTGTTAAGGGCAATGAGCAGATGAAAGAAATGATGGCGGCTATGAGTGAAATAAATCAGTCATCTGAAAATATTTCAAAGATTATTAAGGTGATTGATGATATAGCTTTCCAGACAAATATTCTTGCGTTAAACGCAGCTGTAGAAGCTGCTAGAGCAGGTGCACATGGCAAGGGATTTGCAGTGGTTGCAGAGGAAGTTAGAAACCTTGCAGCAAAGAGTGCGCAGGCAGCCAGTGAGACAGCAGAGCTTATTGAAAATTCTATTGATAAGGTTGAGAAGGGTTCTAAGATTGCGGAGGAAACAAGCAATGCATTGGCAGAGATTGTTGAAAATGTTGATAAGATTGTAAAGATTATAAGCGAGATTGCAATTGCATCAAATGAGCAGGCAACAGCAGTAACTCAGATTGATCAGGCACTTAGTCAGGTATCGCAGGTAGTTCAGAGTAATTCAGCTACAAGTGAGGAGTGTGCAGCAGCCAGTGAAGAGCTTTCAAATCAGGCAATGCGTCTTAAGGAGCTTGTTGCTAAGTTTAAGCTTAAAAATATTGAACAACCATACTACCAGAAGGGATTTGCTAACGACAATGAGAGTATTATTTCTCTAGGCAGTGGTTTTGGCAAATACTAAATTGGACAGATTGGAGGAATAAACGTGAGTGATATTATTGAAGATATGTTAGAAGAAGATACCCAAAAAGGGATGTATATGACATTTAGGTCGGGTAAAGAATGTTTTGGTATTGCAATAAAATATGTTAACGAAATTATAGGAATACAGAATATAACTGCGATTCCGGAAGCTGAAGAGTACATAAAGGGATTAATTAATCTTAGAGGTAAAATTATTCCTGTTATAGATATTAGACTTCGCTTTAAGCAGGAGCCTCTCCAGTATAATGATAGAACATGTATTATTGTTATTGATGTTCAATCAACAGTGATTGGCCTTATTGTAGAAAAAATTGAAGAGGTAGTAACAATTCAGGATGAAGATATTGATCCACCACCAAAGCTTGTCCACGGAAATGCTATGAATAAGTATGTATGGGGATTAGGAAAAGTCGGAGAGGCGGTTAAACTTCTGATAGATCCAGACAGACTCATTAAAGATGAGGATTTAGAGTTTATGGAGGAAGCTGCTGAGGAGGCTCAGGCAGAAGAGGATGCAGAATCATAAAATCTATTTTTATTAAAAAATATTTGAAGTGGAGGTACATATGTTTTCTAAAATCAAAAATGGAAAAATAGCTACAAAAGTTCGTTGGTTAATTAATCTTTCGATTTTTTTCATAGGAGCCTTCGCGGTATTACTTTTTATGGTTATTAGCAATGCTGTTGAATGGTTCGGAGGCGATAAAGCTCAGGATTATATGCGTAGCTTTACTGTCTTTTCGTTTGTATTAATAGTTTTGGCATTATCAACAATAGTTACGCTTGGTATACATGTTTCAAGATCTGTACGTTTGTCATTAAAGCAAATTGTTAAAGCTATAAAGATTGTTGGTGATGGCGGAGTAGAGGTTGAACTCAATAAAAAGTGTAATGATGAGTTCGGTGAGATTATTGATGCATTGTATGAAACAGTTGATAACATTAAGCATGACGCTGAAATTGCAGAAAAGATTTCAGCGGGTGATTTGACTATCGAGGTTTCGCCCAGAACAGAGATTGATGTACTTGGCAGAGCCTTTAATAAGCTGGTAACAGACCAAAATCACGTATTAGGAAATATTCGTGAGGCTTCAATGCAGGTAACAACAGGTTCAGAACAGGTAGCATCTGCCAGCCAATCGATTGCTCAGGGCTCTACAGAACAGGCAAGTGCATTAGAGCAGATTACAAGTTCAATTACAGATATAGCAAATAAAACAAAGGTTAATGCTACACAGGCTAATGAAGCCAACACCCTTGTTAATGAAGCTAAAAGTGATGCTGTACGCGGCAATGTTCAAATGAACGAGATGATTGATGCTATGAGTGATATTAACGAGGCATCGGAAAGCATTTCTAAAATAATTAAGGTTATAGATGATATAGCTTTCCAGACAAATATTCTTGCATTGAATGCTGCAGTAGAGGCAGCAAGGGCAGGTGCACATGGAAAGGGCTTTGCAGTAGTTGCTGAGGAAGTGAGAAATCTTGCAGCAAAAAGTGCACAGGCAGCCAGCGAGACAGCAGACCTTATTGAAAACACTATTTCAAAGGTTTCGAAAGGTTCAAAGCTTGCGATGGATACATCTAAAGCGTTAGATACAATTTCAGAAGTAATCGACAGAATAGTTGAGCTTATAAGCAATATTGCAATTGCATCAAATGAGCAGGCAACAGCCATAACACAGATTGACCAGGCTATTGGACAGGTGTCTCAGGTAGTGCAGAGTAATTCGGCTACAAGCGAAGAGTGTGCGGCAGCCAGTGAAGAGCTTTCAAATCAGGCACACAGACTTCGTGAACTTATTGGTAGTTTCAAATTGCAGTCATATGATATACCATATTATCAGAACAGAGATGCTTCTATGAGTATGGCAGAAGATAATGAAAAAATCATTTCATTAGGAAGTGATTTTGGAAAATATTAAAAAAGAGGTTAAAGCCTATGAATATGTATGAAGGCTTAAGAAGCTGCAGTAAGAGATATTGCAAATTATTACTTGAAGTTACTGATGAAATCATAATAATCTTTGATATAAGAGGAAATGTAGTTAATTGCAATAGAGCTGCAATAGATAAATTAGGTTATAAGGCTAATGATATCACCGGTATGTATGTCGGTGATATCGTTAGTGATTTGTTTTCAGTAAATATGTATGGTAATGTTGTGTTACCTAAGATGGATGAAAGTGGAAGAATAATGGGAGTCATGTACAGAAGTAACATGACTTGTTTTGATGTCTATGCAAGCATAAAATCTTGGACTGATGAGCAGGGCGACTTTGTCGGAATAGTTTGTGCCACAGAAACGGTTATGCTTAAAAGTGCAGAGAAGCAGCTTAATATTGCAAAAGAGGAGCAGAAGAAAACAGAGCAGATAAGAACGGAGTTTGTGGCAAATGTAACCCATGAGCTTAGAACGCCACTTAATGGAATTATCGGTCATGTTAAAGAAATAAAAGAAGGCATAGATAGTGAGAGATTAAAGACTATAGGTATTATAGAAAAATGTGCTGATGATATGATGAAGCTTATAAATAATATTCTTGATTTTTCAAAGCTTGAGGCTGGAAAATATCTTCTTGATGAGCAAGAATGTCAGTTTAGTAAGTTTATAGATCATATTGTGGCTACACATATAAAAAATATCGATGAAAAGGGCTTGAAATTAGTTCTTAATGTAGATGAGAATATACCTGAATATATTTTGTGTGATGAGCTTGCTTTAGGCAGAATCTTAAATAATTTAATGTCAAATGCTGTTAAATTTACATCTGTAGGTAACATTATGCTGCAGATTACAAAGGCAAGTGAGACCGAAGATTATGTTGAGCTGTTTTTTATGGTAATAGATTCCGGTATCGGTATATCAGATGAGGAAAAAACGAAATTATTTAAGGAATTTTCTCAAGTTGATGCCTCTGTTACTAGAAAGTATGGTGGGACAGGATTGGGATTGGCAATCACAAAGCAGCTTGTTGAAATGATGAATGGTCAGATATTTGTCGAGAGTACAAAAGGTGAAGGAAGTACATTTTCTTTTAATGTTGTACTTAAAAAGTCGGAAAAGACAGGGAAAATTGATGAAAACAATTTTACATTTTCTGATTCGGTATCAAGAACTTCAGGTGATACGGAAGATATTGATGAGTTGTTTGCTGTTAATAAGTTTGGAACAAGTGAAAACTTTGAGGAAATCAGAAAGAATATTGATAAATTGGCTATTACCATAGAGATGAACAACTTTGAAAAGGCTGAAATGTTTGCTTCAAATATTAAAGAGCTCGTTATAGGTCAAGATGAAGAGTTAGACAAGAGCCTGTTTAGAATAGTTTTAATGCTTAGAAGAGAAAATTATGAAAAGTCAGCTGAGTTATTGGGTACAGTAAAGAGTAAACTGTCTGAGATTACAGGTATGATGCTTTAAATGAAAGGTTGGTAGATGATGGAAAATACAATAAATGAAAAGGTTGTCTTGGTTGTAGATGACTTATTTGAAAATCTTTTAATATTGAAGCGTATGCTTGAGAAATGTGGCTATGTTCCGATGACTGCTTCGTCAGGAAAAGATGCGTTGGAAATGATAAAAATGAAAATGCCGGAGCTTGTATTATTGGATATATATATGCCTGAAATGGATGGTTTTGAGTTATGTGAAACATTAAAAAATGATGTAAACACACATGATATACCTGTTATTTTCATATCATCCGGTATGTCAAAGGAAGATAAAGTTAGAGGATTCCAGCTGGGTGCAGTGGATTTCATTAACAAACCTTTTGAATTGGAAGAGGTTTCGCTTCGTGTAAATAATCATGTTCGTATGTATGAGATGCAAAGAGATGCAAAGGCGTACAATAAAAGATTAAATAAAATGGTACAGGACCATGTTATAAAAATTAAAGAAGAACAGAGAAATACACTTTTATCATTGGAAAAGATATTCTTTTTTCACTTTCCGGAGGAGGAGAAACGTATTAAGAATCTTGCCCGCAATTGCAGATTTTTAGCGCAGGCATTGGAGTTTTCTGATAAGTTCGAGTCATTGATTAATCAGACATTTATAGATTCTATAGAGGAAGCTGCAATGCTTCATGATATAGGAAGACTTGCAGCTATTGATAATAATGATGAAAAAGGCTGTCACGAAGAAGTAGGTGCCAAATTTTTGGAGGAGTTATCATTTCTTTCTGAACATAATTATCTTCTGGCTTTGGCAATTGAAGCGGCCAGAAGTCATAGTGAACTATGGAACGGAGATGGAAAACCGTTAGGTCTAATGAGTGAACAGATACCTTTGGTTGGAAGAATTGTTTCTGTTTGCGTTGCTTTTGAGAAGGCTTGTGAGGACTTTAAAAAGCAAAATAACAGTGCTGATTTGAATCAAATAAGAGAGTTTGCTACATCATATATTACTCAGAGAGCAGGTATTGACTTTGATCCGGATATTACAAAGGTTTTCGGTCAGGTTTCAAGACAATTTTCTATAACAGAATAATCGAAAAAATAATTAGTATTAATTATGACATTTTATATAGCTTCTTTGCATACAGTTAATAATAAAGTATGTAAAGGAGCTTTTTTATGGACTTATATAAGGATATTGAAGGCAGAACAAATGGTGAGATATACATAGGGGTTGTTGGTCCTGTAAGAACAGGAAAGTCAACATTTATTAAAAGATTTATGGATCTTTTGGTTATTCCTAATATGGAGGATGTACATAACAGAGAGCGTACAAAGGATGAACTTCCACAATCTGCTGCTGGAAAAACTATAATGACAACAGAACCTAAATTTATTCCGAAGGAAGCAGCAAAAGTAATGCTATCGGAGAATACTTCCGTAAAGATACGTTTAATTGATTGTGTGGGATATATGGTTGAAGGAGCTACAGGTCATATAGAAAATGATGTGGAGAGAATGGTAAAAACACCATGGTTTGACTATGAGATTCCATTTTCAAAAGCAGCTGAAATAGGAACTAAAAAAGTTATAAATGATCATTCGACTATAGGTGTTGTTATTACAGCAGATGGAAGCTTTGGAGAGTTAAAAAGAGAGCAGTATGAACCGGCTGAGGATAGAACTATTCAGGAATTAAAGGCATTAAATAAGCCGTTTGTTGTGTTGTTAAATACTCTTAGACCTAAGAGTGAAGAAGCATTTGAATTGGCAAAAAGTATGTCTGAAAAATATGGTGTTACAGTTATGCCGGTAAACTGTAATCAACTAAGAAAGGAAGATGTTGAAGGAATTATGGCTGCTGTGTTGGACGAATTCCCTGTAAGTGAAATATGTTTTTCGTTGCCTGGCTGGGTTGAAATGCTAAGTACAGATCATTACATAAAAAGTACGCTAATAGACCTTGCGAAAGCGGTTATAAGTAAAGGCAAATATATGAAAGATATGGATGAAATGGCAATTGGTGCACTGGCAGCTGATGATTCTTATGTAAATAACATAGACGTATATGAAAAGGATTTATCGGCAGGTATTGTTAAAATCAGATTTAATATTGCAGAAAAATATTATTATCAGGTTTTAAGTGAGTTTACCGGGCAAAATATCTCAGGCGAATATGAGTTGATAAGAACTATAAAAGAACTGTCATCCAAAAAGGAGGATTTTGATAAGATTAGTGGAGCGCTGGAACAGGTTCAGGCAAAAGGATATGCTGTTGTTATGCCTTCAAAAGAAGAGATTAATATTGATGAGCCGGAAGTGATTAAAAATGGCACAAAATATGGTGTAAAAATAAAGGCGGAAGCTCCATCTATTCACCTTATTCGTGCCAATGTACAGACAGAGCTTGCGCCTATTGTGGGAGATGAGGCACAAGCAAAGGACTTAATGGGCTTTATTAAAGAAAATGGTAAAGATGGCATGGATGGTATTTTTGCAACGAATATTTTTGGAAAGACAATTGAGCAGATTGTGACAGATGGAATAAGGAATAAAATAGACAAATTGTCTGATGAGACACAATCTAAAATGCAAGAAACCTTGCAAAAAATAACAAATGATAGTAGAGGAGGAGTTATTTGTATCATAATTTGACAAAAATCATTCATTTTCAGGTAATGTTTGCTGGAAATTGTATATAAAACTCGAAAAATTTATCGCTGCCAGAAAAATGTCTGTAGAAGTTATAAAAAATGTGTGGTACATTATTATGTGAGGTGATTTTTATGGATATCTTATTTTATCTGGCAGCTTTTTTTGTGTTGATTATCTTTTTTGGATATCAATCCATTATATATAAAAAAAATACAAGGGAAAAGTTGCTTTTTAAATTAAATAAACAGTGGGGAAGCAGTCCTGATAAAGATTACAGTGCCACAGCTTTTTTGAGAATTAGAAAGTATTTTGACATTGTAAAAAACGATAAATTTGTTGACGAGATTACTTGGAATGATTTGGGCATGGACAATATTTTTAAGTCACTGAATTATACTCAGTCCTCTATAGGTGAAGATTGCCTATATAATCGTCTTAGAAGCATGGATTACTCCGAGGAAGATTTGCTGGAGTTTGACAGGCTGGTCTCATATTTTCAAGAAAACAAGGATGTTTGTATTAAGTTTCAAGAAATTTTTGCAAATATCGGTCAGACTAAATCCATTTCTGTATATGAGGTTATCCATCTATTAGGAGATTTGGATAATAGAAAAAATACTAAGCATTTTGCTTTGGCGGCAATGCTTATTGCAGC
Source organism: Lachnospiraceae bacterium (assembly GCA_017440045.1). Lineage (GTDB taxonomy): Bacteria > Bacillota > Clostridia > Lachnospirales > Lachnospiraceae > SVEL01. The sequence continues at coordinate 103,724 of JAFSIA010000023.1, forward strand.
AATTGGAAGCATATTTATATCTCCGCCGTTTGGTATTATTGCTACAATTACAATGGTTGTAATTAATGTACTCCAATATTATAAGTCTAAGTCAAAAATAGAGAATTATTTTATATGCTGTGGGTATCTCGTTGGTTTGATAGTTAATGCAAAGAAAATAGCAGATGTGTCAGATTCCCAGTTATCCCAGTACAATATGGAGATTGAGGAAATATATAAAAAAATATCGGTTATTACAAAGAATATATTTCTTATGGGTACAAACAATATGAGTGGCTCATTGGCAGATATGGTCATGGAGTATGTTAGAATGCTGTTCCATGTTGATTTGATTAAATTTAATTCAGTAAAAAGAAAAGCCACAGAAAATATTAAAGAAATAGACAGGCTGTACAGTCTGGTTGGTTATATAGAGTCTGCCTGCTCGGTAGCATATTACAGGCAATATTTAAAAGAAAAGTATAGTGTGTGGTGTAAACCGGATTTAACGCAAGAAAAGTTAGGTATAGTCGCAGATGACATATATCATCCTTTATTGGATAATCCTGTTTCAAATACAATAAAAGAGGAAAGAGGAGTACTTCTTACAGGTAGTAATGCATCAGGTAAATCGACCTTTCTTAAAACTATTGGCATAAATTGTGTTTTGGCGCAGACTATTTATACATCATCAGCGAAATGTTTCAGGATAAATAGATGTTTAGTGTATTCATCAATGAGTCTTAAGGATGATCTTACTAATAACGAAAGCTATTATATGGTTGAGATTAAGGCTTTAAAACGTATAATAGATGCCGCAAAAAGCGGTGAGAAAATAATATGTTTTGTGGATGAAGTCCTAAGAGGAACAAATACTGTCGAAAGAGTTTCAGCATCTACAGAGATATTAAAGAGTTTTGCTGAAAGTCAGATGAATAATGTTCTTTGCTTTGCGGCGACACACGATATAGAGCTTACCTATTTACTTGACAGTTATTATGCTAATTATCATTTTGAGGAAGAAATAAAAAACGATGATGTACTTTTTAACTATATTTTAAATGTAGGACCTGCTACCAGCAGAAATGCAATACAGCTTTTAAAGGTTATGGGATATGATGACAAAATTGTGTCTATGGCAAAGGATAGAGCTGATAAATTTATGGAGACAGGACAATATTAAATTGTTGAAATACAGCTATTTTTGTGATATGCTAAAGCATAATGCTTACCTTGGAGATTGTTTCGAGGATTTAGTATTTAAAATGAAGGAGTGAGAAAGATGAATTTTTTGGGTTTGACAGGCTTTTTAGGTGGCGTAGCTTATTATGCGTGCCTCTTTATTGTATTGGTAGTGGTTGCTGTCGCGGGTGTTTTCTGTGGTAAAAAGCTTAGGGACAGAAAAGACGCAAAGAAATCTAATGAAATAGAGAAAGAGACAACTATTACACAATAGTTATCCTAATTGGAGGAAAATATGAAGAACTACGGAGTAAATGAACTTAGAAGAATGTACCTTGAATTTTTTGAGAGCAAGGATCATTTAAAGATGAACAGCTTTTCTCTTGTTCCACATAATGACAAGAGTTTGCTTCTTATTAATGCAGGTATGGCACCTCTTAAACCTTATTTTACAGGTCAGGAGATTCCACCGAGAAATAGAGTTACAACATGTCAGAAGTGTGTAAGAACAGGTGATATTGAAAATGTAGGAAAGACAGCACGTCATCTTACATTTTTTGAGATGCTTGGAAACTTTTCGTTTGGAGATTATTTCAAACATGAGGCCATAGAGTGGTCTTGGGAGTTCCTTACAAAGACAATAGGTCTTGAGGAGGACAGATTATATCCTTCGATTTATTATGATGATGAGGAAGCTTTCAATATCTGGACAAATGAAGTAGGTGTTCCTGCAGAAAAAATCACAAGATTTTATCGTGATGAGAACGGTAAATGTGATAATTTCTGGGAGCATGGTGCAGGCCCATGTGGTCCATGTACAGAGATTTATTATGACAGAGGCATTAAGTATGGTTGCGGAAAGCCTGATTGTAAGGTTGGTTGTGAATGCGACAGATTCATGGAAGTATGGAATAACGTATTTACACAGTTTGAGGGAGATGGCAACGGCAATTACACAGAGCTTGCTCAGAAGAATATTGATACAGGTATGGGTCTTGAGAGACTTGCAGTTGTTGTGCAGGATGTAGATTCAGTTTTTGATATTGATACAATGAAAGCAATAAGAGATGAAATCTGCAGAATTGCTAATGTGACATACCAGACAGATGAAAAGAAGGATGTTTCAATAAGACTTATCACAGACCATATTCGTTCATCTACATTCCTTATTTCAGATGGTGTAATGCCATCAAACGAAGGTAGAGGCTATGTACTTAGAAGAATTATAAGAAGAGCAGCCAGACATGGCAGACTTCTCGGCATAGAGGACAAGTTCCTTGCAAAGCTTTCTGAGACAGTTATAAATGAAAGTAAGGATGGATACCCAGAGCTTGATGAAAAGAAGGAGTTCATCTTTAAGGTTTTAACAGAAGAAGAGAATAAGTTTAATAAAACTATAGATCAGGGACTTAGTATTCTCTCGGATATGATGGACAAGATGAGAGCTGAAGGGAAGACAGTTCTTACAGGTGAGGATTCATTTAAATTATATGATACATATGGATTCCCACTTGACCTTACAAGTGAAATTCTCGAGGAGAAGGGCATGACTCTTGACGAGGCAGGCTTTAATGCTTGTATGACAGAGCAGAGAGAAAATGCCAGAAGTAGACGAAAGACTACAAACTATATGGGTGCGGATGCAACTGTATATGAAGAATTAGATACAACGCTAACAACTACATTTGTTGGATACGATAAGCTTGATACTACATCAAAGGTTACAGCACTTACAACAGAGACAGAGGTTGTTGAGGCACTTGCTGATGGTGATGTGGGAACAATTATTGTAGAGGAGACAACATTCTATGCTACAATGGGTGGACAGGAAGGTGATAAAGGTATCATCACTGTCGGAGATAGCACATTTGAGGTTGTTGATACAATCAAGCTCCTTGGTGGAAAAGTGGGCCATGTTGGTAAGGTTTTAGAAGGTATGATTAAGGTCGGCGACATTGTTACATTAAAGGTAGATGGCGCAAATCGTGGAGATACATGTAAAAACCATAGTGCAACACATCTTTTACAAAAGGCATTAAGAATGGTTCTTGGTTCACATGTTGAGCAGGCTGGTTCTCTTGTTAATAAGGATAGACTTCGTTTTGACTTCTCTCATTTCGCTGCGCTTACAGCAGAGGAGATTGAAAAGGTTGAAGCTATTGTAAATGAACAGATTGCTTCAGGTATTGAGGTTGTAACAAAGGAAATGACTCTTGATGAGGCTAAAAAGACTGGTGCTATGGCTCTTTTTGGAGAGAAATATGGCGAGAAGGTTCGTGTAGTAACTATGGGAGACTTCTCAGTAGAACTTTGTGGTGGTACTCATGTTAAGAATACAGGAAATATCGCAAACTTTAAGATTGTATCGGAATCAGGTATAGCAGCTGGAGTTAGAAGAATTGAAGCACTTACAGGAGCTGGTGTTGTTAAATATTACGCTGATATGGAGGCAGAGCTTCAAAAGGCAGCTAAAGCAGCTAAATCAGATGTGGCAGGTTTAGTTAAAAAGATTGAAGCTATGCAGGAAGAAATAAAGGCACTTCATTCTGAAAATGAGAAGCTTAAGAGTAAGATGGCAAATGAGGCACTTGGTGATGTTATGAACCAGGTTAAGATAGTTGGCAGTACAAAACTTCTTGCAGTGAAGGTTGATGGTGTTGACATGAATGGCCTTAGAAATCTTGGAGATCAGTTAAAAGACAAGCTGGGAGATGGCGTAATTGTTATTGCATCATCACAGGATGGTAAGGTGAATCTTCTTGCTATGGCAACAGATGGAGCGCAGGCAAGTGGTGCACATGCAGGAAATATTATTAAGTCAATTGCTGCTATTGTAGGTGGCGGCGGTGGTGGTCGTCCAAATATGGCGCAAGCTGGTGGTAAACTTCCTGAAAAGATTGATGAAGCATTAGCTGCAGTAGAGAAGGTTTTATCAGAACAGTTAGGCTAATTATATTACATTATTTATATAAAATTTTTCAAAAAAAACATATTGACGAATAGGAATATTGTGCTATAATATCATTTGTGCAATAAAACCTACAGTCGTATTATGCACAATACGTAACTGGAGGGGAGGTTAGGTGAGACAATGTCAAATGTTATCGTTAAAGAAAACGAAAGTTTAGATAGTGCTTTACGTAGATTTAAGAGAAACTGTGCGAAGGCAGGCATTCAGCAGGAAATTCGCAAGAGAGAGCATTACGAGAAGCCAAGCGTTAAGCGTAAGAAGAAGTCAGAGGCAGCTAGAAAGAGAAAGTACAACTAGTCTGTATAGTATTTGACTTTATTAATCTAAAAGATAAGGACTAACATATATGTGTTAGTCCTTTTTTATTTCCTTTACAATGGGCTGTTTTTATTGTAAAATTGCAACAGGTTATTACATCTATGTATTTATTTAGGAGGGAATTTATGAAACTTAGAAAGCTTTTTTTAGCCGGATTGTTAACAATGAGCTGTGTAGCATCTCTTGTTGGCTGCGGTAACGAACAGAAGGAAGAGGAAACAACTGCTAATGAAACAGTGACTGAGGCAGAGCCAGAAACAGAAAGTGAGTATACACTTAATTTGGAATCAAACTCTGTTACTTTTTCGAGAGTGACAGTTCATGATCCATCTATTGTAAAAGATGGTGATACATATTATATTTTTGGTTCCCACATTGATGGTGGTGGATATGCTAAATCAACTGATTTAAAGGTATGGAAGAGCTTTGATTTAAATATTAAAACTGAATACAATAAGATTTTTGAAGAACCACATGATAAATGGCAGGCATCTAGCGGCTCATCTATAAGAGGTAATCTATGGGCTCCTGATGTTATCTATAATGAGACAATGGGCAAATGGTGTATGTATATGAGTCTCAATGGAAATAACTGGCAATCAGTTATTTGTCTTCTGACAGCAGATAATATTGAAGGACCATATGAATATGTTGGTAATGTAATTTATTCTGGCTTTTATGATAAGGGTAATAGTGGAGAATCTGTTTTAAATGAGGAGAGAGTAGCATATTCTGATATTTATGATGTGTTAGAGGAAGGAACAAACCTTTCAAGATATAACACCTCTAGTGGATTCCTTGTAAATGCAATTGATCCAAATGTTATGTATGATGAAAACGGTGACCTTTGGATGACATATGGCTCATGGTCATCAGGAATCTATCAGATTAAGCTTGATGTAAATACAGGTTTAAGAGATTATTCATACACATATGAGCCTGTTGATGCAAGAAGCATTGCAGATGCTTATTATGGATACAAGATTGCCGGTGGATATTATGTATCGGGTGAAGCTCCATATATTATTAAATCTGGAGACTATTACTTCCTTTTTGTTACATATGGCGGACTTTCAGCAGCTGAGGGATATAATATGAGATTATTCCGTTCAGAGTCAATTAATGGACCTTTTGTTGATCAGAAGGGCGTAAGTGCAGTATATACAGGATTTTCAAAGAACTATGGTCTCTCTAGAGGACTTAAGCTTTTAGGAAACAATGATATGGCAGGATTTTTTGATATCTCTATTCAGGTAGCTCAAGGTCATAACTCGGCTATGGTTGATGATGATGGAAATATTTATCTTGTTTATCATACAAGATTTGTGCCTAAGGCCGATACTACTCATGCAAATCAGTCTGAGGGACATCAGGTCAGAGTTCGTCAAATGTATATGAATGAAGAAAATTGGTTAGTTCCATCTCCTTTTGAATATACAGGAGAGAAAATAGCAGATACTTATACAACTGAGCAGGTTGCAGGAACATATGATTTCATAATAAATAAGCAGGAGAACTGGTTCCATTATTCTTGTTTTAAAAATAATGATATTCATAATCATGATAAAAGTCTTTGTGCGACAAGCGAAAAGCTTGGTATTGCAACAGCTGAAACTATCAGCTTAAATGCAGATGGAACAATATCCGGTGACTATACAGGAAAGTGGTCTCTTTCAGGTAATAAGATTACAATTGACTTAGGTGATAAGGGCAAATTTTTCGGAATTTGTATTGAAATGCCGGATGAGACACAGTCACATTTTACAAGAATGTCATTTAGTGTTGCAGGTGAGAATCTTACTGCTATTGGTGTAAGAAAATAATCTAATTAATTCAATATCAATGTGCATTTATAATGACTTTGAAACATATATTTAACAAAGGATGTGTTTTGGGGGATATATATGGAGACGTTTTTTGAAGCTCTGAACCTTCCAAAGGAGATATGTCCAGGAGCACTGAATGTTAAGTTGTGTGGACAGTATGAGGCATATATTGAGAACTACAGAAGCATCATTGAATATGATGCTTCTGTTATTAAGTTGCAGGGAAAAGGTTGCCGGGTAAAAATATCGGGACAAAATTTAAAAATTATTTGTTTTTCTAAAGATGACATGAGAATTAAAGGACTTATATTTGAGGTTAAATTTTATTAGATTCTTTGGAGGCAATAGATGATTGAAAGGTTTATTAAATACGTAAATGGATATGTAAAGATTCTATTAGTTGGAGATAGTAAGGAAAGGTTTTTAAATCTCATAAATGCCAGAAATATAAAGATATGGGATATAGTATTTAACGGGGAACAGATTACATTTTATATAGAATCAAAAAATGTAAAAAAATTAAAGATTATACTTAGGAAAACAAAAACAAAAATTAAAGTAATGGAAAGGTATGGACTACCTTTCTTTTTGTTTGCTTATAGAAAGAGAAAGATGTTCTTTTTGGGCTTATTTGTAAGCTGGGTAATTGTTTATATTATGTCTTTGTATGTTTGGAATATTAGCTTTGAAGGGAATTTTACACATACAGATGATGAATTGACAAAATTTTTAGAGGATGCAGGTGTCAAAGAGGGAATATTAAAGGATGATATTGATACGACAAGGATTGAAAAAGAGCTTAGAAATGAATATTTTGATATAACATGGGCGTCTATAGAGATAAAGGGAACAAAGCTTGTAATACATATAAGAGAAAATAGCAGTCAATATACTGAAAATAATGAGGAAGAACAAGTGCATGGAGACATTGTATGTAGCAAAAATGCAGTTATAACATCTATTATAACAAGGCAAGGTACACCTTTAGTAGGTCCGGGAGATGAAGTTAATAACGGAGATGTTTTGATACAAGGAAAATATCAGATAATAGGTGATGATTTAAGTGTGCTGGAAGAGCGCCCTGTTAAAGCATCAGGTGATGTTATTGGTAAGGTTATATATAATGTGGAGTTTACTATGGATAGGGAATATACAAAAAAGGTATATACAGGTAAAGAAAGCACGTCATATATATATGATATTAATGGAAAACAATTTACAAGCTGTCTATATGGGAATAAATATAAAAAATATGATATAATTACATCCTATGAACAGATGAAGATAGGTGAAAACTTTTATTTACCTGTCATTATGGAGAGAAAAATATACAAAGAATATGAAATTTCCAAGGAAATATACACGGAAGAACAGGCGAGAGAAGTACTTGATAAAAAATTACAGTATATTTTAAAAAAAATTGAGGAAAATACTATTCAAATACTTGAAAATAATGTTAAAATAGAAGTTGGTAATGAAGAGTGTAAAGTATCGGGTCAAGTGATTGCGCTTGAAAATATAGGGAGTTTTGGAGGTACATATGAGTGATATTGAAAATATAGCAAATATGCCGGCTGAACATGGTGCGAATGTGTTTGGCAGCATGGACCAATTTGCTAAGAAGATAGAAAAGACACTTCATGTTTCCATTATTTATAGAGATTCTGTTGTAAGAATTGTAGGAGGTCCAACAGATGTAAAAAGATGTAAGGACGTTTTAGAGAACTTACTTGAGCTTTCAAAAAGAGGAAATATAATAACTGAACAAAATGTTGATTACGCATTATCTCTTACATATGAGGAAAAAACAAGTGTAATGCTTGATATTGATAATGAAATATTAACAAGAACAGTAAGTGGAAAACCAATTAAGCCAAAAACATTAGGACAGAAGCAGTATACGGACAGTATAAAGAAAAATACAATTGTTTTTGGTATTGGACCTGCTGGTACGGGAAAGACATATCTTGCTATGGCTATGGCTATAGAGGCCTTTAAAAATAATGAGGTTAATAGGATTATTCTCACAAGACCAGCAATTGAAGCAGGGGAAAATCTAGGCTTTTTACCAGGTGATTTACAAAGTAAGGTAGATCCTTACCTTAGACCACTGTATGATGCTCTGTATCAGATAATGGGTGCAGACAGCTTTATACACAATTCAGAAAAAGGTCTTATCGAGGTGGCTCCTTTGGCATATATGAGAGGTAGAACCTTAGATAATGCATTTATTATATTGGATGAGGCGCAGAATACAACACCTGCACAGATGAAGATGTTTTTAACAAGAATTGGTTTTGGTTCAAAGATAGTTATTACAGGTGATTTGACTCAGAAGGATTTACCAAGAGGAGTTGTATCAGGACTTGATACGGCCGTTCGTATTCTTAATGATATTGAAGGGATAGGTATATCTAAATTGACAAATAAGGATGTTGTAAGACATCCTCTTGTTCAGCAGATTGTCAACGCTTATGAGAATTATGAGAATAAGCATTCAAGACATAATGATGAAAGAAATGACAGATATGACGAACAAAAGAGTAGAGGCAGAAGAAATGATCGATAAAATTGACTTAAAAAAAGTAGCCATAAAGGCAGGTGCTGTTATATATATGGCAGTTTTGACAGTTGTGGCGTGCTATTATATAACAGGTATTTTGATTGAAGTTTTTTATGATGATATAGAGAGAACGGCATTTACAGCATTTATATCCATTGCTATGTTTACAGCAGCTGTATACCTTTTAATTATTGAAAAGAGTATGATAAAGGTACTTTGTGGATATCATTTTATCTTACTAGGTACAGCTTTAGTTGCACTATTTGATATTGGAAATATGCCATTTATGTTGGTTTCTATGATTATTTCGGGTGTGTTTGGATTGTCAGCAGGACTTGTTACTGCCATGTGTGTAGGCGTAACGCTTACAATAGGTATGCTGGAGTTTCCGCTATATATATTAGGTTCAGTGATAATTGTTATAAATGTATTATCATGCTTTGCAACAGGAATTTTTGATAAATTATATAAGAATATAATGGGGGTTGTGGGCTTTTTTGTAGGAGAGCTTGTTTTATTAATTTATTTTAAATATTACTGTTCTGATTATGGCTTCGAATATGAAGAAACATCATTTATTGTGTCGATGATGGTTGTTGCAGTAATATCTGTTGTGATTTCAAATGTGATTAGAATTATATCAGACATATTTATTAAGAAGAGAACACCAGAGTTTCTTTTGAAAAAAATTGGTTCAGAGAAGTATGAGGCTGCCCGATATATAAAAAATAAGTCAACATCTCTTTATTATCACTCTATAGAGGTTGCCGAAATGTCCAGACTGGCTGCTAAGAGAATTGGTGCTAACAGCTATCTTGCTTATGCAGGAGGTCTTTATCACGATTTGGGAAAGACTGTTGGTAGTGAATATATTAGAGAAGGCTTAAAATTAGCTGATAAATATAATATTCCAAGAGATGTTAAGAGCATAATGGTTGAGCACAACGTTAAATCAAGACTTCCAAAGTCCAAAGAAGCGGCTATTGTTATGCTTAGTGATACAGCTGTTTCGGCTATAGAGTATGTTAAGGGGACAATGGATAAGAAGGACATAAGTGAGCGAGCTGTTATGGAGAATGCTTTAAATAAGCGTCTTAGTACAGGTGCGTTAAATAAATCAGGTCTTACTATAGAAGAGTTTAATATCATTAGAGATACACTTGTTGGAATAAAGGAGAATCAGTAGATGACAGTATTTATTGAAAACGAAATAGAGGCTAAATTTGATTTTGATTATGAATCGGTTATAAAGAGCGTTATTGAAGAGGCAGTATCCTATGTAAATTGTCCATATGAGGTAAATGTGGAGGTTACAATTACTGACAATGATACTATCCAGTCTATAAATAGGGAAAACAGAGATATTGACAGACCTACGGATGTATTGTCGTTCCCGATGGTTGAATATCAGGAGGCAGGAGAATTTGATTTCTTAGAAGATGAGAAAATTGCCTGTGAATACTTTGAGCCAGATACAGGCGAATTAATGCTTGGTGACATTATTATATCGGTAGATAAAGTATATAGCCAGGCTGAGGAATATGGGCATACAGTAAAGCGAGAGCTGGCATTTTTAGTTGCTCATAGTATGCTTCATCTTTTTGGCTATGACCATATGGAAGATGATGAAAGAATAGAGATGGAAAATAAGCAGAGTGAAATACTTTCGAATATTGGTATTACGAGGGATTAGATAGAAACGAGAGGTAAATATGAGTAAGAATAAGACAAACTTTCTTGTTCAAGGTAGTATTCTTGCTATGTCTGGAATACTAGTACGACTTATAGGAATTATATATAGGGTGCCTGTTCAAAATATTATTGGCACAGAAGGTCAGACTTATTATGGTGTGGCCTATGACGTATATTCGCTGTTTTTGCTTATATCATCAATGAGTATGCCACTTGCTGTATCAAAGATAGTATCAGCTAAGGTGGCAAGAAATGAAATAAAAAATGCATATAAAGCATTTTTTGGAGCATTGTTTATTGGAGTTATTATAGGCTTAATTGTGGCATCAGTTATGTTCTTTGGAGCGGAGGGCTTTGCAGACTTATGTGCATATCCATCTGCGGCACCAGCCATTAAAATATTGGCACCAGTACTTTTTATAATGTCGGTATTGGGTGTATTGCGTGGATTTTTCCAGGGAATGGGAACCATGATGCCAACTGCTATTTCTCAAATTTTAGAACAAATAGCCAATGCAATAGTAAGTATTGTTGGTGCTATGGTGCTGTTTAAAATGGGAAAAACAGCAAGCGAACATGCAGCATATGGAGCTGCTGGTTCAACATTAGGTACATTGGTTGGTGCATCGGTTGCATTCGTATTTCTTGTTTTCGTATTTCTCATATATGTTCCTGTACTTAAAAGACAGGTAAGAAAGAACAGATATGTCAGAGAGGAATCTTACGGAGACTTATTAAAGGAACTTTTATATACCATACTTCCAGTGCTTCTTAGTACAACTATCTATAATTTCAGCAGTATTTTAGACAGCAGTGTTTTTGGCAATATTTGTGAAGGTATTTTTCATATGAAGCAGTCTGAATATGCATCATTGTATGGTATCTATTCTGGCTCATATAAGCTTATAACAACAGCGCCTATAGCTGTGGCTTCTGCGTTGTCATCAGCCATTATCCCAAGTATTATCAGGTCTGTAACAGCAGGGGATAGAAGAATGACATTTAGCAAGATAGAATCATCAATGAAGCTTACGATGATATTTGCTATTCCGGCAGGTGCAGGCTTATCTGTATTAGGTGGCCCAATACTTGATTTACTCTTTGGTTTAGGAGGAAATGGGCAAGCGGTTGGCATTATGTGGCTTTCAATTTTAACAGTTGTGGTATTTTCAATGTCAACTATATCAAATGCAGTTCTTCAGGGAATTGACAGAATGAAAACGCCGATAATAAATGCAGGAATTTCTATGGTTTTACATTATATATTCCTGATTGTATCGTTAATTGTCTTTAAACCAAATCTTTATGTAGTGGTTATAGCAGATATAATATTTGGATTAGTTGTATGTATTTTAAATGCCATCAGTATTTATAGGTATATAGGATATAGACAGGAAATTGTTAAAACATTTCTTTTGCCTCTTATCTCGGCAGCTATAATGGCTATTTTTACATTTTGCTCATACAAAGTATTTTATTTATTGACAGAGATTAATGCCATCAGTTGTATGATTGCAATTTTTGTAGCAATAATTGTTTATGGTATAACGTTATTGCTTTTAAGGGGAATTGAGGAAGAGGAAATCCTTATGTTGCCAAAGGGGCGTTCTATTTTGAACTTATTACAAAAGCTTCGCTTGTTTTAAACACGAAATTGAATAAATTGTTAAAAAATGCAGATAATAAATCAGACGGAAATTATTTTATACGAGGTGATGTATGAAAATGAAAAGGTTTGAAAAATATATCTGCATTTTTTGTGTTTTAGTCGGTTTTGTTGCAGCTTATGTGGTGGGATATAAAATCGGAAACAAAGAGGATGATAACATTGTTCTTAGGGATGAAATCGAAAGTGAGAGACCATATATATCTGGTGGACTCATTAGTGGTGAGGAAGAGACAGATGGTGTATCGGAGAATAAAAATATTTTAAAAGAAGATGCAAAGCTTGTTATTGAGACAAGCAAGGAAGAAGAACCCAATAATATAACAGCAAATGAGCTTAATCTGCCAATAGAAATGATAGGACTCGATAGAGAAGAAGTAATAAAATATTTGGAAGAAAATGGTGATTACTTTAAAGATAGTGGTGAAGAATTAGTCAGCTTAATGCTTGTATCTTTCTCAGAAAATCAGGTTGTTATAAGAAAAAATGTTCGTGAAGGACAAGTTATGATATATACAAATGGAGAATCTGAAAGATACAACTATTACATTGGATTTGATCAGGAAAATGTAGTTGTCTACAAAAAAGACAAGGAAACAGTGTTTATAGAGACAGGAATTACCTACGATATGCTGGAGAAGGACACAAGAGACAGCATAGAAGAGGGCATCTGGATAGAAAATATCAGCGTACTATACCGCTTCCTAGAAAGCATAACAAGCTAACCTCTTCAACTCCCTAAAACACACCAACATCCATAATTCATATTATATGTAGTTATATTTAGAATTGCTGACATTCTCCAGTTAATAGTAATACTTCAGATTAACTTTCGCTATGTGCACCTATATTTTTCACGCTCCCTTCCAGGATTTGGAGTTTTCTAAATGCCGTTTTTCGAAGAGTTTATTATGTTAGTCTTTTGCGATGTCAGAGCAATTTGAAAGTATGCGTTCGCCGTAGATAAGACAAAACGATAGAGACGATTTTGTAACTTTTTTAGCAGGACAGCATCACGAATAATCCTGCCTCGCCAAAGCATTGTTCGAGAGAGCTTGCCTACGACTCTAAATGAGGCAAGCGAGCGAGTTGCGACGCGAGGCAACATAAGGATTTCGTGATGCCCTGCAAAAAAGTAAAAATCGTCTCGTGTTTTGTTTATCTATGACGGACGCATACGTCAAATTGTCTGCCTCTGCAAAAGACTAACAGCTTTATCGAAAAACGGCATTAAGAAAACGCACAAATCCCTCCAATGCGTAAAAAATACAGGTGCACATAGCTACAGCTAATCTGAAGCATTTACATTTCTGTTGGAGAATGTCAGCAATTTTTATAACTACATATAATATGAATTATGTGAAAGAGGTGGTGTTTTTGGGGGTTGAAGAAGTTAGTGCAGGTTACTTGCGGATGGAAGTTATTTGTGGTACAATTTATGTTGGTTTTTTGTGTACATTTCAAGGTAAAGGTGCTAATGATGAATGTTATTATTGTAGGCGCAGGAGCATCGGGAATGATGGCAGCAATCAATATAAAAAAGAGTAATAAAAATATTGATGTAAAGATTTTAGAACATCAGGATAAAGCTGGTAGAAAATTGCTTGCCACAGGAAATGGAAGATGTAACCTGACAAACAAAAAAATGAATATAGAATGCTTTAGAAGTCATGATTTAGACAGAATAGAGAGCTGGCTTAAAAAATGTGACACAGATAGAGTTATAGATTTTTTTGGTGAGCTTGGTATGATTTGTACAGATAAGAACGGGTATGTTTATCCTAATTCTTATCAGGCAAGCACGGTTAATGATACATTGATTATGGCATGTAAAGAATATGGCGTTGAAATATTATATGATGTTCATGTGATTGATGCACAGAAAACATTAGAAGGAAAATATGAAATATTATCATCAGTTGGCTATGAAGAAGACAATATTAGAAAGAAAAAGCGAGTGACATATACAGCGGATGTATTAGTTTTAGCCACGGGAAGTAAGGCATATTCTGTACTGGGAAGCGATGGCTCCGGTTATGGGATTGCGAAAAATTTGGGATTAAAAATGTATCCGTCTGTTCCGGCACTTACCAGTTTGAAGTGCAAGGAAACAGTATATAAAAAGGGTGCTGGCGTTAGATGTCAGGCTAAGATTGAATTGTATGTTGACCATGAACGTATGGCTGAAGATACCGGTGAGTTGCAATTAACAGAATACGGTATATCAGGAATTCCTGTTTTTCAAGTATCCAGATATGCTTCATATGGTCTGAATGATGGATGTAAAGTCCATGTTAATATTGATTTTATGCCAGATTATACCGAAGAACAGGTTGAAAGCTTTTTTAATAGCCGTAAGGATGTATCTATCTACAGAGTGCTTTGCGGTATGTTAAATAGCAAGCTGGTTAGTATGCTTTTAGCATATTTAAGAATAGATGAAGGTATAAGGGTTTCAGCGTTAACAAATAAAGAATTTGTAGATGTGCTGAAGGCAGTTAAAAGTTTCTACTCTGTTGTGATAGAGACTAATGACTTTTCACAGGCGCAGGTATGTGCAGGTGGTATAAAACTGTCAGAGGTTGATGACACATTTCAGACAGTAAAGTATCCTGACTTGTATATAACAGGAGAACTGCTTGATGTGGACGGTATATGTGGAGGTTATAATCTTCATTGGGCATGGTTGACGGGTATTATTGTCGGAACAGCTATAGGGGATAAATAGAAACATATTTTATAGAGGCGAATATGATTAGAATTAGTCAGATTAAATTGCCGTATTACAAGGAAAAAGATGAACACGGCATTTTGAAAAATAAAATAGAGAAGCTTCTTAAGGTGAAAAGAGACGACATTACAAATTTTTCTATTGTAAGAAAATCTGTTGATGGCAGATATAGACCGGATATTTATTTTGTTTATACGGTAGATGTGGAGCTAAAAAATGAGGACAGGATAAATAGAAGTCTTATAAAAGGGAATATAAGTAAACTAACACCTTCAGTGTATGATTATAAGCCAGCTGTTTCACCGGAGGATGCTGGAAATATTGTTGTCGTAGGAATGGGACCAGCAGGTCTTTTTTGCGGATATTTTCTTGCGATAAACGGATATAAGCCCATTATAATAGAACGGGGAAAGTCTATAGAGGAACGAAAGAAAGATGTTCAAAATTTCTGGGAGTTTGGTCAGTTAAACCCGGAGTCAAACGTACAGTTTGGTGAAGGTGGAGCAGGGACTTTCTCTGATGGAAAGCTTAACACGATGGTAAAGGATAAATCAGGAAGAAACAAACTAGTGCTAGACACCTTTGTGAAATTTGGAGCGCATGAAGAGATTGCTTATGTAGCAAAGCCTCACATAGGAACTGATGTCCTTGAAAAGATAGTTGTAAATATGAGAAAAGCTATTGAAGAGGCAGGCGGACAAATATTATTTAGTACAAAACTGACTGATATACATATTAAAGACGGTAAGGTTTGTAGTATAACTGTCAATGATTCAAAGCAGATAAATGCAGATAAACTTATTTTGGCTTTAGGACACAGCGCCAGAGATACCTTTAAAATGCTTAAAGATAACGGTATCAGGATGGAGCAGAAAGCATTTGCAGTAGGTGTTAGAATGGAGCATCCGCAGGAGCTTATAGATAATGCGATGTATGGTATGAATCATGAGGATAGTATAGAGGGTATATTAGGTGCTGCTGACTATAAATTGACAGCCAGTGCTTCAAATGGCAGAGCAGTGTACTCTTTTTGCATGTGTCCTGGAGGATATGTTGTAAATGCTTCATCAGAAGACGAAATGACAGCTGTCAATGGAATGAGCTATAGTAAAAGAGACAGTAAAAATGCTAATAGTGCCATAATAGTGTCAGTTACGCCGGATGATTTTGAATCTGATGATCCACTTGCAGGTGTAAAATTTCAGCGTAAGCTAGAAAGAGCTGCTTATATTGAAGGGAATGGCAAGATACCTGTTCAGTTATTTGGAGATTTTAAAGATGGAAAGGTATCCAAAGGATTTGGACATATTACACCTGTAACAAAGGGAGATACATCTTTTGGTGATATAAATAAAATTTTGCCAAAGGAACTGTGTGATGCACTAAAAGAGTGTATTCCATCTTTTGGAAGAACTATTTCGGGTTTTGACAGAGATGATGCTATTTTATTAGGTGTTGAAAGCAGAACATCATCACCGTTAAGAATAGAGAGAAATGAAAAACTTGTATGTAATGTTGAAGGCATTTATCCCTGCGGGGAAGGAGCAGGATACGCTGGCGGCATAACAAGTGCAGCCATGGATGGCATACGTGTTTTTGAGGCTGTTACAAGCAGCTAGAACAATAGAAAGGATTGCTATAAGCAAAGAGATATGAATTACAGAGAAGAACTTATAAATAAAAAAAGAATAGTTATTAAGATTGGTTCATCATCGTTAACTCACAGCGAGACGGGACTACTTGATTTGGAAAAACTTGAGAGATTAGCAAGAGTATTAACGAATCTTAGAAATATGGGAAAGGAAGTTATTCTTGTATCCTCTGGAGCCATTGCTGTAGGTTGTAAAAAAATGGGACTTAAGAAGAATGAACTTAGCCTTTCGCAGAAGCAGGCGTGTGCGGCAATAGGACAGGCACAACTGATGATGACGTATCAGAAACTGTTTAGCGAATATAATCAGCCAGTAGCACAGATACTTACAACTAAGCTGACGATGCTTAATGATGAGTATAAGGATAATGCCAAAAATACATTTTTACAGTTATTAAAGATGGGGGTAATTCCTATTGTTAATGAAAATGATACAGTTTCCACATACGAGATTCAGTTTGGTGATAATGACAGATTATCAGCTATTGTAACAGCACTTGTTGATGCTGATTTGCTCATATTATTATCTGATATAGACGGTCTGTATTCAGATGATCCAAATTCCAATAAGGATGCTAAGTTTATAGATTTAGTAGAAAAACTGGATGAAAAGTATATTAATATGGGTAAGGAGACAAGTAGCAGCAATGTTGGCACAGGCGGTATGTCAGCAAAGCTTGTTGCAGCAAAGATAGCAACATTATCAGGAGCAAGTATGGTTATAGCAAACGGAGCTGATGTTAATGTTATAAATGATATTATTCATGGAAAGGATAAGGGGACATTATTCCTTTCAAATAAGGATGATTCGTTTGATTTGGTAGAGGAGATAAAATAAGGGAATGAATATACATATAATTAAGAATGCCAGGGGTGTGAAGGGTAAAAATATTTCAGGTGGTCGCATTGCATATGAGTATTTTGAGGATTCAAAGTATACCGGAATAAAACGACAGTATTTATACCTGTATAATACAGAAAAAAATGAAAGTATTGAAATTGAACCTGAAATAATAAAATACAATATTGCACTTATTAGCGATGTACGTTTAAATAATGAGTATTTATATTTTACAAGCATTGTAGAAGATAAAAAAAATGATGATGATTTGAATGTTTTATTGTACAGATATGACGTTAATGAAGAAAAAACAAGTATGATTTTTTCTTATTCTGAAAAGCTTGAAAAATATGAAAATTTTATGCGTACCAAGTTTTTTGTTTTAAATGATTATTATATTCTTATGCAAAATGAGTTTTTGCGTTCTAATCTTACAGAAACTTATGATGATTATTTTGACTTTGAGTTGTATATGTTCAACATAATCGAAAATAAAAAATATAAGATAAGCGATGAAAAACTTAATCAGTGTGGAATTGTAGAATTTCTTCCAATTAGTTCGAATAATTACATTGTAAAGACTGGATATGACTTGTTTACAGATGATAGATATAAGTTTTTGACAAAAGATGAATCAGTTGTGGAAAGTATTAGTCTTATTAATGTTGGACAGATGATTTCTGATGTTATTATAGGTAAGAGTGATGTGGTGATGAACACGATTGAGAGTGTTTATTATACCTCGACTATTCCGTATGTTAAGGTCGAGGGAGATTATTTTTACTATTCAAAAGTAAAGACTGAGGATGAACTGTCAGAGGAGATTGTTTTTTATAATTATAAGAAAAAAGAGTCACTTATGTGTATAAATAGTCAGATAAAAAATGGTAAGTCTCTTGCAAAACCATTTGTATCATCAGGAAAGCCATATGTGATGATTTTATCGTCTAAAGGCTATGAGTTTATAGAGATAGAAAACCCTAAGAACATTCAGATTTTAGATTCATCATATGAAATAAAGGATATAGTTAAAAATGTTGTAATAACAGCATTGGTAAGCAAAGGAATGTTTGGAAAAATCAAGGATTATGTATATGTATTTAAGCTTCCGTCATTGCAGCTTCTTCATAGAGAGAAGGGGCAATATGAGAATTATATATTCTCTAGAGATGGCGAACTAAATATTATGTTAAAGTAAGGAGAGCAATTAACGTATGGATTTGAATATTGATAGAATTAATGAGCTTTATAGAAAATCTAAGGCAGAAGGTCTTACTGAGGCAGAGAAAGAGGAACAGGCTGCCCTTAGAAAGGCTTATGTGGAGGCATTTCACAATAATCTTCGAGGAAATTTAGATAGAATGAAGATACAGCGTCCGGATGGAACTATTGAAAATGTTAAGGATAGATATAAGCCGAAGAACAAGTAAGAGAATAAAGTAATAAAAATCATAGAAAGAGGCATTCTTATGGCAAGTAAAAAGGATATTAGAAGAAATACTAGCATATTTAAACATGAGACAGAAACGGTTATGATTGATTTTGCAGGTGATGTTATCTGTTATCGATTAATGGCAATGGATGAGTATAAAAATGCTGACACAATTTTTGTATATGCTGATTACAATAAAGAGGTAAAGACAGCAGCTATAATTGATGATGCATTGAAAAATGGGAAAAAGGTAGCGCTTCCAAGAGTATATACTATGGAGCTTACCAGCGATGGAAAGCCGGATAAATATATGAAATTCCATTATATAACTTCGACAGATGACTTGGAGAAGGGGTATAATGGTATACGTGAGCCGAAGGAAGTCCTGCCTGTGGCTGATATGGATACTGGGAATGCTATAATTATTATGCCTATTGTGGGATTTGATGATGAGAGAAACCGCGTTGGTTACGGCGGCGGATTTTATGATAAATACTTAGGAAGCCATAGCTTTGCTAAAAAGATTGGTGTGGCATACGATGAACAAAAGGTTGATAAGGTAGATGAAATAGGGCCTTATGATGTTAAACCGGATATGATTGTAACTCAAAAAAATATTTATAAATAAGGAGTTGGACTATGGATTTAGAAATATTATGTACAAATGCCTGTAAGGCAAAAATGATTCTCGGAAAATTGAGCACTGGAAAGAAAAATAGCGTTCTTGTGGCAGTGGCAGACGCTTTATGTGAAAATGCTAAAGATATTATTGAGGCAAACGCTATTGATGTTGAAAATGGTATTAAAAATAATATGTCTCAGGGATTGGTTGACAGACTTAAGCTTACGGAGGCAAGAATTGAAGATATGGCTCTAGGTCTTAAGCAGGTTGCTGATTTGACAGACCCAATTGGTGAAGTTACAGAAATGACTAAGAGACCAAATGGTATGACTATAGGAAAAAGAAGAGTTCCTATGGGAGTAATAGGCATAATATACGAAGCACGTCCTAATGTTACTTCTGACGCCTTTGGACTTTGTTTTAAAACAGGAAATGCTGTTATATTAAAGGGTGGTAGTGATGCCATAAATTCTAACAAAAAGATAGTAGAAGTTATAAGAAAAACTTTAGCAGCAAACAGTGTAACAGAAGATGCAGTTCAGCTTATTGAATCAACAGACAGAGAGACAACAACAAAGTTTATGAGAATGAATAAGTATGTTGATTTACTTATACCAAGAGGTAGCGCAGGTCTCATAAAAGCCACAGTGGAGAATGCGACTATACCTGTTATTGAGACAGGAACAGGCAATTGTCACGTATTTGTGGACAAATCTGCCGACATAGATATGGCAATTAATATATTGATTAATGCAAAAACACAGAGAATAGGTGTATGTAATGCTTGTGAATCACTAGTAGTTCATGAGGATGTGTTAATTGAGTTTCTGCCAAAGGCCGTTAAAGCTCTAAAAGAGAAAAATGTTGAAATCAGAGGAGACGAGAGGGCAAGAAAGGTATGTCCGGAGATAAATGAAGCTACAGATGAAGATTTCTACACAGAGTATCTGGACTACATAATTTCCGTAAAGACAGTTAAAGACATTGACGAGGCGATTGCTCATATTAATGAACATAATACAAAACATAGTGAGTGTATTGTCACAAATGATTATAACAGCTCAAATAAGTTTCTTGATGAGATTGATGCTGCATGTGTATATGTAAATGCATCTACAAGATTTACAGATGGTTTTGAGTTTGGTTTTGGAGCAGAGATAGGAATATCTACGCAAAAGCTTCACGCCAGAGGTCCAATGGGATTAAAGGAACTTACAACAAGTAAGTATATTATCTATGGCAATGGTCAGATAAGGGAGTAAATATGAATTCAATTATTGAGATAAGTGAAAGATTAGTTGAAATTGAAAAGCTTATTGCAGAGGGAAGAATGAATTGTGCACCTGAGAGTGAGCCTGAGAGGCAGTATTACTATATGGCTAAGCTTAGAGAGCATATTGAAAGAAAAAAACAGGAATTAGGAAGACCGCTTTATGCGTGCACAAAGACATTTGGATGTCAGATGAATGCCAGAGATTCAGAAAAACTTGTGGGAATATTGAAAATCATAGGCTATGAGGAAACTGACAGCGAGAAGGCTGATTTTGTTGTGTACAATACATGTACAGTCAGAGAAAATGCAAACCTTAAGGTATATGGTCATCTTGGACTTTTATCTAACTATAAGAAAAAGAATCCTGATATGATGATAGCAATGTGCGGCTGTATGATGCAGGAAGAGCATGTTGTAGAAAAAATCAAAAAAAGCTATAGATTTGTAGACCTTGTTTTTGGAACTCATAATATTTATAAGTTTGCAGAGCTTTTGTACAATAGAGTGGCAAAAAATGCCATGATTATTGATATTTGGAAGGATACAAACATGATTGTTGAGGAACTTCCATTAGAAAGAAAGTTTAAATTTAAATCGGGTGTTAATATTATGTTTGGATGCAATAATTTTTGTAGTTATTGTATTGTTCCGTATGTTCGCGGACGTGAACGAAGCAGAGAACCGCAGGATATTATTAATGAAATAAAGATGCTTGTGGCAGATGGTGTTGTGGAAATAATGTTACTTGGACAAAATGTCAATTCCTATGGAAAGAATCTTGATGCACCTATGACGTTTGCAGAACTTTTAAAGGAAGTTGAGAAGATTGAAGGCTTAGAACGAATTAGATTTATGACATCACATCCTAAGGATTTATCTGATGAACTTATAGAAGTGATGGCAAATTCAAAGAAAATATGCCGTCAGCTTCATTTGCCGGTTCAATCGGGAAGTAGCAGAGTTCTTAAAGAAATGAATCGAGTATATGATAAAGAGCATTATCTTAATCTGGTTGATAAAATAAAGAAGGCAATGCCGGACATATCTCTTACAACTGATATTATTGTTGGTTTTCCTGGTGAAACAGAGGAGGATTTCCTCGAGACAATGGATGTGGTTAAAAAGGTTAAGTATGATTCTGCATTTACATTTATATATTCCAAGAGGACAGGAACACCTGCAGCTGCTAAGGATAATCAAATACCAGAGGATGTTGTTAAAGACAGATTTGACAGATTGTTAGCAGAAGTTCAAAAAAATGCTAATGAGCAGACTAAAAGATTTGAAGGACAAGTTCAAAAAGTACTTGTTGAAGAGCTGAATTCACAGCTTGAGGGTTATGTCACAGGTAGATTAAGCTCGGGACTTTTGGTACATTTTCCGGGAGATGAATCTATGATTGGAAAGATTGTCTCTGTAGAACTATCAGAGGCAAAAGGCTTTTATTATCTAGGTCAATTATGTAAAAGCTAGTATTTATTTGCTTAATATTATTTTATTAAAGAAAGGAGATTTCTATGGGTTTTAAGAAAGATATGGTATGGGGTGGAGCAACGGCCTCTTATCAGATTGAAGGTGCTGCATTTGAGGATGGCAAAGGTCTTAATGTGTGGGATATTTGTTGTGAAAAACCAGGTTTTGTAAGAGATGGCGATACAGGTATAGAGGCCTGTGATCATTATCACAGATACAAAGAGGATGTTGCATTAATGAAACAGCTGGGATTTAATGCATACAGGTTTTCTTTAAGCTGGGCAAGAATACTGCCAGATGGAACAGGTAAGGTAAATGAGGCTGGTCTTGATTTTTATGACAAGCTTGTAGATGAACTTTTATCAGCTGGGATTGAGCCATATGTTACACTTTTTCATTGGGATTACCCATATGAATTATATAAAAAAGGTGGCTGGTTAAATAAGGACTCATCTGATTGGTTTGCTGAATATACAAAGGTGGTTGTAGACAGACTTTCTGATAGGGTTACACATTGGATGACCCTAAATGAGCCACAGCTTTTTATAAATACCGGTCATGCAGATGGTGTTCATGCGCCTGGTCTTAAGCTTGACAGAGGACAGATTCTTATAGCTGGTCATAATGCGCTTCTTGCACATGGTAAGGCATGTCAGGTTATAAGAAAATATTCAAAGAAGCCATGTGAAATAGGATTTGCACCGGCTATAGGTGTTGTATGTCCTGCAACTACTGATGAAAAAGATATTGAGGCAGCTAAAAAGGCTATGTTTGAGGCTTCGATTTTTGAAAATGCCACATGGTCAGTAGCTTATTGGATGGAACCTGTTATGAATGGCAGATATCCGGAGGAATCAATTAAAGCTAATGGTAAGTGGTGGCCGGATTTTCCTGAAGAGGATATGAAGATTATTCATCAGCCAATTGATTTTTGTGGTATGAATTCATACTTTGGAAGCTATGTTAAGGCTGCTGATAATGAGCTTGGATACGAGTTTTGTAAGTTTTCATCAGGATATCCTCGCACAGAGATGGATTGGGAAATCACACCAGAGATTCTGTACTATGGACCTAAATTCCTGTATGAGAGGTACAAAAAGCCAATTCTTATTACTGAAAACGGTATGGCAGGTATGGATTTTGTTCATCTGGATGGTAAGGTACATGATCCACAGAGAATTGATTTCTTACATAGATATTTAAAAGAATATAAAAAAGCAGCTGATGACGGAGTTGATATTAAGGGATATCTTCAGTGGTCTCTAATGGATAACTTTGAGTGGGCTGAGGGATATAGAAAGAGATTCGGACTAATTTATGTTGATTATGAAACAAAGGAGAGAATTCTTAAAGATTCAGCATATTGGTATGCAGATGTTATAAAGAATAATGGTGAAAATTTATAAAATACACCAAGGAAGAGGAAAAATATGGATAAGTTAAAACCAAAGTTGTTTTCTGTAATGAAAACATATACAAAAGCACAGTTTGTTAAAGATGTTGTAGCAGGTATTATTGTGGCAATTATTGCATTGCCACTTTCAATAGCACTTGCACTCGCTTCGGGTGTGGAGCCGATGATGGGTATATATACAGCTATTGTGGCGGGTTTTGTTATATCATTTTTAGGCGGAAGCCGAGTTCAGATTGCAGGTCCTACAGCGGCGTTTGCGACAATAGTTGCAGGTATCGTGGCTGAAAATGGACTGGAGGGACTTACAGTTGCAACCATAATGGCAGGTATTATTCTGATTATTATGGGTGTTTGTAAATTTGGTAATCTTATTAAATTTATTCCATATACAATCACAACAGGCTTTACAGCCGGTATTGCGGTGACAATTTTAGTGGGACAGTTAGCTTCATTTTTTGGAATAAGTACAGCGGCTTTTGAAGGTGAGCAGGTTGAGACTATTGAAAAGATTGAAGCTCTTGTGGCTTGTAGTGACACATTTAATTTGACAGCATTATTAATCGGTTTGTTGTCATTGGCTATTTTGATTATATGGCCATATATAAACAAGACTATTCCTGGCTCGCTCATTGCGGTTATTATTGCCAGTGCTGTTGTTAAGCTTGCAGGTCTTGACGGAGGAGAGAACGGTGTTAATACAATAGGAAGTCTATATACATTGACTACAAATCTTCCGACACCATCACTTCCGGGCTTTGATTTTGATATGATACGAAGACTGCTGCCAGATGCATTTACCATTGCTATATTGGCCGGTATTGAATCACTTTTATCATGTGTAGTGGCTGATGGTATGATAGGTTCAAGACATCGTTCGAATATGGAACTTGTAGCTCAGGGTGCAGGTAATATTGCTTCAGGTATATTTGGTGGTATACCGGCTACAGGAGCCATTGCCAGAACTGCTGCCAATGTGAAAAATGGTGGACGTACTCCTATAGCAGGTATGGTTCATGCTGTGATTTTAGCTGTAGTTCTTGTATTCCTTATGCCATTGGCAGGAATGATTCCAATGCCTACAATTGCTGCAATTCTCTTTATGGTTGCCTATAATATGAGTGGCTGGAGAGAGGTTGTAAGCACACTTAAGAGAGCTCCAAAGAGTGATATAACAGTACTCGTTGTTACATTTGTACTTACAGTATTATTTGACCTTGTTGTAGCTATAGTTGTGGGACTTGTTCTTGCAGCAATGTTATTTATGAAGAGAATGGCAGATGTAACAGACATTACAGGTTGGAAGTATGATGATGACTACCATAAGGTTGTCGAAGAGAACGAAAAGTATAAGGAAAGTGAAGATACAGAGCATATTTCACTTAAGGTGGTTCCAAAGCATACACTTGTATTTGAAATTAATGGACCATTATTCTTTGGTGCAGCAGACAAGCTTAATGGAATAGCATTGAACACAAAAGAAGATATTCTTATTCTTAGAATGCGTAGTGTTCCTGCTATGGATGCAACAGCACTTCATACACTTGAGGGTGTACTTGATACATGTAAGAAGAATAACACAACTCTTGTGTTCTCACATGTAAACGAACAACCATTCTCAGTGTTGGAAAAGAGTGGATTTGTTGATAGCGTAGGAAGAGATAAATTCTGTAAGAATATTGATGAGGCTTTAGCTTTGGCTGAGATTTTAGAGAAAGAATTCCATCAGAACAGAAAGATGGCAAAGAATTAGATGACTATGGAGGTATAGACGGTGAGACTGCAAGAGGTAGATATAAATAAGCTATCTCCGATGATGAAAATATACATGGAGACAAAAAATCAATATAAGGATTGTATACTGTTTTACCGTCTAGGTGACTTTTACGAGATGTTCTTTGATGATGCTATTACGGTATCAAGAGAGCTTGAGATTACACTTACAGGTAAAGATTGTGGCCTTGAGGAGAGAGCACCAATGTGTGGTGTGCCTCATCATGCTGTTGAAATGTATTTAAACAAGCTTGTGTCTAAAGGATATAAGGTTGCCATAGGTGAACAGGTTGAGGACCCTAAACAGGCGAAGGGTTTAGTTAGACGTGAAGTTGTAAGAGTCGTAACTCCTGGAACAAATATGAATGCAACAGCTCTCGATGAAAGTAAGAATAATTACCTTATGAGCATTGTATACATTGAAAATGGCTATGGTGTGGCTACAGCAGATATTTCTACTGGAGATTTCTATGTGACAGAGGTGGATTCACTTAGAACCCTTCTTGATGAAATTAACAAATTCATGCCATCAGAGATTATCTGTAATGAGCCATTATTAGTAAGCGGCATTGATATTACAGATATAAAAGAGCGCCTTGGAATATCATTGTTTTCTTTAGAAGCCTGGTATTTTGATGATGATAGGTGTAGGAAAACTCTAGGTGAGCATTTTAAGGCAATGACGATGGATGCCTTGGGTATTGGTGACTATTCTATTGGTATTGTATCAGCAGGTGCTCTTTTGCAATATTTTTATGAGACGCAGAAAACATCATTGGCTCAACTTACAAAGATAACTCCGTATACTACAGGAAAGTATATGATTATTGATACATCTACAAGAAGAAATCTGGAGCTTGTAGAAACACTTCGTGAGAAACAGAAAAGAGGCTCTCTGTTGTGGGTTTTAGATAAGACTAAAACAGCAATGGGAGCAAGGCTTCTTAGAAGCTATATTGAGCAGCCTCTTATTGTTAAAGAACAGATTGTCAGTCGTCAGAAGGCTATTGCAGACCTTAATACATCCCTTATAACACGAGATGAATTAAGAGAATATTTAAATCCGATTTATGATTTGGAGAGACTTATAGGTAGAATCGCATATAATTCTGCCGGGGCAAGGGATTTAATTGCATTTAAGAATTCGCTTATGATGCTTCCATATATTAAGCGCCTTTTAAATGAATTTTCTGCAGAGCTTCTTATGGAGATTAATGAGGAGTTAGATGGTCTTGAAGATATTGCTAAGCTTATAGATGATGCAATCGTTGAGGAACCGCCAATTTCAGTAAGAGAAGGCGGCATTATTAAGTCTGGTTATAATGAGGAGGTTGATAAGCTTCGTCAGGCCAAGACAAAGGGTAAGGAATGGATTGCAGAACTTGAGGAATATGAGAGAGAACGAACAGGCGTTAAAACTCTTAAAATAAAGTATAATAAGGTTTTTGGATACTGTATTGAGATAACAAATACATATAAGAATAACTTCGAGATACCGGAGGATTATACAAGAAAGCAGACACTTACAAATGCTGAGAGATATATCACACCTAAGCTTAAAGAACTGGAGGATATGATTTTAGGAGCAGAGGATAAGCTGTTTGTTTTAGAGTACAATCTCTTTTGTGAACTTAGAGAAAAAATTTCTTGTGATGTTGTTAGGATTCAGGATACTGCTAAGGCTGTTGCAAAGGTGGATGTATTTACATCTCTTGCATATGTGGCAGAGAAGAATAATTACGTATGCCCTAAAATAAACGAAAAGGGACTTATCGATATTAAAAATGGACGTCATCCTGTTGTTGAAAAGATGATTGTCAATGATATGTTTGTATCTAATGATACATATTTAGATAACGGAAACAATAGAGTTTCCATAATTACAGGTCCTAATATGGCTGGAAAATCAACATATATGAGACAAACGGCACTAATAGTGCTTATGGCTCAGATTGGAAGCTTTGTTCCAGCTGAAGCAGCTAATATTGGTATGTGTGATAGGATTTTTACAAGAGTTGGTGCTTCAGATGATTTGGCGTCAGGTCAATCTACATTTATGGTTGAAATGACAGAGGTTGCCAATATTTTAAGAAATGCCACATCAAATAGCCTTCTTATATTGGATGAGATAGGCAGAGGAACAAGTACATTTGATGGACTTAGTATTGCATGGGCTGTGGTAGAGCATATTAGTAATACAAAGCTGCTTGGTGCAAAGACATTATTTGCAACACATTATCATGAGCTTACAGAGCTTGAAGGAATGTTACCGGGGGTAAATAACTACTGTATCGCCGTAAAAGAGCAGGGAGATGACATAGTATTCCTTAGAAAGATTGTTAAAGGCGGTGCTGATAAGAGCTATGGTATACAGGTAGCAAAGCTTGCCGGTGTACCGGATACTGTTATTGCCAGAGCAAAAGAGTTGGTTCTTGAACTTATGGATGCAGATATATCTAAAAAAGCAAAGGAAATAGCACAGTATTCAGGAATAAACCTTAATAATTCAGCAAAGCAGCTTCGATTAAATCAAAAGAACAAGGTTAAACTTGATGAAGTGGATTTGGCGCAGATGTCTTTATTTGATACAGTGACAGATGATGATATTATTGAGGAACTTAAAACTATGGATTTAGGCAATTTGACGCCAATAGATGCTCTTAATACACTGTATAAACTTCAGGGTAAATTAAAAAATAGATATAAAGGTTAAAAAAAGTATTGACTTCAAGTGTACTTGAAGGAGTAAGTTGGGTTTATAAGACATTACACTCAATAATTGGTGTGTAAGAAAAGGAGGAAAAACAGATGGAAGCCTTAAAATTCGGTTTGAAATATTGGAAAAAATATCTGCCATTTGCAGCCATATTTCAGATTCTAAGCTTCATTGCAGTAATTGCAGACTTATTGTTGCCATTACTGTCGGGTATGTTTATAAACCATGTTATTTTAGGAGAGAAAGCAGATGATATTAATATTTTTAATTTTCTTCTAAATGGGAAGTTTGGCGAGATACATTCATTAGAATTATGCTTAAATATTGCCTTGATTTTTATGGGAATTTTACTATTTAGAATAGTAATAGTATACATAAAAAATGTCGGTAATCAGAAGCTGGGTCTTGCCATGGAGACTGATTTAAGAAGGGTTACATTTAAAAAACTTATGGACCTTGACAGTGAGTCGGTTTCTGAATTTAATACAGGAGAGCTTTTAACTACATTAAACTCAGACACTATAATGTTTAAGGAAATGTTCTGTAGAATGATTCCTGTTATGATTGATGCCGTATTTGCTATTATTATAAGTGTGGTTATGTTATCAAATATAAACATATCACTTCTTATTATACCTGTTGTACTTACTCCTATTCTTGTAATTGCTCTTATGAAATTCAAGAAAACGGCACGAAAAAATTATGGTGAAATCAGAGGTAGTAACAGTGAGATGAATCTTACTGTTCAGGAAAAC
The DNA here is from genome assembly GCA_017440045.1 of Lachnospiraceae bacterium. Lineage (GTDB taxonomy): Bacteria > Bacillota > Clostridia > Lachnospirales > Lachnospiraceae > SVEL01. The sequence continues at coordinate 132,599 of JAFSIA010000023.1, forward strand.
ATTGAGGCTGTTAGACTTGTTCGCTCATTTACTAATGAAGAGGTTGAAAAACAGAAGTTTGACAAATCAAATGACAGATTAAGAAATTCATATATTAAACAGATTAAGCTTTCATCAAAATTTGAAGTTATTTTTGGAGCTATTAAGCAAATCGGTTATATCGGAACAATAGCTATAGCTTCAATGTTGGTTATTAATGGACATATGTATGTAGGTTATCTTCTTACATGTTCTACATATGTATTAAAGATTATGGATCATGTTTCTCAGATTAATAATATTATGTTTATGATGCAGCAGCAGTTTGTATCAGGTCACAAGATGATTAAATTTATGGAAACTGATTCGAAAATACCTGATGAGGGTAAGATTAAAGAGCATGCAGAGGTTCCTAATATTAAGATAAATAATGCAACGCTTATTATGGATGATAGAGCAGTGTTGAAAAATATTTCTGTTGATATTCCATATGGTAAGAAGCTTGGTATTGTTGGAGGAACTGGAAGCGGAAAGAGCATGCTTCTTGAGTCTCTTGTACGTATACATGATATGACATCAGGTAATATTGAGATTAATGGAAAAGATGTCAGGGAATATACGCTTGAGAATTTAAGAGATTTCTATTCTTATGTTTTTCAGGATGTATTCTTGTTCTCAAATACAATTGACTCCAATATTGCATATTCGGAGCCATATGTAGAAAAAGATTTAGTGGTCAGAGCTGCAAAACATGCACAGGCTCATAATTTTATTAAGAATCTTCCAGATAGCTATGATACTATCGTTGGAGAGAGAGGTCTTGGTATCTCGGGTGGACAGAAGCAAAGAGTTTCAATTGCCAGAGCACTTTTAAAGGATGCTGAGGTTATAATACTTGATGATTCTACAAGTGCACTTGATGTAAATACTGAGAAGGAGCTTCTTAAGGATATTAAGTCTCACTATCCTGAGAAGACAATGATTATATCAGCACATCGTTTATCATCAGTAGTTGATTGTGATGAAATCATCTACCTTCAGGATGGAATGATTGTAGAAAGAGGTACATTCGATGAGCTTATGAAGCTGGATGGACACTTTGCAAAAGTATATCAAGTTCAAGAGGCACAGCGTAAGGCTGTAGTAGATTTTGATGGACTTATGGAAGGGCAGGTGAGACAAAATGGCTAAGCGAAATACATATTTTCAAGATGAAATAGTTCAGAGAAAGATTGATATGAAGCAGTTTTCGAAGATTTTTCGCTACATCATACCATATTCTCACTTGTTTATAATAGTTGTGATACTTATGCTTGTATCAGCAGGCGCATCTATGGTGGCACCATTATTATTAAGACACATTATAGATGATATAGCAGTGTCAAAGGAAACACAGGACCTTATTTATACAATAGCTGGTCTTGTTACATGTGCAGCTATTGAGATTGGTATTACATTTGCTCATCAGCGTATGATGGGTGTCACTGGTCATAAGATTATTTCAAAGATTAGACAGGAAGCCTTTTATAAGCTTCAGAAATTACCATTTGACTATTTTGATGCCAGACCAGATGGAAAGATAGTTGTTAGAGTAACTGACTATATCAATGAGCTTGCAAACTTCTTTACAAACTATGTTGTACTTTTTGTAGTTTATATTATTAAGATTGTAGTTGCTACAGTATTTATGCTTTCAATAAGTGTTCAGCTGACAGCAGTTGTATTTTGCGCAGTTATACCTATGATGATTCTTGTATTTTTATTAAGATATAAGGTTCGTAGACTTTTTGCTGAGCAGAGACAGAAAAACTCAAATAGAACGGCGTTCCTTGTAGAATCTATTATGGGTGAGAAAATCATAAAGAACTACAATAGAGCGGAGGAAAATATTAAGATATATAATGAAATACAGGATGTATCTTGTAAGACATGGCTTAAGATTTTCTATAGAAACGAGTTAAATACACCTATTGTTGAAATTTTCTGGAACATGGGAACTGTCGCACTTTATACAGTATCGTTGCTACTTATTTTACAGGGTGGCTCATCTATAAATGCAGGTACTGTTGTGGCATTTACAAGTTATATGGGCTTATTCTCAGGTCCTCTTACACAGATAGCTGTAATCATTCAGCAGCTGGCCCAGGTTAGCTCTAATCTTGAACAGGTATTTGAGCTTATTAACTATCCTGTTGAGATTGATAATGCTGAGGGAAGCGTCAGCCTTAAAGATATATCAGGTAAGGTTGATTTTAATAATGTTACATTCAGCTATGAAGAGGGTGTAAATATATTAGAGAACTTTGATTTGCATGTGAATCCGGGCGAGACTATTGCGTTAGTTGGACCTACAGGAGCAGGAAAGACAACGGTTATAAATATGCTTACAAGATTTTATGATGTAAAGGACGGAAGCGTGCAGATAGATGGTGTGGATGTAAGAAATGCAACACTGGATTCCCTTAGAAAAGAGGTCGGTGTACTTATGCAGGAACCATTTATCTTCAAAGGTTCTATCTTAGAAAACATTCGTTATGGAAGACCTGATGCTACAGATGAGGAATGTATTGAAGCAGCAAAAACAATATTTGCAGACGGCTTTATATCTAAGCTTAAGGATGGCTATGATACAATTCTCGAGGAGAGAGGTGCAGGACTTTCGGCTGGTGAGAAGCAGCTTTTAAGCTTTGCAAGAATTATTCTTAAAAATCCATCAGTTGTCATCCTTGATGAGGCAACAAGTTCTATTGATACAGAGACAGAGATAATGATTAAGGAAGCACTTGATGTGATTTTAAAAGAAAAAACAGCATTTATTGTTGCACATAGATTGTCAACAATTCGAAATGCTGATAGAATATTGTATATTGCAAACAAGGGTATCGCAGAACAGGGTACTCATGAAGAACTTATGGAACTAAAAGGATTGTATTACGCCCTGAATTAATCAGGGCGTAATGCCAGTTTAATAGATTTATTTTAGTGGATATTTTGGAGGATAAAATGCCTGAAATTCATGTTTTAGATCAAAGCACAATTAATCAAATAGCGGCAGGTGAGGTTATAGAGCGCCCTGCATCGGTGGTAAAAGAGCTTTTAGAAAATGCCATTGATGCGAAGTCTTCTGCAGTTACTGTGGAAATCAAAGAAGGGGGAATAGGCTTTATTAGAATCACCGATAATGGATGTGGTATTGATAAAGAAGACGTGAAGGTAGCATTTTTGCGCCATTCTACCAGTAAAATCAAAACGGCTGAGGATCTGGTATCTGTTTCATCTCTTGGATTTAGAGGTGAGGCATTGTCGAGTATTGCGGCTGTTTCACAGGTAGAGCTTATAACCAAGACAAAAAGTGCTTTGACGGGTGTGCGTTACATTATAGAAGGTGGAAAAGAGATTGAGCTTTCTGAAGTAGGTGTACCTGATGGCACGACTTTTATTGTTAGAAACTTGTTTTTTAACACACCTGCAAGAAGAAAATTTTTAAAATCACCAGTGACAGAGGGTGGCTATATTTCTGATATAGTGGAGCGCATAGCCTTATCCCATCCGGAGGTAAGTGTAAGATTTATTGTCAATGGACAAAATAAGCTTCATACGTCAGGAAACGGTAATCTTAAGGATGTCATTTATAATATATATGGCAGGGATATTGCCTCAAACATTTTAGAAGTTTCTGCAAAAAGTGATTTTATGAATGTAACTGGATATATCGGAAAGCCTGTTGTATCTCGTGGTAACAGAAATTATGAAAATTATTTTATAAATGGCAGATATATTAAAAGCAGTCTTATATCTAAGGCTATAGAAGAGGCATATAAGCCATTTATGATGCAACATAAATATCCATTTACAGCTCTTCATATTGATATTGATTCATCGCTGCTGGATGTAAATGTACATCCTACTAAGATGGAGCTTAGATTTAGAAATCAGGAGCAGATATATCCATTTATTCTAAAGCTGATTGATGATGCTATATCAGGTAGAGAGCTTATAGTGGAGAGCTTTTATGATGATGAAAAAACACAAAATCAAAAGGTTAAAGAAGAGATAAAGGAACAAAAAAAGCTTGTGGCATACAAACCGTTACCGGAACCTTTTGAAATTGGAAGAAAGAAAAAAATCGAAGAAGAAAAAATCTCTCATAATAATTCCTATGCCAGCAGTGCTTTTAGTAAGCCGCTATTTCAGTCAGCTACAAATATAGTAAGAGAAGAGAATAAAATTATTTCGGATTATAATAAAAATGCTGAAAGCATTGATAAATCAAAAGATAAAAGTATAGTGGCTGAAATTGTTGAAAGCGATATAAAGAATAATGAGAATGAAATAGAAGAAAAAAATGTAAAAGCTCAGGTTGTTAAAGCTGACAATGAGTGTATATCAGAAAATATAAAGAACGAGCAGATGACATTATTTGATGATAAGATGTTGTCTAAGGAGGCAAGACTTAAACATGTGCTTGTAGGTCAAGTTTTTGATACATATTGGATAGTTCAATATGGTGATAAAATGTTTATAATAGACCAGCATGCAGCCCATGAAAAGGTATTATACGAGAGAACTTTGGCAAGATATAAAGAGCGAAAAGCAACATCTCAGACTGTGAATCCACCTATTATTTTAACTTTAAATATGAGTGAAGAGGCGTTGTTAAATAAATATATGCATATATTTACAGATTTCGGATATGAGATAGAACATTTTGGTGGTAAGGAATATGCTGTTAGAGCTGTTCCATATGATTTGTATTCTATTTCAAAAGAGGAATTGCTTATGGAAATTCTTGATAATCTAAGCGATGAGACAGCAGGACGTATCACACCGGAGCTTATTACTGAAAAGATTGCTTCGATGTCATGTAAGGCGGCTGTTAAAGGAAATAACAGATTATCAGAAGCGGAGGCTAATGAGCTTATTGATGAATTGCTCACCTTGGAAAATCCGTATAACTGTCCTCACGGAAGGCCAACTATTATAAGTATGAGTAAATATGAGCTTGAGAAGAAATTTAAGCGAATTGTATAGCTTGTAAGGAGAAAAATATGAGGAATAATAAGAAGCCTCTTATAGTGCTTACTGGTCCAACGGCTGTTGGAAAGACGGATCTTTCAATAAAGCTTGCAAAAGCAATTGATGGTCAGATTATCAGTGCCGATTCAATACAGGTATATAAGCATATGGATATCGGCTCTGCGAAAGTTACTAAAGAGGAAATGGATGGTGTAAAGCATTATTTAATTGATGTGCTTGAACCTACAGATGAATTTAATATATATGTATTTAAGAAGCTGGCGTTAGAGGCTCTTAATGAGATTTATGAAAATGGGAAAATCCCTATAATTGCAGGCGGAACAGGCTTTTATATTCAGTCTTTGTTATATGATATTCAGTTTACTGAGGAAGAAAATGATAAAGCCTACAGAAATGAGCTTACGGAAAAGGCAAAAAATGAAGGTGTTAGCGCTATTCATAATATGCTTAAAGAGGTTGACCCTAAGTCGGCTGAAGATATACACGAAAACAATTTAAAAAGAGTCATTAGAGCTTTGGAATATTACCATGAAACCGGTAAACTAATGTCAGAGCATAATGAAGAACAAAGACAAAATGAATCTCCTTATAATTTCAGGTATTATGTTCTCAATATGGAGAGAGATAAATTATATGAACGAATCAATATGAGAGTTGATATAATGATGGAAAATGGCCTTGTGTCAGAGATTAAGAAGCTTAAAGATATGGGATACTCAAAGGATTTAGTATCTATGCAGGGTATTGGATATAAGGAAATTAGAGAATATGTTGATAAAGAGTGTACATTGGAAGAAGCAGTTGATACTCTTAAGAAGAACACCCGTCATTTTGCAAAAAGACAGCTTACCTGGTTTAAGAGAGAGAAGGAAGTTGTATGGTTAAATTATGAGGATTTTTCTTATGATAAAGAAAAAATCTTAAATTATATTTTAGAAGATTTACATAAAAATATTATGTAAACAATTGTGTATTTTAATTTTGGAAGGATAGTACTATGAGACAAGTAGATAAGAGTCAGATGATGACAATGTATGAAAAAATGGGTATATCAAAGGAAGTTCTTGACTTTTCTAACAAGATTTTAGAAGGCTTAAAGGAACGCTTTGAAAGGATTGATAATGTTGCAGAGTATAACCAAATGAAGGTTTTACATGCTATGCAAAAGAATCAGGTAAGCGAGATGCATCTGGAAACATCATCAGGTTATGGATATACAGATTTGGGTAGAGATACTTTAGAGGCTGTATATGCTGATATTTTTCATACAGAGGATGCGCTTGTTAGAACACAGATTGCCTGTGGTACACATGCTCTAAATATAGCACTTTCAGGAAATTTAAGACCGGGAGATGAACTATTGTCAATATCCGGAAAACCATATGATACATTGGAAGAGGTTATAGGAATCAGACCTTCAAAGGGTTCGTTGGCAGAATATGGTGTCACATATAATCAAGTTGAGCTTCTTTCTAATGGTGACTTTGATTTGGAGGGCATATCTAAAGCTATTAATGAGAAAACTAAAGTTGTAGCAATACAGCGCTCAAAGGGGTATCTTACAAGACCTACATTAAGTGTAGAGCAGATTGCCACAGCTATTAAGCATGTTAAATCAATAAATAAGAATATAAAGGTTATGGTCGACAATTGCTATGGTGAA
>JAFSIA010000024.1 GCA_017440045.1 Lachnospiraceae bacterium
ACAGAAAACTATGCTATTAAAAATAAAATTCATCCAAAGATTGTAACAAAAAACAATGTAGAGCGTTTCAAGGATCAGCTTCATTCTCTTGGTTACTCATTTGATTGGGATAGGGAAGTGAACACTACAGACCCTGATTATTACAAGTGGACACAGTGGATTTTCTTGAAGCTTTTCAAGGCAGGTCTTGCATATAAGAAGGAGATGCCAATTAACTGGTGTACAGAGTGTAAGGTAGGTCTTGCTAATGAGGAAGTTGTAAACGGCGTTTGTGAGCGTTGTGGAGCAGCTGTTGTTCGTAAGGTTAAGTCTGAGTGGATGCTTAAGATTACAGAGTACGCTGATAAGCTTATTGATGACCTTGATGGTGTTGATTATATTGAGAAAGTAAAAGTTTCACAGAAAAACTGGATTGGACGTTCAGAAGGCGGAGAGGTTGATTTCTCAATTAAAGATAAAGAGGATAAGCTTCGTGTTTACACAACAAGACCAGATACATTGTTTGGTGCAACATATATGGTAGTTTCGCCAGAACATCCAATTATTGATAAATATAAGGACGAGATTAAAAATTTCGATGCTCTTATGGAATACAGAGAGATGGCTGCAAGAAAGTCGGACTTCGAGCGTACAGAGCTTGCTAAGGATAAGACAGGTGTATGTATTGACGGACTTTCAGCAATCAATCCTGTAAATGGTAAAGAGATTCCAATCTGGATTTCTGATTATGTACTTATGAGTTATGGTACAGGTGCTATTATGGCAGTTCCTGCTCATGATGATAGAGACTGGGAATTTGCAAAGAAGTTTGGTCTTCCTATGATTCAGGTTGTTGCAGGAAAGGACGGAGAGGTAGACATTAATGAGGCTGCATTTACTGATGTTGCTACAGGTGTACTTATTAATTCTGACTTCTTAAACGGACTTGAAGTAAAGGATGCAAAGGTTAAAATGGTTCAGTACCTTGAGGAAAAGGGAATCGGCCAGAAGAAGATTAACTTTAAGCTTCGTGACTGGGTATTCTCGAGACAGAGATACTGGGGTGAGCCTATTCCAATTATTGAGTGTGAGAAGTGCGGTTTTGTGCCAGTTGATGAAAGTGAATTGCCACTTGAACTTCCAGAGGTAGAGAGCTATATGCCAACTGACAGTGGTGAGTCTCCACTTGCAGCTATGACTGACTGGGTAAATGTAAAGTGTCCATGTTGTGGCGGCGCGGCTAAGAGAGAGACAGATACTATGCCACAGTGGGCAGGTTCTTCTTGGTATTTCTTAAGATATACAGACCCTAAGAATACAGAGGCACTTGCAAGTAAGGAAGCCCTCAGCTACTGGTTGCCAGTAGACTGGTATAACGGTGGTATGGAACATACAACACTTCATTTACTTTACTCAAGATTCTGGCATAAGTTCCTTTATGATAATGGTGTTGTTCCTACAAAGGAACCATATCAGAAGAGAACATCTCACGGTATGATTTTAGGTGAGAATGGCGAGAAGATGTCAAAGAGCCGTGGAAACGTTGTAAATCCAGATGATATTGTTCGCGAGTACGGTGCAGATACACTTCGTACTTATGAAATGTTCATTGGTGCCTTTGATTTAAGTGCATCATGGTCTGAGGATGGCGTTAAGGGTTGTCGCCGTTTCCTTGAGAGAGTGTGGAAACTTCAGGATATCATGTCTGATGATATGAATTACTCTAAGGATATGGAGACAAAGATGCATCAGACAATAAAGAAGGTTTCAAACGATTTCGAGAGCCTTAAGTATAACACTGCTATAGCAGCGATGATGGCACTTATCAATGACTTCTACAAGAAGAATTCTGTGACAAAGGGCGAATTTAAGACTCTTATCACACTTCTTAACCCAGTCGCACCTCATATTACAGAGGAACTCTGGAAGATAATGGACTTTGGCGGAAGAATTTATCAGACAACATGGCCTGAGTATGATGAGGCAAAGACTGTAGAAAGCACAGTTGAAATTGCTGTTCAGATTAACGGAAAGACAAAGGCTACAGTTATGATAGAAAAGGATGCAGACAAGGACTCTGTAATAGCTAAGGCTAAGGAAGAGATAGCGGATAAGCTTACAGGTAATGTAGTTAAGGAAATCTATGTTCCAGGTCGTATAGTTAACATCGTAATGAAATAGCTAATGATATCAAACCGAGTACTATGTATGCATAAGTACTCGGTTTTACACATTAAAATAAGTATTGCAAGCTGATAGTATAAAGTGTTATAATATAGTTAGGAAAGCATAGTTTTTTGCACGGAAGCAAACACATTCAAAGGAGTGATTGTTATGAGTATTATACAGAGACAGGATGTTTCATATTTATTCTCAGGTTTAGGAAGCAGATCTAATACTAGTAATTTATTTGACTATAGCTTATTGTCTGATTATGCAAGTATAAAAAGTGGAAGTTACTCAAAGCTTGTGAAGGCTTATTATAGCAAGATGGGTAATGAGGATAAAACAACAAAGACTGATGATAATGAAAAGAAATCTACATCGCTTGCGTCAGATACATCTAAGAAGCTTACAGAGATTAAGAGTTCAGCAGATGACTTAAAAGAGTCGGGTCTTAAGCTTATGGAAACTGGTAAGGAGTCATTGTTTGTAGAAAAGAATGTTACTACTAAGAATGAAGATGGCACAGAGACAACAACAAAGAGTTATGACACAGACGCCATTTATAAGGCTGTTTCTGATTTCGTAAAGGATTATAATGCTCTTGTTGAAAGTGTCGAGGAGTCTGATGCATCTACTGTTAAGAGTGCAGCTGACAATATGACTAATATTGTTAATATGTATGAGAATACTCTTGGAAAGATTGGTATTACGATAGGTGATGACAATAAGCTTTCTATAGATGAGAAGGCATTTAAGGCGGCAGATATGGATGATGTAAAGGATACCTTTAATGGCTCACGTTCATTTGCAGCTACAGTATCATCTCAGGCAGAGTTTGTTAATTCTGCAGCTACAAGAGAAGCAACAAAAGCCAACACATACACGGGAAACGGAACCTACAGCAACAATTTCTCTTCGGGAGATTTGTTCAATTCGTTATTTTAATATTAGACTATAATGTAAATGGAGGTCGAAAATTCGACCTCCATTTTTTGTTCTGTAAAAAAATAAAAAAAACATATTGACATATAATATTATACGCCATATAATATTGTTAAATCAATTATATTATAATTGCAATAAGATAAGGAGAGGAGATAGCATATGGTATTTCAGTTAGGCTCAGCCCTGCTAGATTCCTGTGTTCTATCAGTTCTTAATAAGGGTGATACGTATGGATATGTATTGACTCAGAATGTAAAAGAGGTTATAGAGATTTCTGAGTCAACATTGTATCCGGTTCTTAGAAGACTTCAGAAAGATGGATTTCTAAGTACTTATGATCAACCCTTCCAAGGCAGGAATAGAAGGTATTACAGGATAACTGATGCAGGCAAAATACGTTTGAATTATTACATGGAAGAATGGAATAATTACAGAGACAAGATAGAAAACATTTTTAATAATAAGATAAGTATAATATCTGATGGAGATAATGAAGGAGGAAAAAGTGATGAATAGACATGAATACTTAAGAATACTTTCAGAGAGACTTGGCAGTCTTCCTCATGATGAGTATGCAAATATAATGGAATATTACACAGAGTATTTTGAGGATGCCGGGGAAGAAAATGAGATAAGAGTTATGGAAGAATTGGGAACACCGGAAGCATTGGCAGATAGAATTATAAATGAAAATATGGGAAAAGCCATTCCATTTGCCCCAGGTCAGCCATCTTTTGGCACACAGGGGATGAATCAACCATATAATCCTATGTATCAGCCACAGCCTCAGCCAAAGCAGGGACTTTCAACAGGCTGGAAGGTTGCTATCGCAATTATTACATTCCCTATATGGATAGGAATTGTTGGAGCAGTAGTCGGAATTATAGGAGGATTTAGCATAGCAGCCTTTGCATGTATAGCATCAGGTGTGGCAACATTTGTTGCCGGAGCGGCAGTTATTGGTTCTGGTGCAGGAACAGCTGTCTTATTTATGGGTGGAGGCCTTATAGTATTTGCAGTAGGAGTTGGTTTTGTTATAGCAGTAGGTGGAATAATCCATTTAATTGTTAAGCTTTATAAGAGTGTATTTGCAAAAAAGCAAGCATATGCCATGTAGGAAGAGGTGAGTTAGATGAGTAAATTTTATAAAATTGCAGGTATTATAGCTGGAGTGGCAGCTGGTATAGGTCTTGTTTTGTGCATTATAGGTGTTGCGCTTGGAGCAAAGGGCTACATTGCGTTTACAAGAAATAATGGTTTTGAGATTATAGAAGGTCGCGACCAGTGGGAGTATTCAAATATGGATATGGAGGAATTTAGCTCTATTCACATAGAATCTAATGTTGCAAAAGTTAATATTGTTCCATCTAATGATGGGAAATATGGTGCAAAGTGTGTGCTTGCTGGTGATGAGAGTAGCATTCGTTTTGAAGTGAAGGACGGAAAGCTTAGTATTGTAGATTCTGGCGACATGATAAGATTTTCATTAGATATCTTCTCGTGGTTCGATTCGGTTGATAATAGTATAACAATATATGTGCCAAAGTCAGTTACACTTGATGGTATCTACATTAGCAGTGATGTGGGAGAAGTATGTGTCGAGGATATCACTGGAGCAAAGAATTTTGAGATAGGTACAGATGTAGGAGATTTGGAAATTACAGGAGGAAGCTATGATTATGTAAACATTGCTGCATCAGTTGGTGATGTTAATATTGACAATATAACTGTAAATAACACATTTAGTTTGTATTCAGATGTTGGTGATGTAGAAGTAGAGGGCTCTTTTGATTGTCAGGTTGGTATTGAGACAAACGTCGGAGATATTGATGTGGATACTACACAGTCAGAAGGAAGTTATGCATACAGTGTATCGACTCAGGCTGGGGATATAGATTTCTATGGCAGAGAGATAGATGGCACCGGTACATTGACAGGTGGAACTGGTGAAAAATCTATGATAATAAAAACAAAACTTGGAGATATTGAAGTAAAATAGATATATTTTAAAAAAATTTATTGATTTGTTGCGCTGATTTGTTATAATATCAAGGAAAACAGATATGTGTACAAACAGGAGGAAATTTTTGTGGTTACTACAAACGCTGGAAACGGCAATGACAGCAGACCTAGAAACAATAAGAGCGTAGAGGGTGAAAAGAGAGAAAAGAGAATTTTCACTACAGACAATCGTAATAGTGATAAGTCTAAAGGGGATTTTAGACGTTCTAACGTGGAAGGTAGAGGTAATGGTGAGTATAAGCCAAGAACAAATAATGGTGAATATAAGCCAAGGACAAATAGTGGCGAATTCAAGCCAAAGGCAAATAATGGTGAATTCAAGCCAAGAACTAACAATGGCGAATATAAGCCAAGAATGAATAACAATAACGCGTTTAATAACAGAGGTTATGATAAGGATAAAGACGAAGAAACTCCTGTTAGAAGATCAAAACCTAAGGTTGATAATAAGCCTAAGGAGCAACAGTCAGATAAGACACAGATTATCAATAGAATCGAAAAAGAAAAAAAGGCGATGAAGAAAAAGCATACAGAGTCAAGAGGTGACTCAAGACCTGCTAAACATACAGCTAGACCAAAGAGAAGTGGAAATATTGACTGGACTAGAGAGTATGAGAACGATTCATATGATGATGATGATTTAGATATGTATTTATAAAGATGGATATGAAATGTATCTCGTAAAGCAGAGGGACTTACCATAAAGGTAGGTCCTTTTTGCTTATATGCCAGGTTGTCGAGATTTGTATGACAGATTTTCTTGAAGGCATATATTGATTGATTTATAATTTTAACGATTTAAGTAAATAATGGGGGGAATTATAATAAAAAACTGTAAAAATATTGTCGAAAAATAGTGTAAATGCTTGAAATATGGGGCTTTGTGTGATATTATACATTCGAATATGTCTATTTATTGCATGGAGGTCATATGAATAGAGTAGAGTTTCTTAAGAAATTCGTCGCCTTTAACAAGAGACATAAGGTGCCAAATGTGCTTATAAAAGCCCAGTTGTACGTTATTTTAGTAGTGTGTTTTATACATTATGCAATAGTTAAAGGTATAAGAGCGGTTAAAAATGCTATATGTTATCCGTTCGTTAAGATGAGAAATTATATTAAACAGAATATTAGAGATATATTACAGCTTCAGTGTCTTGTTGCAACAATAGGAATATGTGTGCTTATTGTTGGTCAGTATGGAAGCTTGCCGGTAGAACAGGAGCCATCAGGAGCACTTGCAGGTGAAACATATGTTGATGGCGAGTTTATGGGTGCAGATAGCAATAAGGATGAGCTTATTGATGCACCTGTTAACGAGATGGCGACAGGCAGTGTTATTAACGGAGATGTGGAAGATAATACACAAAGTGAGACACAGGGAACAGATGCAGTCAACAAGAATAATCCATATCCATATAAGGTTATGATAAACAGACTTGCAAACTGTGTAACTATCTACACTCTTGATGAGAATGGACAGTATACGGTGCCATTTAAAGCTATGATTTGTTCAACAGGAGGAGATAATACTCCGCTTGGAACATTTAAGATTGGTACAAAATATGATTTCAAGACATTGTTCTATAAATCATACGGACAGTATTGTTCAAGAATATATGGATCAATACTTTTACACTCATCGGGTAATAATAGTTTAAACAAGAATGATTTAAATGCTACAGATTTTAACAATCTTGGACTTAGTGTATCTCACGGTTGTATTAGACTTACAGTTGCTGATGCAAAATGGATATATGACAATTGTCCTTCGGGAACAGAGGTTGTAGTTTATGACAGTGAAAATCCGGGACCACTTGGAAAGCCGGAAAGCATAAAGGTTCCAGCAGGAACGAACTGGGATCCTACAGACCCTGATCCTGCAAATCCATGGCATGAGAAACAGCCAAGTATAGAGACAGAGAGCTATAAGGTTCTCTATGAAAGTGATACTGTAGATTATTTTGCAGGTGTTAAGGCATATGATACATGTGGAAATGATATTACAGAGGATGTTGTAGTAGAGGGTTATATAGATATAACTGTTCCGGGAGATTATGTTGTAAAGTATTCAGTTACAGACTTGCTTGGTAGAAAAGCTGAAGCAACCGTTATTTACACAGTAAAATAAGTTAATTGATTAGTTTGAGCTTAAAAGGAGACTACATGGAACGAGAATTAGCTTGGAAAAAATACAAAAATAAGCACTTAAAAGAAATGGAGAGCTTATGTAAAGGATACAAGGAGTATCTTGATAACGGAAAGACAGAGAGAGAATGTATTGTAGAAACTGTCAAAATGATTAAAGAGGCAGGCTACAAGGATATTAAGGATATTATTGCAAAAAATAAGAAAATAAAGCCAGGCGATAAGGTTTATGCAGTATGCATGGGTAAATCAATCGCAATGTTTAACATTGGAAGGAAATCTATGGAGGAAGGTATGAACATCTTAGGTGCTCATGTGGATTCACCTAGAATAGATGTTAAGCAGAATCCGTTGTATGAAGATGCAAACTTTGCTTATCTTGATACTCACTATTATGGAGGTATTAAGAAGTATCAGTGGGTTGCACTTCCATTAGCTATTCATGGTGTTGTGGCTAAAAAGGATGGTACGGTTATCAATGTTGTTATTGGCGAAGATAAAGATGACCCGGTTGTAAGTGTTACAGACCTTCTTATTCATTTGGCAGGAGACCAGATGTCAAAGACTGCATCTAAGGTTATAGAGGGCGAGCAGCTTGATATATTAATTGGAAGTAAGCCACTTGCCGGGGAAGAGAAGGATGCTGTGAAAAAGCAGATTCTTAGGCTTATAAAAGATAAGTACGGCATGGAAGAAGAGGATTTCCTCTCAGCAGAGCTTGAGGTGGTACCTGCAGGTCCTGCGAGAGATACAGGTCTTGATTCTAGTATGATTATGGCATATGGACAGGATGATAGAGTATGTGCATATACATCTCTTGTGGCAATGCTTGAGGTGGAGGAGCCAGAGAAGACATCATGCTGCCTACTTGTTGATAAAGAGGAGATTGGTAGCGTCGGTGCTACTGGAATGCAGTCGAAGTTCTTTGAAAATACAGTTGCAGAGCTTCTTGACAGAATGGGCAAGTTTACAGAGTTGTCCCTTAGAAGATGTCTTGCTAATTCAAGAATGTTATCATCAGATGTCAGCGCAGCATTTGACCCGGCGTTCGCATCAGCTTTCGAGAAAAAGAATGCGGCATTTTTTGGCAAGGGAATGGTATTTAACAAATTTACAGGCCGTGGTGGTAAATCAGGCTCTAATGATGCCAATGCTGAATATATGGCTGCCATTAGAAAGATTATGGATGACGAGAAAATAACATATCAGACAGCAGAGCTTGGAAAGGTTGATGTAGGTGGAGGCGGTACTATTGCCTATATCCTTTCACTTTATGGTATGGAGGTTATTGATTGTGGAGTTGCAGTTCTAAATATGCACGCTCCATGGGAGATTACAAGCAAAGCAGATATCTATGAAACAAAGAATGGATATGCAGCATTTTTAAAGAATGCTTAAATATCTGAAATGTAGCTATAGAAATGACAGATAGGAGAAATGATATGAATTACAATGAAGCTTTAGAAAAGTTATCAAAGTGTGGACAGGAACATGCCCTTAAATATTATGATGAGCTCAGTGATAGTGAGAAGCTTGAGCTGTTAGCACAGATAGAAGCCACAGACTTTAGCGTGACTCTCACATGTCAGAATGGTAAGGAAGAGTCAAAGAAGGGAGAGATAAGCCCTCTTGCAGCTATGCAGCTTGATGAGATAGAGTCAAGACGCGATGAGTTTAAGACAGCAGGTGTTGAAGCTATTAAAGCAGGTAAGGTGGGAGCAGTTCTTCTTGCCGGAGGTATGGGTACAAGACTTGGTTCAGATAATCCAAAGGGTATGTATAATATCGGAATCACAAAGGATGTATATATATTTGAGAGAATTATAAGTAATCTTTTAGATGTCGTAAGAGAGACTTCTACATGGATTCATCTTTTTATTATGACAAGTGATAAGAATCACGAGGCTACAACAAAATTCTTTGATGAGAAGAATTATTTTGGCTATAACAAGGAATACATTACTTTCTTTATGCAGGAGATGGCTCCGGCTACTGATTATAATGGTAAGGTATACATGGAGGAGAAGGGAAAGATTGCCACATCTCCAAATGGAAATGGCGGATGGTTTATATCTATGGCCAAGTGGGGCGTATTAGATATAATAAAGAAGGCAGGCATTGAGTGGTTAAATATTTTTGCTGTTGATAATGTGCTTCAGAGAATAGCAGACCCAGTGTTTGTAGGAGCAACTATTATAAATAACGCAGCTGTAGGTTCGAAGGTTGTCAGAAAAGCAGCAAGAGACGAGAAGGTTGGAGTAATGTGTCTTGAGGATGGAAGACCATCTATCGTTGAATACTACGAATTAACAGATGAGTTGATGGATGCAAAGGATGCCAATGGCGATCCTGCATATAACTTTGGTGTAATTTTAAATTATCTTTTCAGAGTGGCAGACCTTGAGGAGATTATGAACAAGAATATGCCTCTTCATATTGTGGAAAAGAAGATTCCATATATTGACGAGAATGCAAATCTTGTTAAGCCAGAGTCGCCAAACGGATACAAATTTGAAACATTAGTTTTAGATATGATTCATCTTCTTGACAGCTGTCTCCCATTTGAGGTTGTAAGAAACAGAGAATTTGCACCTATTAAAAATAAAACAGGCGTAGATTCAGTTGAAACAGCAAGGGAATTGCTTAAGGAAAATGGAGTAGAATTATGATTAAGTTATTAGATAAATTGACAGAACAGTTTGAGAAGGTTATGGCAGAATGTGGCTATGATACAAAGTTTGCAAAGGTAACAGTCTCAAATCGTCCAGATTTATGTGAGTATCAGTGTAATGGTGCAATGGCCCTTGCAAAGGCACATAAGAAGGCACCAATTATGATTGCCAATGAGCTTGTAGAAAAGCTTTCTGGGAATGAGATTTTTTCAGAGATAGTTGCAGTAAATCCTGGTTTTATTAATATGAAGATAAGTGATAGCTTTTTGGCTTCATACATTGATGAGATGGCATCTGATGATAATACAGGTTGTGAGAAGAATGTAAAGCCAAAGACAGTAGTTATTGATTACGGTGGACCTAATGTGGCTAAGCCACTTCATGTTGGACATTTACGTTCAGCTATCATTGGAGAAACACTAAAAAGACTCTATCGTTTTAAGGGTGATAATGTTATCGGTGATGTACATTTAGGTGACTGGGGACTTCAGATGGGTCTCATAATTGAGCAGCTTAAGATAGAGCAGCCAGAGCTTGTATATTTTGATGATACATATACTGGTGAATATCCAGCTGAGCCACCATTTACATTGGCTGAACTTGAGAAGATTTACCCTGCAGCTAGTGCACGCTCTAAGGTTGATGAAGAGTTTAAGGATAAGGCGCAGACTGCTACACTTGAATTACAAAAGGGTAAGCCTGCATATACAGCTTTATGGAAGCACATTATGACAGTGTCTGTTGCTGATTTAAAGAATAATTATAAAAATCTTAACGTGGATTTCGACCTTTGGAAGGGTGAAAGTGATGCAAAGCCATATATTGATGCAATGGTTGATGATATGATAGACAGAGGCCTTGCACATGAAAGTCAGGGCGCTATGGTTGTAGATGTTGCAGAGGAAACAGACTCAAAGGAGATACCACCATGTATCATCCGTAAGTCAGATGGAGCAGCATTATATGCCACATCTGATTTGGCAACAATTATTCAGCGTGTACAGGATTTTATGCCTGATGAAATAATTTATCTGGCTGATAAGCGTCAGGAGATGCATTTTACACAGGTATTTAGAACTGCTAAAAAGGCTGGAATCGTAGATGACAGTATAAAGCTTATATATCAGGGCTTTGGTACAATGAATGGAAAGGATAACAAGCCATTTAAGACACGAGATGGCGGTGTTATGAGACTTGAGACATTACTTAATGATGTAAATAATGCTGTTTACGATAAGATAATGGAAAACAGAGAAGAATCAGAAGAAAATGCAAGAGCTACAGCTAAAATTGTAGGACTTGCTGCAGTAAAGTATGGCGATTTATCAAATCAGACATCAAAGGATTATATTTTTGATACAGAGCGCTTTGCTTCTTTTGAGGGAAATACAGGTCCGTATATTCTTTACACAATTGTGCGTATCAAGTCTATTTTAGAGAAATATGCAGAGGCATTTGGAGACTATAATCAGATTACTACAGGTGTAAATAAGAAAATGACACCATCAGAAAAGAATCTGATGATGGAACTTTCAAAGTTTAATGCTGTTATTGACAGTGCATATGAGGAGCTTGCTCCATATAAAATTTGTGGTTATATTTATGATTTGTCAAATGCATTTAACAGCTTCTACCATGATAATAAAATTATGGCTGAAGAGGATAAGGATAAGCAGAAGGGCTTTATTAAGCTTCTTATGGTTACAAAGACAGCCCTTGAGAAATCAATAGATATATTAGGCTTTACAGCTCCAGACAGAATGTAGTATAATCGTGTTTGTGTAGCTAAAAGCTTATACACGAAGATAAAAAGAGAGGTATTATAAAATGAGTCAGGAAAAAGTTGATAAATATAAGCAGGAAAAGGCAAATCGTAAAAAAGAGATTGCAAAGGCAAAGGCAAAGAAGAAGTTATACGTTATTTCAGGCGTAGTAGTAGTTCTTTTATTTGTAGGCTGGCTTGTGTATTCTGTATTTGCAGAGATACAGCAGGCTGAGGATGAAAGCAGACAGCAGTCTGAGTATGAGTCTATACTTCAGCAGATGCTTGAGGAGAGAGCAACAGCTACAACAGGTAGTGGCGAGACAACAACAGCAGGCGATGGCGAGACAACAACAGCAGGCGATGGCGAGACAACAACAGCAGGCGGCGAGACAACAACAGCAGGCGGCGAGACAACAACAGCAGGCGGAGATGAGACAACATCAGCTAGTGATAAGCCATCTTCAAGCGAGGAAGAGACAACTTCAGCAGCGACAAAATAAAACATTTGACGCATAAGATAAGAGTTAGTGATGAGAGGCTGTTTGTACAGCCTCATATTACTTTTATGGTGGAGAAAAAATGACAAAAGGTGATATTTATTTAAAAGATACAGTAGTACATATATTGGATTCATCAGTAGGGATGCCAGTGCTTTCAGATTCACTTCTTCAGTATGGTTCAGATTTTGCTGATTTCTTAAAGGAGCATATTTATAGAGTAATGACAAGCGATGATATAAAGAAATGTCAGTTTGTAAAGGAAGAATCTGAGGTTTATGAACAGCTTACAAAGGCCCTTTCTGGTGAAATGGATTTTCTTACATTTAGCAGATTAGTTGCGGAAAAGCTCTATGGTATTTTAAATTCAAATATAGATATACCGGCAGCAGATTTAGTTATGGCATGTTTTGAGATAAATCAGATTCCACATATGGCACTTCTAAAGATGAACTATAAGGAATCATATATGCATCAGACAATGCCCGATGATGGTGGCAATGTAAATAGCATTATAAAGTATCGTTCAATACTGCCAAGTGAAACACAAAAGTTATCAGAGGCGGCATTAATAAGATTAGATGATTATTCAATCAAGCTTATTGAAAAGAAATATGATATTAATGGTAAAAAAGAAAATTACTTTTCACAGATGTTTTTAAACTGTTCTACAAAGCTTTCTCAGAAGGCTAAGCTTGCCATAGTGGAAAAAGCGGTAGAATCAGTTCAGAAGGAGTTCTTTAATGAGTCGGAGCAGTTTGAGGAGAAGATGAAGGCAAAAAGCATCATCCATAAGGAAATGGAGGAGCAGGGTGAAATAAATATTACCGAGGTTGCCTCAAAGGTCTTTGAAAACAAGGTGGACTTAAAAGAGAAATTCAAGGAAAAGATTGAGAAGTATAACATAAAAGAAGATGAGCCAATTAAGCCTGTAAATGAGGCGACTACAAGAAAGTTTGGCAAACAGCAGCTTATGACAGATACAGGTATTGAGATAAAGATTCCTATGGAGCAATATAACAGTACAGATAGTATTGAATTTATTACTAACCAGGATGGAACAATATCTGTTCTGATTAAGAATATAGGTAAAATCACTAGTAAATAGTAGTGAGGAAAGGGAAAAATGGACGGTTTAAAAAACAATGAAATAGTTCTCGAGGTAAGAGGATTATACAAAAAGTATGGCAACAATCTTGTTGTTAACAATGCGTCCTTCCAGTTAGAAAGAGGAAAAATCTATGGATTCATAGGTCAAAATGGTGCTGGAAAGACGACAATTATTCGTATGCTTGCAGGATATGCAAGACCAAATGCAGGCGAGATTTCAATCTTTGGTGATTCTACTGTAAAAGGATTATCAGATGGTAGAAAGAGAATGGGACTTATAGTTGAAAATCCTTCTCTTTACACTAAGATGAGTGCCTATGATAATATTGAGATTCAAAAGATGCTTTATGGTATCAAGAATGATGGATTGGCAGAAGAATTATTAACATTAGTAGGCTTGGCGGGTGTAGGTAAGCGACCTGTAAAGAATTTTTCATTAGGTATGAGACAGAGACTTGGTATAGCGATGGCTCTTGTAAACAATCCTGAAATTCTTGTTTTGGATGAGCCTATCAATGGTCTTGATCCAATGGGTATTGTGGAAGTGAGAGAGCTTTTGTTAAAGCTTAATAGAGAAAGAAATCTTACAATACTTATATCAAGTCATATTTTATCAGAGCTTTATCAGTTAGCATCTGATTATATAATTATAAATCAGGGTCAAATTGTTGAAAAGATGACCCTTGAGGAATTAGACAGCAAATGTTCTAATTACATAATTATGCAGCCGGAGGATATGCCGGCAGCGTTATCTCTTCTTAATAGAATGGGAATAACTGAAATTGAAAATGGTGGAAACGGTTTTATCAGATTTAGAAATAATGATAATAACAATGTAAGAGCTATAGCTCAGGCATGTTTGAACGAAAAGATTTTACTTACTCATTTCTCAGTTCAGGCAGAAAGTCTCGAAAACTACTTTGTTAAATTGGTAGGAGGTGCAAACAATGGGCAAGCTTTTTAAGATTGAAATGAAGAAGTTGTATAAGTCTACAGCTATGAGGATTATGCTCATAATCGTAGTAGTGTTAAGTCTTATTTCAGTGGCATCTTATGCATTTATTGATAGTATGGGTAATGAACTTGTTGCATTGACTTTTAAAATCACAGGACACGATATTTATATTGCGCTGCTTCAAGATAACTCAGACACAATTCTTTTGATAACAATACTTATGGCTATTTTAATTGGAAGTGATTTCTCTGCGAGAACTTTACAGATGCAGTTGTCGGCAGGTTATAGCAGAATGCAGATTGTTGTCAGCAGATTTTTGTCATCTATAGTTGCATTTCTCATATTATTTGCATTGTACATGTTATGTATGGCTGGCGGAATTACGGCCATTTTCGGATTTGGTCCGGAGGTGACTGGCGATATTATTGGAAATCTTGTACTTAAGACGGTAATGTGTGTGTTTATGTCATTTTCTATGATAGCACTTTATATGCTTATATGCTTCCTTCTTAAGTCGACAGGCTCAAGTATTGGTGTGTGCTTACCATTTATGCTTATTGGAACATCAATTTTACAGGCTTTAGCTATGGCATTTAAAACATGTAAATTTATTATTGAGTTAACACCATTCGGTCAGATAATGCTTATAGGTGAAGACTTGAATAATCTTGAGATAGTTAAGTTCTTTGCAGTTGGAGCAGTATGGATAATTGGTATGATTCTCATAAATCATGCTACATTTAAGAATGCAGAGCTTAAATAGTAATTATTTTACTGAAATATAATAAAAATATTAAAAAAGGAGGACCTATGAACTACGCAATGGAAAATAAAATCTGGAGAGTGGGAGGTCCTCTCTTTGCATATTTTGGCATAAGAATATTGGTGGAAACATTATTCTATGTAGTGATTATGTTCACACAGGTGAAAAATTTAGATGTTTCAGCGGCTTTTAGTGGACTTGATTTCATCGACAGATACGCCCATCTTGTGATGGAGTATACGACATTAATGTCTTTAGTTACAATGGTTATATCTATTCCTGTTTTTTATAAGCTTATGAAAAAGGATTATGATTATCCTGTGACTTTGAGGAAAAGAGAACATGTTTTTATGTTGGATAAATACTTTAAGTCAATAAACTATAAGGAGCTTATATTGCCGCTGGCTCTCGGTATAGTGGCCACGGTTGGCGTGTCTAGAATAATACTTATGTTGCCGTTTGATAATATTATAGGTAGCTATAGTCAGATAAAAGAGGGATACCAGGTAGGGTCTATATGGATGCAATTTTTAACATTGGGAATATTGGCACCTGTCACAGAAGAATTGTTATTTAGAGGGCTCGTATACAAAAGATTGAAAACGTATTACGATTGGATAACTGCTGCTTACATTAGTGGTATAATATTTGGTGTTGCCCATTTAAATCTGGTTCAGGGTATTTATGGATTTATTATGGGAATCGTTTTTTCATTTATTTATGAAAAATATAAAAATATTGTTGCACCTATTATAATGCATATGGCAGCTAATATTGTTGTGGTTTTATCAATTGTAAACCCTATATCACAGATAATAGATGAAAGATGGTATTTGAGAATACCTGTAGGTATTGGTTTTTCTGTACTATTTGCTATTATTCTTATTAAGATATACAAAACAAAAAAAGCTTATGAATAAAAATAAATATCTTTCATTATGAAAGTATTCGTGTTATATTAAACATAATTATAAAAATAAGGAGATATGATAATGAAATTACTTAGTGTTGCGATACCATGCTACAATTCGGCAGCGTATATGGAAAATTGTGTAAACAGCCTGCTTAAGGGTGGCGAAGATATAGAAATTATCATTGTAAATGATGGTTCTACAAAAGATAATACAGCTGAAATTGCAGATAGATTAGCAGCAGAGAATCCAACTATTGTTAAGGCTGTACATCAGGAGAATGGCGGACATGGAGAGGCTGTAAACACAGGACTTAAGAATGCTACAGGCTTGTATTATAAGGTTGTAGACAGTGATGACTGGGTTGATGAAAAGGCTTTAGAGGCTGTATTAAAGACACTTAAGTATATGGTTGATAATAATAAAGAGCTTGATATGCTTTTATCAAACTTTGTATATGAAAAGCAGGGCGTTAAGAAGAAGGCTGTTATGCAGTATAGAAATGCCATTAAGCCAAAGCATATTACATCATGGGATGGGAATATTAAGATTGGTATTACACAGTATATCCTTATGCATTCTGTAATATATCGCACACAGCTTTTAAAGGATTGTGGTCTTGAACTTCCAAAGCACACATTTTATGTAGATAATTTGTTTGTATTCCAGCCACTTCCATATGTAAAGAAGATTTGCTATATTGACGTGGATTTCTATCGTTACTTTATCGGTCGTGAGGATCAGTCAGTTAACGAAAAGGTTATGATTGGACGTATTGACCAGCATATTAGAGTTGCAAAGATTATGACAGAGGAATTCTTAAAGACAAATATAGAAAGCAAGAGACTTTATAAGTATATGCTTCAATATTTAAGTATGATGTACTGTATAGCATCTATTATGCTCATTCGTGCAAAGGATCCTGAAAAACTCAAGGTGAAAGACGAGCTTTGGCAGTGGTTAAAGGATCAGGATGCGACTCTCTATAAGAAGATTAGAAGATCACCTCTCTGTATTTGGAACAGCCTCCCAGGCAAGGTTGGAAGAGGTATATATGTATTTGGCTATAAGGTGGCTCAGAAAGTTTTCGGATTTAATTAGAAAATTTAAAAAATTTGCTTGACAGAAAAAGGGTCACATAATATAATAGCAAGGCAGGTTTGAAAAGCGATGGGATCTTAGCTCAGCTGGGAGAGCATCTGCCTTACAAGCAGAGGGTCACAGGTTCGAGCCCTGTAGGTCCCACTCATTTTTAAAACTGTTTATATGGACGGCTAAGTAGCTCAGTTGGCTAGAGCACACGGTTCATACCCGTGGTGTCAGGGGTTCGAATCCCTTCTTAGCCATATAAAAACTCTGGTTTTTACCAGAGTTTTTTTCGTTATAATCATCTTGAAAGTGGCAGGCTTTTGTGCTATTCTGTAGTTTGGATGTTTATTGACTTGTGCATCCACTGTTAAATTGAAGGAGTAAGTATGTTAGGAAAGATTAAAGCTTTTTTTATTAAATATCATCACGCTTGGACCTTATTGTATTTTCCTGTGTATATGATGTGGTTTACATGGCTTGAGAGAACTGTTACAACAGATACATCTTATACAAATATACATGTTTATTTTGATGATTTGATTCCGTTTTGTGAATGGTTTGTTATACCATATGTTTTGTGGTTTGTTTATATTGTAGTGGTTATGGCATTTGTTTTATTTACTTCCAGAAAGGAATTTTATAAGGCAAGTATTTATATGTTTGCAGGTATGTCTATGTGCCTTCTTATTTGTACTTTATGGCCAAATGGACAGGATTTGAGAGTTGATGAGTTTGCAAAGGACAATATTCTCACATCTCTTATGGGCTTTATATATAGTGCAGATACAAATACAAATGTATTTCCAAGCATTCATGTATATAATTCAGTAGGAGCAGTTATTCTTATAAGCAAGAATTATATTTTGAGAAAATACAATTGGCTAAAGATATCAGCCACAATATTAAGTATACTTATTATATTATCCACTATGTTCTTAAAACAGCATTCAGTTATAGATGTGCTGGGAGGACTTGCATTGGCAACCCTTATGTATATACCGGTTTATGCTGTGAATTGGCCAAGGGTGGCAGCAAGGGTTAGAGAAAAAAGACGCGCAAAGGTTTTAGTAACTGATAATAAAAACTAGAATAATATAAAGGAGAGAGCTATGAGAATAGGAATGGGTTATGATGTCCACAGACTGGTAGAAGATAGAAAGCTTATTATTGGCGGTGTTGAAATTCCATATGAGAAGGGCCTGCTCGGTCATTCTGATGCAGATGTGCTCCTTCATGCTATAATGGATGCTCTCTTAGGAGCAGCGGCATTAGGTGATATAGGAAAGCATTTTCCGGATACAGATGAAAAATATAAAGGAATTTCAAGTATAAAGCTTTTAGAACATGTGGGAGAGCTTCTTACAAAAGAAGGCTTTATTATAGGAAATATTGATTCGACAATAATAGCTCAAAGACCAAAGATGGCACCATATAGAGAACAGATGAGAGAGAATATTGCAAAGGCTCTTGGAATTTCCATAAATCAAATTGGTGTGAAAGCTACAACAGAGGAAGGTCTTGGATTTACTGGTTCAGGTGAAGGCATATCATCACAGGCAATTGCACTGCTTGAGACAGTAGAAAACCATGTATATGATCCAATGATGATGGCAGATGCCACAAAATGCGGCGGATGTAGCGGCTGTCAGAAGCAACAGTAGCTAATTTAGATTGTAAATCATTTGGAGGTAATATGGGCTTTATTAAATATTTTAAGGAAGAAGCAGCTATTATAAAAGAGAGAGACCCGGCTATAAAGAGTAAATGGGAAGTTTTATTGTATCCTAGCTTTTGGGCTGTATGGAAGTATAGAAAGGCTCACAAACACTATTTAAAAGGACATTATTTTAGAGCCAGATACATTTCTCAGAAGGCAGCAAGAAAAACAGGTATAGAGATTCACCCAGGTGCGCAGATTGGAAAAGGTTTTTTCATTGACCATGGACATGGAGTAATAATTGGAGAGACCACTATTATTGGTGATAATGTAACCTTGTATCAGGGAGTAACTCTTGGCGGAACAGGAAAAGAAAGCGGAAAGAGACATCCTACCATTGAGGACAATGTTATGATATCAGCAGGTGCAAAGATTCTTGGTTCGTTTACCATTGGAGAGAATAGTAAAATAGGTGCCGGAAGTGTTGTTTTAAATGAGGTACCACCTAACTCGACAGTAGTAGGTGTTCCCGGAAGAGTTGTTAAGCAGGATAATGTTAAGATTCCAAGAAATGATTTGGATCAGGTACATCTTCCAGACCCTGTAAAGAATGAATTTGAAGATATCAGGAGAGAAATTGAAGAGCTTAAAAATAAGCTGTAAGGAGTAACGTAATGGAGAATAGAGTAAAGATATTTAATACATTAACAAGAAAGGTGGAAACTGTAATTCCTAATGAAGATGGCAAGATTGCTATGTACACATGTGGTCCTACAGTTTACCATTTTGCACATATTGGTAACCTTAGAAGTTACATTATGGAGGACGTTCTTGAGAAAACTTTAAGATACGCAGGATATGATGTTAAGCGTGTTATGAATATTACAGATGTTGGTCATCTTTCAAGTGATGCAGATACAGGCGAAGACAAAATGCTTAAGGGTGCAAAGCGTGAGAACAAAACGGTTATGGAGATAGCTAAGTTCTATACAGATGCATTCTTTAGTGATTGTTCTAAGCTAAATATTAAGACTCCGGATGTGGTTGAGCCGGCTACAAATTGTATTGGTGAGTTCATCCATATGGTAGAGACATTACTTGAGAAGGGCTATGCTTATATAGCAGGCGAAAATGTATATTTTGATACATCTAAGCTTAAGGACTACTATGTATTCTCATCTCAGAGCGAGAAGGAGCTTATGGTAGGCGTTCGTGATGACGTTGAGGAAGATGAAAATAAGAAGAATAAGAGCGATTTCGTTCTATGGTTTACTAAATCTAAATTTGACAATCAGGAGCTTAAGTGGGATAGTCCATGGGGTGTTGGTTACCCGGGCTGGCATATAGAGTGCTCAGGTATATCTATTAAGCACCTTGGTGAATATATGGACATTCACTGTGGTGGTGTTGATAATATCTTCCCTCACCATACAAATGAGATTGCTCAGAGTGAGGCGTATCTTGGACATAAGTGGTGTAATTATTGGTTCCATGTACATCATTTAAATGATAAGTCTGGAAAGATGAGTAAGTCAAAGGGTGAGTTTTTGACAGTATCACTACTTGAGGAAAAAGGTTACAACCCTCTTGTATACAGAATGTTCTGTCTCCAGTCACATTATCGTAAGCCATTGGAATTCTCTTATGATGTTATGGATAATGTTGCGGCTGCATATGGAAAGCTTGTTAAGAGAATTTCATCACTTAAGGATGATGGACAGGTGGATGAGGCAGCATTTAAGGTATGGAGAGATAAATTTGAGGATGCAGTTATAAATGATATGAATACGTCTATGGGTATCACAATTGTTTATGACATGCTTAAGTCAGATTTGAATGATAAGACAAAGCGTGCTCTTGTCGAGAGCTATGATTATGTACTTTCTCTTGATTTGCTTAAGGCAGCAGCGCAGTGTACAGATGGTGCAGAGAGTAATGAGAATAGCGGAGTTGACAAAGAGTTTGAGCAGTATATTCTTTCGATGATAGAAGAGAGAAAGGCTGCTAAAAAGGAGAAAAATTTTGCTAGAGCTGATGAAATCAGAAACGAGCTTTTAGAGAAGGGTGTTGCCCTTGAAGATACACGTGAGGGTGTAAAATGGAAAATAGTATAGAATTATACAATTTTATATTAAAAGAATTGTCAGCAGGTGGAAGAGAGTGTGAAAAGCAGGATATTTGCTCATACTCTCCGCTTACCTTGGCATATATTGGTGATGGTGTATATGAACTGGTGATTCGCTCTATGATTGTAACAGAGGGAAATGCACCGGTGAATAAGCTTCACAAAAAGAGTAGTACCCTTGTAAAGGCAGAAACACAGTCTAAGATGGTAATGTATCTTATGGATGCAGGAATTTTGTCTGAGGAAGAAACAAGGATACTAAAGAGAGGTAGAAATGCTCAGTCATACACAAAGGCTAAGAATGCATCGGTTACTGATTACAGATGGGCTACAGGCTTTGAAGCACTTATGGGATATTTGTACTTATCCGGTGAAAGCAGGAGAATGATGGAGCTTATATGTATGGGATTAAAGGCTATTGACTTAGATTAGTTTGAGTAGATGTAAGGAGAGAACATGAGATACGAAGAATTTACAATTGAAGGTAGAAATGCAGTGTTAGAGGCATTTCGTTCAGGTAAAACAATAGACAAGCTGTTTGTTCTTGACGGATGTCATGATGGTCCGGTAAATACCATTACAAGAGAAGCAAGAAAAGGTGATACAATCATTAATTATGTATCAAAGGAGCGACTTGATTCTATGTCAAAAACAGGCAAGCATCAAGGCGTTATAGCATATGCTGCAGCTTACTCTTATGCTGAGGTAAGTGATATATTAGATGCAGCTAAGGCAAAGGACGAGCCACCATTTATATTTATTTTGGACAATATCGAAGACCCGCATAATCTTGGAGCTATTATTAGAACTGCAAATCTTGCAGGAGCTCATGGGGTTATAATACCAAAGAGACACGCAGTGGGGCTGACAGCCACAGTTGCCAGAACATCAGCAGGTGCTCTTAACTACACTCCGGTGGCAAAGGTAACTAATATTTCAGCGGCTATTGAAGAATTGAAGAAGGAAGGCTTATGGTTTGTCTGCGCAGATATGGGCGGAGAGACAATGTATAACCTTGATTTAAAGGGGCCAATAGGATTAGTTATAGGAAATGAGGGTGATGGTGTAAGTCGCCTTGTAAAGGAAAAGTGCGATTTTGTAGCATCTATACCTATGAAGGGAGATATTGATTCCCTTAATGCATCTGTGGCGGCAGGTGTTCTCGCCTATGAAATTGTGAGACAGAGAATGATGTAATAGTTTAAAGTATTTATAAAGAAGCATAGAAAGGAAAGCATAAAGCTTAGGGATGGTAAGTGATATGAAGATAGGTTTTGATAACGACAAATACTTAAAGATGCAATCAGAATACATAAGGGAAAGAATTGGAAAGTTTGGAGATAAATTATATTTGGAATTTGGAGGCAAGCTTTTTGACGATTTTCATGCGTCCAGAGTATTGCCGGGTTTTCAGCCGGACAGTAAGCTTAAGATGCTTCTTCAGTTGGCAGATCAGGCTGAAGTAATAATAGTAATAGGAGCAGATGCTATTGATAAAAATAAAAAGCGTGATGATTTGGGTATAACATATGATAAAGATGTTCTTCGTCTCATTGAGGAATATAGAAGTGTTGGCCTTTACGTTGGAAGTGTTGTAGTTACAAAATATGCAGGACAGTCGTCAGCAGATGCTTTTAAAGAGAAGCTGGAAAAAAAGAATATAAAAGTGTACAAGCACAATGTTATACAAGGATATCCGACTAATGTAGCTCATATTATCAGTGATGAGGGATTCGGAAAAAATGAGTATATTGATACTTCAAGACCACTTGTTGTGGTTACGGCACCTGGTCCGGGTAGTGGAAAGATGGCAACATGCCTTTCACAGTTATACCACGACCATAAGAGAGGTGTGAAAGCAGGCTACGCTAAGTTCGAGACATTCCCTATTTGGAATCTTCCGCTTAAGCATCCTGTAAACCTTGCATACGAGGCGGCTACAGCTGACCTTAATGATGTAAATATGATTGACCCATTCCATCTGGAGGCATATGGTGAGACTACAGTAAATTATAATAGAGATATAGAGATATTCCCTGTTTTAAATGCTGTATTTGATCAGATATATGGTGAGAATATATACAAGTCACCAACAGATATGGGTGTAAATATGGTTGGCAACTGTATCTTTGATGATGAAGCTGTAAGTGAAGCATCAAAAATGGAGATAATCAGAAGATACTACAAATCTCTTGTACAGATGGCACAGGGTGATAATGTAGAAAATGAGGTCTACAAGATTGAGCTTATAATGAAGCAGGCAAAGATAACTACAGATGATAGAAGGGTTACAGTAGCAGCTAAGGAGAGAGCAGAGAAAATCGGTGTGCCTACTGCGGCTATAGAGCTATCAAATGGAGAGATTATTACATCGAAAACTACAGATTTGCTTGGTGCTTCAGCAGCGCTTATATTGAATGCCCTCAAGCATCTTGGTGGCATAGAGCATGATGTACATCTCATATCTCCAAAGGCATTTGAGCCAATTCAAAGCTTAAAGACAGACTATCTTGGAAGTAAGAATCCTAGACTTCATTCAGATGAGGTGCTTATTGCATTGGCATTGTCAGCACTCGATGATGAAAATGCTAGAAAAGCTATGGAACAGCTTCCGAAGCTGGAAGGATGTCAGGTTCATACATCAGATATGCTTTCAGAGGTAGATATAAAAACATTTAAGAAGCTTAAGGTTGACCTTACAAGTGAGCCGGTTAAAAGTAACTTAAGATAAGATGGAAGGATTAGACTATGTCAGAAATGAATCAAAAAAATATAAGAAATTTTTGTATAGTTGCCCATATTGATCACGGTAAGTCAACGTTGGCTGACAGAATTATTGAGATGACAGGCCTGCTTACAAGCAGAGAGATGCAGACGCAGGTTCTTGACAATATGGATCTGGAGCGTGAGCGTGGTATAACGATTAAATCCCAGGCAGTTCGTACAGTGTACAAGGCAAAGAATGGTGAGGAATATATCTTTAACCTTATCGATACTCCGGGTCACGTAGACTTTAATTATGAGGTTTCAAGAAGTCTTGCTGCCTGTGACGGAGCGATTCTTGTAGTGGATGCTGCCCAAGGTGTGGAGGCACAGACACTTGCCAATGTTTTTTTGGCTTTGGACCACGATTTGGATGTAGTACCTGTTATAAATAAGGTGGACCTCCCAAGTGCAGACCCGGATAGAGTGAGAGATGAGATTGAGGATGTCATCGGCATTGAGGCTCATGATGCTCCACGTATTTCAGCAAAGACAGGATTAAATGTCGAAGATGTTTTAGAGGCTATAGTAGAAAAGATTCCGGCACCTACAGGAGACAGTTCGGCTCCGCTTCAGGCGCTTATATTTGATAGCTTATATGACCCATACAAGGGTGTTATTGTATTTTGTCGTGTGAAGAATGGTACAGTGAAGGTTGGTACTCAGATTCGTATGTGTGCCACAGGTGCCGTTGCCAATGTAGTAGAAGTTGGTTATTTTGGTGCAGGTCAGTTTATCCCTTGCGATGAACTTAGTGCAGGTATGGTTGGATATATTACAGCAAGTATCAAGAACCTTAAGGATACATCTGTAGGTGATACTATTACTGATAATAATCGTCCTTGTGATGAACCATTACCAGGCTATAAGAAGGTAAATCCTATGGTTTACTGTGGAGTTTATCCTGCAAATACAGCAAAATATCCAGACCTTAGAGATGCCTTAGAGAAACTGCAGTTAAATGATGCAGCTCTTTTCTATGAGCCAGAAACTTCATTGGCGTTAGGTTTTGGATTTAGATGTGGTTTCCTTGGACTTCTCCACTTGGAGATTATACAGGAAAGACTAGAGAGAGAATACAATCTTGATTTAGTTACGACGGCACCGAGTGTTATCTACAAGGTGTACAAGACAGATGGTGAAGTTATAGAGCTTACAAATCCATCAAATCTTCCGGACCCTTCCCTTATTGAGCATATGGAGGAGCCTATCGTATCAGCGGAGATTATGGTTACAAGCGAATATATTGGCTCTATAATGGAGCTTTGTCAGGAGCGTAGAGGACGCTATCTTGGAATGGAATATATAGAGGGAACAAGAGCTCTTATAAAGTATGAGCTTCCATTAAATGAAATTATTTATGATTTCTTTGATGCGTTAAAATCCCGTTCAAGAGGTTATGCTTCATTTGATTATGAGCTCAAAGGCTATGAGACATCATCACTTGTTAAGCTGGATATTCTTATTAACAAAGAGGAAGTTGACGCGTTGTCATTTATTGTTCACTCAGAGACAGCTTATGAGCGCGGAAGAAGAATGTGTGAGAAGCTTAAGGACGAAATTCCTAGACATTTATTCGAGATTCCAATTCAGGCTGCTATCGGAAGCAAAATCATTGCCAGAGAAACAGTTAAGGCTATGCGAAAGGATGTATTGGCTAAGTGTTATGGTGGTGATATCACACGTAAGAAGAAACTTCTAGAAAAACAGAAGGAAGGAAAGAAGCGTATGCGTCAGGTTGGTAATGTAGAGATACCACAGCAGGCATTTATGAGTGTATTAAAACTGGATGAAGATAAGTAGTATGAGGAGACGACATGGATAGATGTCGTCTCTTTTATTATGGGTCGTTAAACTGGATGAAATTTTACGTTTATAATATGCAAAAATGTCCCCTTAAATGTCGAAAATGGCACATTGTAGTGAAAATGTTTGAAAGAATGGTATAAGTTTTTCCTGTAATAATAATTGAGGAGAAAAAATCATATGGCAAAAAAAGTGAAAATGATTTCATATTTACATATTATAGTTTTGATATTGTGTATACTTCTTCAAAATAGAAAGGGGATAATTATAATTGAGTATGTGTATATGGTACAGACCATAATGCTTGCTATAGAAAGAATAAATAAAAATATTTTAAAGTATTGAAAGAATGTGTAGAAAAATGTTATAATTATTCTTTAACTTTATAGAAAAGGGGGAAGCCCTATGATACATATAGCTATATGTGATGATGATAAGAAATATATATCGTTAGCAAAAAGTGTGTATGATTATTTAATAAATTTGTTTAAGTAGAAATGGAGAAATATGAAAATAAGAATATATGATTGCAAAGAGGTATATAGAGGAATAGATAGAAATTTTCCTAAGTGGGGTAGAGCACCAAGGGATGTTATGGACAAATATTTGAAGTATAATGAATTGATGGACTTATCAGAAGATGATACTGAAAATTTGAATGAATTTGTTGAAATTTATAAATACTTTTCAAAGATTTGTGTAAATATCGAAATGGTTATTATAAGTGAACAATATATTGAAAATGATAAATATTGTTATTTGGGAATAGACATTGGTAGTGACTATGATGAATCGGTGTTTTCAGGAACGCAATATCAAAGATACAATATTTTAAATGATATGAAACTTATTCAAGATGAAGTTACGGCAAATGCCTTCATAGTCAATGAAAAGTGTAATGAATTGGGTGAAAAGTTACAAAAATATTATGTTTATAAATATATCATATAAGTATTGTTAAAGGTAAATAATTTATTAATCTATGTAACAAACAAGATAGGCGAGTAGATTGTACTACTCGCCTATAATTTATGAAAGAGCGTTGAGTTTTAGTGATATTTGGTTGGCTAACCAATTGGGATTGACTGGTTGGAAGAAAACAGTATTTATCGTTTCTTTGACTGCGTTAGTAACTGCCACTGCATCAGCAATAGGATATTTTATACGACCATATGTAGCAAAGGCGTGGGCAGTCTAGTCTGCTAAGTTGGCAGGCTTAATGAAAGGTGCATATAGTAGTATTGCCAAGATTACTTCGCAAAAAATGAGTCATATAAATGTAGCTAAACATTTATGGGGTAAAGTTATGGGCAAAGTTACTTCTACAAATATTGAAACAGTAATTTATCAAGGAATAAGAAAAGGAACATGGGATGTTATTTGAACAAGATAGTATAATAGATTATGTATTAAAAAACCTGTTAGAAAAGAAGCAAAAAATAAAAATAGAAAAAAGCAAATTGAATAAGTATGCAGCAAAAATATATAGTAGGAAAAATAAGACGCATATATTAGATTTGGCATCATATGTGGTAATGTTTTTTAAAATTTGATATGTAAAGCACTGGAAACTCGTCCTGGTGAATTGGCAAAATATATGTGTGGATTAGCTAATAGTAACGGAGGATACATAATCGTCGGTGTAGAAAAGGATAATGGTGTACTGAATGTTGTAGGGTTTCAAACTGAATTTAATATTCATACCGTTATGAGTTCTGCAATAAAAAAATAGAGGGTGTTGTCTGTTATGAATATGGCTATGTTAACATTGGAGAAAAAACTGTTTTTGCTGTAAAAGTTGAGAAATCACAACAGAAAGTATTGATAGACAATATATATTATTGTTATAAGAACAATGGTGTAGATGTTAAGGTGGATAAGGAAGAGAAAGGGATTTCAACGCTATTTATTTCGTATACAGAGTGTGATGCTCCAATAGTGGACATTATTGAAGAAAAAATCAGTGAAAAATTGAAAGATAAGGTTAGAATATCTCGTTATACAGAATTGAAGTATAAAGATAGTTTTAAAGCTTTTATGGATACAATCCAAGATCATGATTTTGTATTAACTGTTGTAAGCGATACCTATCTTAAGAGCCAAGCTTGTATGTACGAGGTGGGTGAAACTCTTAAGGACCATCATTATAAAGATAAACTTCTCTTTGTAGTATTGAGTGATAATGAAAGAAAATATTATGGAGAAGATGCACCAAAAAAAATCGGTGCAGATATTTATGGTGGTGCAGAAAATAGGCTTAAATATATTGAGTTTTGGAAAGAAAAGTATGATAAGCTAAATGAAATAATGATTAATATAGCCGATTATGAAGCTACTAGTGAGGCTGCAAAAGACCTTAAAATTATTGGTCAAATTTACAGAAAGGATATGGGAGAATTCTTACAGTTTTTGTCTGATGAAAATGGAAAAAGTTTTCAAAAGTTGTATGAAAACGATTTTGCAGAAATAATTGAGTGGATAGAACCATAGTATGTGTTAGCTAAGAAAGTGAAAAAGTAAGGAAAATAGTAGATATTAAGTGGAAATTCGAGAAGTTATAAGGTATAATAAATGCAAGATAATCTGATATTATCCTGCACATAAAAGGAAAAGAAAAAATGTCAGCCATAGAGTAAATGGAGTTATTTGAAAATATTATTCGCTTTTTAGGAGAAGTATATGGAAACAACATACAGAATAAAACTTGTTACAAGTATAAAAGATAAGGATTTAACAGAAGCACTCGATATATATTTGCATACAGTAGATGAAAACTCCGAAACGTCTACTTCTCAGATTAGAGATTATATACAAAATAAATATGATGATAATAGAAAAATGTTTTTTTATATATTGTATGTAAATGACATCGTAGTTGGTTTTGCGGAGTACGGCTACCTTCCGCAAAGTGAAGTTTTACTCATTGATTATATATGTACTAACCCAAGAAATCATACATATTTTTATAATTTCTACCATATGTTATTTGAAGATATTAGTACAATTTTAAAGAAGAAAAATCACTTTATAAAATATATTATTACAGAATTATCACTCAAAAAAGATAATGAAAATAAATATATTGATGTTGATAGCAATTACTTTAGACAATTGTTAACAATGGAAGATTTTAAAATATTAAAAACACCATACTATCAACCATATTTCAATATTAAGCACGAGCTATCTATAATGGAATTTAATATTGCAATTAAACCTTTGTTGAATGGGCTTTTCCCAAAAACAATAGTTGATGAAAACTTTTATTATGAAGTAATGACCGATATATATATGAATCACTATGCTTCTTGGTATGAAAAATATATGAATCCCGAACAAGTTAATAGTTTTTTTACTAACTTGCTAAAAAGAATGAAAAAAGAATTCACAGGAAAAATACAAATTGATAACATAACTTTAGTAAACTGTGTTTTGTTTCAAAATGGAATGTGCCAACAGATTTCAACCGAAAATATAACTTTAAAAAAGAAGAGAAGATACTGTATCAAACAATGGGGGATTCGTATTCTTTGTCTTCTCTTCTCCGTTTTAACAGCTGTATTTTGTTATTTAGAAATCTTTAATCATGTAGTAACATTCATATGTTCACTGTTTACTATTCTTTCATCAGTAATAGCACTTGTAGACTTTGTTAAAGAACGCATTTTTTCAAAATAAGAATTTCATTGTGTGCTATAGAATATGAAAAAGGTTGCAGAAATTTATCAAATCTTGAATATTTTGCAGCCTTTTTTTCTGGTATACCAAGTCTAAATAATAATGACGACATACAATGAAATCGATATTTGTCTTCACAAACAAATTTGTAATATTCCGCTAGTTGAAGTACAAATTTTTCATTATACATCCATAAATAGTGTGTTTGATTATTATACTGATATGTTTGCATAAACAAGGTTTTTGAATGTTTTTTGGTACAAAGAAATTCTGCACTATTTGCTCGCTCATATTCTAATACTAAAATACCATCTGGCTTTAAAATACGACTAAATTCGTTTAGTGATTTTTGAATATCTGCGTAATTAATTACACTTCCAACACATATAATGCAGTCAACAGAATTTTCAGATAATGGTATAGCTTCAACAGATGCAACCAAATAATTATCAAATAAATCAACATATTCTTTTATTATGTCCATATATACAATAGTAGCATCTGTTTTATAAGTTGTTTTTCCGCATCCTGCATTTAATACAACTTGAGTATTTTTTAGTTTTAAGCTATCTAAATAATTCTGAACTTTGTTTTGCAAAATTTTATATGAAAAGGTATGCCATATATCATCGTTTGGCCAAGGTTCAGAAGTTTCATAATTTTCTTTGGCTGTATTTATTACTTTCTGTATATCATCTGTCTTCATATGCTGGTCTCCTAAAATAAATCGTACTTTTTCTAAATATTAAGAAATTCATTATGTCATTAGTAATACTTTCAATTTATAGTTGTAATGTTTATAGATAATATCAGATTATCCTTGGAGTTTTGTAAGGTTGCGCTTGTTTAAAACATTAAGAAAAAGTAGTAGCAGATACCCTGGATTAAGAAGAATCTGCTACTTTATCTTTATTTTATTGTTATATTCTTCCTTGGATGTTTAGTGGTTAATATATCCTTTTGTTTAGCCATATTTACATGTGTATATATCTGTGTAACACTTATGGAGCTGTGACCAAGCATTTCTTGTATATATCTGATATCAACATCCTCTTCAAGTAAAAATGTAGCAAATGAGTGTCTGAACATATGAGGAGTGATATGTAGAGAGATATTTGCAAACCTGCAATATTTCTCTATTGTTTTGCGTACTGATTGTTCGGATAAAGGATTGCCATAGTTATTGATAAACAGGTGGTTGCACTTATGGATTTCCTGCTCATATTCTGAGTAATAACCTATTAGTAAGCTAAAAACTTCATCATTTCCAATTTGTATTTTTCTCTCCTTTGAGCCTTTGCCGTGTATTAGTATTTCTCTATCGTGTGAATTGAAATTGTTAGGCGATAAATGGCATAATTCTGAAATCCTTATTCCGGTTGCAAAAAGTATCTCGATGACTGCTATATCACGAAGAATGTGTCTTTTTTGAATGGTTGTTTTAGCGTTGGAATAGTGTTGGTACATTGTCGTTAGCAGGGTTTCAATAGTATGTAAAGGTATTGTTTTAGGCAAAAGTATGGGTTCTCGGAATTTTATCTGTATTTTGTCAAATGGATTAATATCAATTATTTCCTTGTACATCATATAGTGAAGCAAAGCCTTCAATGAGGCAATCTTTCTTTTAACAGTTTTTGGTTTATATGTTTCGTGTAAGTTAATGATAAATTCTTCCAGTATGTAAGTTGAAATATCGCAAACCACTATATTTGAATACTTGGCGGCAAATTGGCTCAAGTCTATTTGATAGGCTTTTAATGTTTTGTGGTCTAAACGCTTTTGATTTTTGCAGAATATAAGATATTCGTTGATTGTGTTTTGTAATGTTTTCATTGTAGAAAATCTCCTTTGAATTTTTTGTATAGTTTATCAAATATTTATATCATTAGATAATGTTATGTATAAATTCATAGGTATTGTAGTAAAATCACATTGGATGATAGTAGATGTGATGTTTTTTAAGTTGCTGCAAGAAGATATTTGTATAAAGCAATGGTAGTAATAAATGGCGTTTTTATATAAAAATGGAAATAACTATTGGTTAGAATGAAAAAATGAGATATAATATATGATAATATTTAGATTTTGCAGAAATTACGGACGATGTTAAGAAACAATATGCTTTATTAAAGCTCTGTAAAGAAATATTGCATAGAATTAGTAGATAGGAGAATTTTTTTGAATAGAGTAGATGAATTGTTATTAGCTGAAGCCACATTAGTGGATTATAAGGAAGAGTTGGAAGAAAAGAAACCCAAAAGTTGGTTAAAGAGTATAAGTGCATTCGCAAATGGTATTGGTGGTTCTCTTTTGTATGGAGTGGTTGATAAGACAAAAGAAGTTAAGGGTATATCAAATGTACAAGAATTCGGAGAAAAGATAAGCAGACTTATTGAAAAACATTTGATACCATTGCCTTCATTTGAATTAATACCACATATTTATAAAGGGAAGGAATTACTGGAAGTAAAAGTGAAATCTGGTGCAGATACACCATATTATGTTGAATTTGGTGGTGTAAAAGAAGCGTTTATTCGTAATGGAAATGATAGTTTACCAGCACCGGACCATATGTTGCATGAATTGATACTTAAGGGAACACATCAATCTTATGATGCGATTGTATCAAAGGAACAAAAGAGAGATTATAGTTTCACACTTTTTGAAGCAACTTATTTGGAAAGAACAGGAAGACATATAGAACCATCAGACTATGTGTCCTTCGGCTTGGCTACATCAGATGGATATTTGACAAATGCGGGAAAGTTGCTTGCGGATCAGCATCTTGTATATAATTCAAGGATTTTTTGTACAAGATGGAGTGGTAGTGAGAAAGGTTCGATATTTGAAGATGCAAAGGATGATAAAGAGTTTGAAGGAAATCTTATATATTTGAAAAAGAGTGCGGCGGATTTTGTAAAGGCAAACTCAAAGGTAAGATTTAAAAAAGATGCAGAATATCGTATTGATAAACCTGATTATGCAGAAAGAGCTGTAACCGAAGCGATCGTTAATGCCTTAATTCATCGTTCATATTTGTTACCGGGTTCGGAAATTCATATTGATATGTATGATGATAGATTAGAAATAGTATCACCTGGAGGTATGGTAGATGGTGGTATGATTCAAAGTAAAGACATTTTTAATATAGAATCACAGAGACGCAATCCTGTGATTGCTGATTTGTTTCACCGTATGAGGTTTATGGAACGAAGGGGAAGTGGATTGCGAGATATTGTTGGAGAGACTGCAAAATTACCGGGATATTCGGAAGGGATGAAACCGGAATTTATATCAACTAATAGTAGTTTTAGGGTTATTATAAAAAATGTAAATTATAATTCTATAATCAATGATGAACCAATAAATGAACCAATAAATGAACCAATAAAAGAACCAATAAAATTGAACGATAGAGAATTGTTTGTATTGCAAATGATGAAAAATAATGCGGAAATTACTCGAAGGGAAATGGTAATAGAAATGCAATGTTCTGAAAGCACAGTAAAAAGAGCTATTGATGGATTAATTGAAAAGAATGTGATTCAGAGAATTGGCTCGAAAAAAAAGGGCAGTTGGCAAATCTTGAAAGATGTGTAGTGATATTGCAGGCAAAGGATGATTAGGGCGCCAGATTTGAAAGTGATATTAGTGATGTTAAACAAAAAGGAAAAAAAGACTGATATGAATATTTTTGGCTAAGTGTTATGGTGGTGATATCACACGTAAGAAGAAACTTCTTGAAAAACAGAAGGAAGGAAAGAAGCGTATGCGCCAATATGCGAAATGGAAACTGGTATTGTAGTGGATATTTTGTACTTCAAACAGCCTTTAATAATAAGAAACTCCGTGAACTAGGATACCCTACATTCACAGAGTTATATCTGAAAATATGTGAAAACTAAGGAACCGCCGTATACCGAACGGTACGTACGGTGGTGTGGGAGGTCGGTAGATAAAATAATTATCTACCACCTACCCGATTCTCAAAGATACTTATATTCAAAGAATATAAGTGCGGGTCTCGAAAGGCGCTTGAGAAGATAGAGCAGTCAGGAGATAATTGAGTACTAAGTGATGACTGCTGTGGCTGATATGAAGCAATGCTGCGTGCGTAGAGTGATTTTGATAGAAATGCAAGCAACAAAAACCAACAAAAAGCAACAAAAACCAACAAAAACCAACAAAAAGCAACGAAAACCAACGACAAAAACCAATATAAATAAAGGAATAAAAGTGATATAATGAGGATGTCTAACAATGAATTTCTAATATATTCTTAATATCTGTCGATGAATAAAATAATAAGGGCATTTGGGATTAACGCATTTATGTATAACAAAGTGTTTTCTATCTTTTTATGAAGTAAAGAGTGGTTGCATTAAGTGCATTTTAAACTGTGTGTCTTTGAAAATCTGGTACATGGACATATAAAGGTGGTAGAACTGGAAGAATATTTGAGATTTCATCATCATATACTCCAAATTCTGCTACATGGGATATGGCAGATTGGGATACTACTAACAAGCGTTGGTATATATATTTTCCGAAAGCATATACAAGTCCCATAAAGTATTTTGTCTTAACTTATTAGTAATTAGGGAGGTATTACGAATGACAAAAAAGGCTTTAATGATAATAATTTGTATTGTGGTAGCGTCGTTTGTTGGATGTACTACAAAAGAAAAAGACGAAGATATGAATAAAGAGATTTCTTCTGAGGTTTTGATAAATGGTAATTATTATAGTGAAAAAGACAATTCTTTTATAATGATAGATGGGTACCATAATGATATTATATTTGCAACGGAAGAAAGAATAAGAGAGGGAATATCAGGAGAGGTATTTGAATATAAGATAGATGAAGATACCTTGATTGTGTCAAATGGAACTTTAAAAGATACTGTTATTGAAATTGTTGATAATCATACCTTGAAACTAGAGGATGAATTATTTGTTTTTCAAAGGGTAGAATCAGATGTTGAGATTGTAAATTTGGGAACATATCATTCAAAAACTACAAGTGCATATTTTTGGATCGTGGATAATCAAACTATGAAATATGTTGAAGAAATGGCTTCAGCTTCAATAAAATATAGTTATGTAATTGATGGTGATAGATTAATAGCAGTAGGCCCGGGTAAAACGAAAAAATTTGAAATAGTTGATGAAAGCAGTTTAAAACTTGATGAAGATATTTTCTATTTAAATACTGAGGAATAAAATAATAACTCATAAATTAGATGATGATTTTGATTTATGAGTTATTTTTGCAAAAAACGCCCCTTAAATGTCGAAAATGGCACATTGCTCCTCAAATAAAGGAAAATAATGTAGTATTTACTGTGGAGGGATTACTTCTTTTATGAACAGGTCTTTCAATAAATTCTATATTAAAATTTGTAAATAGTTATATATGGGGAGAAAAAGCGGACGTATATTATGAAAAAGCAAAAGTTGAGGCCGTTTAAAAATAGTGTTTGGAGATTTAATATGACTAAATTTAAGAAATTATTAACAGTAGCGATTGGTGGATATATATTTATTATTATGTGTATGATGTTGATGTTTATGAGAGGGAGTTCAAATACTCTTCGAATCGTCCTATTTACAGCACACATCGTAATGTTAATCTATGATGTTTTTTTACTTTATTACTTTTTGGTACATGTGAAAAATGGTAAAAAATAGTGTGACAAGAAAGGTAGCAATAATTGTGTGCACATCAGAAAAAACGGACATTTCTAGGCAAAAGGATATGCGAGATTTGTAAAAGTATGAGGAGGGGATAAAAATATCCCCCCCTCTATTTATGTTTTACAAAATCCCCCCTCAAGGGGGTAATATTGATTTTTTGTTGTGATATTATTATAGTGCGCAAAGGGATAAGGCGCAGCACAGAAGATGATAAAAGGGATTAATGGTTATTGGAGAATTGATATGAGAAGAAATGGTAGAAGAACAATTACAGACAGAGTAATCGCTTTCGCAGCAACACTTGGTATTGCATTTAGTTCATGCAATATGCTTGGATATGCAGAAGAGAAAATGGATGCTAAAGATAGCTATCAGGGATATGTGGTACAGCAGCAGCTTAACAAGTGGCTGGGAGATGTGAAGGATTATGGAATCGTTGCTAAAGAAGTAGCATTATATGGAGATGTAGAATCTAATGTGGCAACAGATATGCTTTATCCAAATGGCCAGACAATGGGAGCATCATTTGCAAGCGGATATGTAAATGCAGGATGTGACAATTACATACTTGATTTCGAGGGAGAGTTAAAGATTTCAAGAAGAGGAGATGCTTCATATGTGGAGTTCGGAATCTTTACAGGTCTTACAATAGATGAGAGAACAGAGCAGAGAATTTATTTCGTTGGAAAAGATAGAAATCAGACATTTATTAATACAGATGATTATAAGGCAGTAAATATTTACAAGGCATCAAACTCACGTCAGCAGGTTGTACTTGATGTAGAAACAAGCTTAAACAGAATTAATAATTATTTTTCATCATATAAGCAGACTGGCAAAGAGACAGAGGGCGTTGTAAAGAATTACAAGGATATGAATAATTATATCGTTGATGTAACAGGCGTAGATGAGCAGGTATGCTTTGTAAATGTTAAGTTAAGCGAAATAATGGGTCAGCAGGGTGCCCTTAAGATTTATAAAGAAGACAATCAGATGATTGTTTTCAATGTGGAAGTAGATTCATTAGATTGGGAAGGATATGCACCAATTTATAGAATGAATGTAAATGATAAGCAGGCTACAATCGATGATGCAGGAATTACAGATCAGATTATATGGAACCTTGCAGATTTTGAAGGTAAGGTTAGATTAAATGAAGCATCAGGTGTTGTAATAGCGCCAAAGGCAGATGTAATAATATCAGCTACAAGCAGAGGTAGAGTTATAAGCAAGAGTTTCTGTAATCCAAGTGGTGAGCTTCATTTCATATCACAGTTCATAGGATATGAGGAGGAAACAACAACTCCAGAGGAGACAACAACACCAGTAGAAACAACAACACCGGAAGAGACAACAACACCAGTAGAAACAACAACACCGGAAGAAAGAACAACACCAGTGGAGACAACAACACCGGTGGAGACAACAACACCGGAAGAGACAACAACACCGGAAGAGACAACAACACCGGAAGAGACAACAACACCAGT
>JAFSIA010000025.1 GCA_017440045.1 Lachnospiraceae bacterium
AAAGGAGTAGCGATTTGCCAACAGGAGGTTGGCAAAAGGCGCGCCCATGCCACGGAGGGCATGTAAGCGCCGGTCACGAACCCTGCAAATAAAGTAACGTGCAAGGTTCTTAGATAATCTATTTGACGGAACGGGAGAATAAAAATTTAATTTTTTGTAGCTCTTATATATACATTTAGCGCCCGTGTCGGAAGCCTATTATTTCCCCATAAACTGCAATTTAGTGGTGGAAAAGTCTGATTCCTGTAAATGCCATTACCATGTTGTACTTATCAGCACACTCGATAACAAGGTCATCTCTTACTGATCCGCCTGGCTGTGCAATGTACTTAACACCGCTCTTCTTTACTCTCTCAATGTTATCTGAGAATGGGAAGAATGCGTCTGAACCACAGATTACATCCTGATTCTTGTCTAACCAAGCTCTCTTCTCCTCTGCTGTAAATACTGCTGGCTTAACCTTGAAAATTCTCTCCCAAGCACCATCTGCTAAGATATCCATACACTCGTCACCCATATAAACATCGATAGCATTGTCTC
Organism: Lachnospiraceae bacterium; assembly: GCA_017440045.1. Classification (GTDB taxonomy): domain Bacteria; phylum Bacillota; class Clostridia; order Lachnospirales; family Lachnospiraceae; genus SVEL01. Next base: position 541 of record JAFSIA010000025.1, read on the forward strand.
TGTCTGCACGGCCAAGGCCATCTACAAACTGAAGACCAAGTACCTGTGGTGACTGACGAAGGAACCAGTTGTCTGCCTTCTGTCCAGCAAGTCTTGTACAATGAATTCTTGACTGCTGACCAGCACCGATACCGATTGCCTGACCACCCTTTACATAGCAAACTGAGTTTGACTGTGTGTACTTAAGAGTGATAAGCGCTATCTTCATATCGATAAGAGCTGACTCTGGAATGTCCTTATTCTGTGTAACGATATTTGAAAGTAAATCACCATTGATATCAAGTTCATTACGACCCTGCTCAAATGAAATACCATAAACCTGCTTTGTCTCAAGCTCAGCTGGAACATATGAAGGATCAATCTTAATTACGTTGTAGTTGCCCTTCTTCTTTTCCTTTAAGATTGCAAGAGCTTCATCAGTGTAATCAGGAGCGATAACACCATCTGAAACCTCTCTCTTTATAAGCATTGCTGTGTCCTTATCACATGTGTCAGAAAGTGCAATAAAGTCACCAAATGAAGACATTCTGTCTGCACCTCTTGCTCTGGCATATGCACATGCAAGTGGTGATAATTCACCAAGGTCATCTACCCAGTAAATCTTTGCTAATGTATCATCAAGAGGAAGACCTACTGCTGCACCGGCTGGTGAAACATGCTTAAATGATGTAGCTGCTGGAAGACCTGTAGCCTCCTTAAGCTCCTTAACTAACTGCCAACCATTGAATGCATCAAGGAAATTGATATATCCTGGCTTGCCGTTTAATACTTCTACCGGAAGGTCGCTTCCATCTGCCATATATATTCTAGATGGCTTCTGATTTGGGTTACATCCATACTTTAACTGAATTTCGTTCATTTTATTTCTCCTTATATAATGTTTTATAAAACAATTGCTTCACTTCTTAGTAACCTCGCTACTTTATAGCATTACTTTAATGCTCATCAGTAAAATTTCTCTGAAATTCTGGTCACTACTACCGCACTATACCTCTTGTATCTTACACGTTTTTATTAACAATACGTGTCTCGTACTTACCTGTTTCAATATCAATAAATCTGACAAAAAGTGATACCTTGTTATCTTCATTTAAGCTTGTCCATACTTCGTTTGTGAAAGAATCGATATCTGTTCCGTCGATTCCCACCCACTTTGGCTCTCCTTCAAAGCTTGGAAGTGGATTTCCATCATGCATATATGTGTGGATGAAACGTCCCTCTCCTGCTATTGGATTGTCGTATGTATATGTGTATCTGTTGCAGCAATCTGGATTACCATTGTTGCTCTTTAAAATAGACATAGCAAAATCATATTTGCCATCTTTTACATTCATAATACCTGAGATTCTAGGTGTGTAGTTTGGACCGTCTGGCTCGAACTCTCGACATCTGAGTGATACTTCAAATGTCTCTCCCTTGCTCATTCCGTCATATATTGTATCTGTCTGATCACCATTTGTAACTATTGTTGTATCGCCAAGTACTCTTACTGGAGCATAGATAATGAGGCTTGGGTCCTCAAGCTTTGAAGGGTCAAATGCCTGTGTGCGGATACCCTCTCCATCCTCTACAAATACTCTGTTACGGCTGTTTGAGCTTCTACCCATGATAAAATATGCTGTAACTGCCTTCTTTCCATCCTTTGACTTGCCGATAACGATACCTCTACCTGGGTATTCATTTGCCTTTAATTCGTTGCTAAGATTTAACATGTTCATTAGTGTTTCCATCCTTTCTTTGAATAAAGTTTAATTTGTCTGCCGTACTCCTCGTATATACAGAAACGACCACCCGGACACATACGAATCGTACATGCCCAGGCGGTCGGCTCACATCATATCACACTCCCTGTAGGTTACCCTACCACTGATTTAAATCAGCTTTCCGCCAGTCGTGTGACTGTTATATTTATACTACACGAAGCACCATTTTTTTTCAAGTACTATTTTCTCTTAATAGATAATCATGCTATCAAACAACTTAGATTGTCTAATTTCCATCGCCTCTCTTAACTAAAGCGACAGCCATTTTCCCCATCTCTTCATATCTTTTTTCAACTAACTCTTTATCATAAGAGATTATTCCATGATTATTAAGGGGATCGTAAAAATAGTATTTGTCTTCATCACTTCCGGCAAGAAGCAGACAATGCTCCATACCCTTCCAGGTAAAGGTTTCACCTGTTCTCTCTATGTACCATGAATCTCCTACCGTGGACGCCCTCATGCCCTGAGTTGCCCAAAAAATCACCGGTACACCCTTATTTACATACTGAGTTATAATATCAGGCACTTCCATTCCTGTTAAATCGTGGACTGCTGCCTCTCCTGCAATCTTTTTGAGAGCCTCTCTGACAACTGGTGCATAACAGCCCTTTGCCGTAGAGCTTCTCGGATTACCTATGAAAAACTCATTGGGATTTTCCCCTACAAGCTTACCATCCTTTATACTAAGCTCAAAATGTGGAAAATAGTTCTCTATAAGCTGATCTATAGTTATATTATATCCCATATGTCTTAAGGCCATAAGAGTTGTAACTCCCTCACAAAATGTAGGGAAATTGTCCTGATTATAATACTCAATATTAATAATAATACTAACATCAGGTTTGTCTGGTCTCCACATATTAATAGTTGTAGTTTCCTCCGGATATTCAGATACATACTCACCTGTAGTAATCTCATAGGATGGCATATTTATGAGATTTTCTGTAGTTTCAGGTTCACTAAATAAACCCGTCTTAGTAGCCTTCATTACCAGCACTATATCAACTATAAAAACTATTGCCGTAAGAGCCAGAAATATCTTCTTCGCCCTACTCATATTAATCTCCCGATTTACTCGATTGGCTCAAGATTCTTAAGTGAAATATCCATAATTGGCGCAGAATGTGTAAGTGCTCCACATGATACATAATCAACACCTATCTCTGCTATCTCCTTAAGTCTCTCCTTTGTAACATTTCCAGAACACTCTGTCTCAGCCTTACCAGCTACTAATGCTACGGCCTGCTTCATTGTATCATTATCCATATTATCAAGCATAATGATGTCAGCACCGGCTTCAACTGCCTCCTTAAGCTGCTCAAGAGTCTCTACCTCAACCTCTATCTTTCGAACAAATGGTGCGTATTCCTTAGCCATCTGAACTGCCTTTGTAATGCTTCCGGCTGCACCAATGTGATTATCCTTAATAAGCACTCCGTCTGAAAGGTTATATCTGTGGTTTGTACCACCGCCAACCTTTACAGCATGCTTCTCGAATGGTCTCATATTAGGTGTTGTCTTTCTTGTATCAAGAAGCTTAGTCTTATATCCCTTAAGCTCCTCTACCATATCATGAGTAAGAGTAGCTATACCACTCATTCTCTGAAGATAATTAAGAGCTGTACGCTCGCCTGAGAGAAGTACTCTTATATCTCCGTATACTGTTCCCATAAGCTGACCCTTCTTAACCTCATCACCATCACAGAGCAATGTCTCAAAAACAGACTCACTGTCAAGAAGTTCAAATACTCTCTTAAACACGTCAAGACCACAAATAATACCATCCTGCTTACAGATAAGGTCTGCCTTACCCATTCTAGCCTCTCTCATAACAGCATTAGTTGTTACGTCCTCGCTTGTAATATCCTCCTTAAGAGCATTTATAATGTAGTCGTCTACATTAATTTTCATTGTTACACCATTTATCATAAAATTCTCCATCCTTTCTCTTTATTTCATCTAAAACAATACGCTTGTATTGTTCCTTAAGCTCATCTAATGAACTATATTTTTCCAAGTCCACTGCAACTTCTTCTATCTTCGCAGTGTCAATATCTTTCATTATATCATCAGCCGCTCTCTTCGCAAATACCAATGCCTCAAGAAGTGAGTTGCTTGCAAGTCTGTTGGCACCATGTACACCATTACATGCCGTCTCTCCGGCAGCATACAGATTCTTCATAGATGTCTTTCCATCTCTGTCAGTATGTATTCCACCCATTAAGTAGTGCTGTGCAGGAACAACTGGTATAGCCTCCTTGCCCATATCGTAGCCCTCTTCTAAGCAGTGGGCATATATGTTAGGAAATCGCTCTGCAATCTCTTCCTTTGACATTGTATCCTTTATAGAAAGCATTACATGCTCTGTTCCATCTTTTTTCATCTGCTTTAAGATTTCGCCTGTCACAACATCTCGAGGCTGCAACTCATCTGTAAAGCGTTCACCATTCTTATCAAGAAGTATGGCGCCCTCACCTCTCACTGACTCTGATATAAGGAACCTGCGTCCCTCCTTCTCAGAATAAAACACAGTCGGATGAATCTGAATATAATTAATATTCTCAAGCTCTATGCCGTGCTTTAGCGCTATGGCAAAGCTGTCTCCTGTCAAATGTCTGAAATTAGTTGAATTCTTAAAGAGACCGCCTATACCGCCTGTAGCTAATATAACCTTCTTGCAATATACTGGGCTTATATTTCCTTCTTTATCACTTACAACGATACCCTTAGCTTCATTATCCTTTGCTATAATATCAATCATAGTGGTGTACTCATAGAAATCTACATTTGGAAGCTCTCTTACATTTCTAAGAAGCTCAGAAGTTATCTCTTTTCCAGTCACATCATCATGGTGAAGAATTCTAAATGCCGAATGTCCACCTTCCCTTGTAAATGAATAGCTTCCATCAGCTTCTCTCTCAAAATCCACACCGTACTTTACAAGACTGTCAATCACTTCTCTTGAGGAACGCAACATAATATCTACTGATTCCTTGCGATTTTCATATCTTCCAGCCTTCATTGTATCTTCAAAATAACTTTCATAATCATCCTCATTAAGCAGCATACAAATACCACCCTGAGCCAGATATGAGTCACTATTTTCTGCCATATCTTTTGTAATCATAAGAATATTTAAGTCCTTACTAAGACTTAATGCAGCGTATAAACCTGCTGCTCCTGTTCCTACGATTACCACATCATAATTTTTTTTCATAATAATCCGCCTTTCGGACTTAGCCTTTAAATTCAAGCATTCTCTTAAGTGGAGCATTTGCCTTGTCGATTACTTCATCGGTCAAAGTCACTTCATGTTCCATGTTTTCCAATGATGATATAACCTTGTCCAATGTAATCTTTTTCATATTTGGACAAATCTGCATCTCATTTGCAGGATAAAACTGCTTGTATGGATTCTTTGACTTAAGCTCAAACATAACGCCAAGCTCTGTTCCGATAATAAACTCTCTCTCCTCAGAATTTGTAGCAAAATCTATAATTCCGGCTGTACTTCCTGCATAATCAGCCAAATCAACTATCTCTTTTCTACATTCCGGATGAACTAAAAACAGTGCGTCCGGATGGGCTGCTTTAGCCGCTAAAACGCTCTCCTTTGTCAATTCTTTATGTACATGACAATAACCGTCATTTAAGATAATGTTTTTATCTGTAACCTTATCCTTTATATAACCACCGAGATTCTGGTCAGGGATAAAGAAAATATTCTTGTTTGGAAGAGCCTTTACAATCTCGAGGGCATTGGAAGATGTAACGCATACATCTGAATGCATCTTAAGCTCTGCTGTGGAATTTACATAACACACAACAGCCAAATCATCATATTTTGCTCTAAGTTCCTTTATCTTCTCCACCTGTGCCATATGTGCCATAGGACAATCTGCTGTAGCATCCGGCAAAAGAACTGTCTTGTCAGGATTTAATATCTTTGCACTTTCTCCCATGAACATAACACCACAGAACAAAATAACTTTTTTGTCTATTCCTGTAGCAACCTTTGCTAAATAGAAGGAATCTCCCACATAATCAGCTATCTCCTGTACATCATCATCAACATAATAATGGGCTAAAATAACTGCATCCTTCTCCTCTTTTAATCTTTTGATTTTCTCAAATTTTTCTCTATTAATCATAATTCTGGAAATCTCCTTTAAACTACGTTTAAAAGCGTAACTTTAAACATCCTACCTATTATCTATTGAAAGAGGTGATTTGTCAAATATTGTGAAATAATTAACAAACCACCTCTTTTTATTAATTTACGCGTACTGACTATTGTAAAGATTATAGTAAAATCCTTTATTATTCATAAGTTCCTTATGATTTCCCTGTTCTATTATATTTCCATCTCTCATAACAAGGATAACATCCGCCTCACATATAGTAGATAATCTATGTGCTACTATAAAGCTTGTTCTTCCTTCCATAAGAGTGTCAAATGCCTTCTGAATACGTATTTCTGTACGTGTATCAATGCTCGATGTAGCCTCATCTAATATTAGCATTGGTGGCTCCATAAGCATAACTCTGGTTATGCATAAAAGCTGCTTTTGTCCCTGAGACAGACTTCCTCCATCCTCACCTATCTGGGTATCATATCCCTTAGGAAGACGTTTTATAAAACTGTGGGCGTGTGCAGCCTTGGCTGCTGATATTATCTCATCATCAGTTGCATCCGGCTTACCCATTGCAATATTTTCCTTTATAGTTCCGGACTTAAGCCATGTATCCTGAAGAACCATACCAAAATTTTTTCTAAGACTTGCCCTTGTCATATCCTTAATAGGAACACCGCTTACAAGTATCTGTCCGTCACTTACATCATAGAACCTCATCAAAAGATTGATAAGTGTAGTTTTTCCACATCCTGTCGGACCAACTATAGCTATTCTCTGACCTGGTTTTACTGTCAAATTAAGGTTCTGTATAAGCTTTCTTTCCGGTACATATGAAAAAGATACATCCCTAAATTGTACTGAACCATCTGCACTATCTAAAACCACTGCATCAGTCTTATCTTTAGCAACCGGTTCCTCATCTATAAGCTCCATAATTCTGCCAGCGCAGACAAATGAATTTTGAAGCTCTGTTATAACGCCTGATATCTCATTAAAAGGCTTGGTATATTGATTTGCATAATTAAGTAAGCATGTCAAATCACCTACAGTTATTGAGCCGCCTATGGCTAATACTGCTCCAAGTATGGCGATTACTGCATATATAATATTGTTTACAAATCTTGTGGATGGGTTTGTAAGTGACGAAAAGAAAACAGCTCTCAAAGAATATTTTGCAAGCCTGTCATTTACCTCATCGAACTTATCTAAAACTCTTTCCTCCATTCCATAAGCCTGAACAACCTTCTGATTTCCAATCATCTCGTCTATAAGTGCAGTCTGTACGCCTCTAGTCTCAGACTGAAGCTTAAACATATCATGCGTCTTTCCAGAAATAAACTTGGCAACAAAGATTGATATAGGTGTTAAAATAACAACTACTGCAGCTATACCCAAATCAATGCTTATCATAAATCCAACTGTAGCAACAATAGTTATGACACCTGAAAACAGCTGTGTAAATCCCATCAACAGACCATCTGCAAGCTGGTCAGCATCAGCTATAACTCGGCTCACAGTATCTCCATATGGATGTGTATCTATATATTTAAGTGGCAATTTTGAAATCTTAGAAAAAGCTGCATCTCTAATATCTTTTACAACACCATATGTTATTTTATTGTTACATGTATTCATAAACCACTGAGCTAGTGCTGCTACCGCAGAACAAATGGCAATATTTTTAAGTATATCTAATATACCATCAAAATTCACAAAACCCTCTTTTATAATAAGGTCAACAGCATTACCTGTCAGTCTCGGAATATACAGCGATAAACAAACTGTAACTGCCGCAAAAATCAGTGACATAACCACATAAAACATATATTTTTTAATATATGGCATAAGCTTTTTAATTGTACTTTTCTTTCCAATATTCTTTCCCATTATGACACCTCTAATTTGCACTGTTCTGTGACATATATATTTCTTTATATACCTGATTGCTCTCTAAAAGCTCATCATGAGTTCCAATACCTGCCACCATACCATCATCAAGCACCACTATCTTATCTGCATGCATTATTGCTGACGCTCTCTGAGAAACTATTACAACTGTTGTCTCTTTTTCACCATTCATATTTTTTATTGCCGCTCTAAGCTTTGAATCTGTGGCAAAATCTAATGCTGATGAGCTATCGTCAAGGATTAAAATGTCCGGCTTTCTTATAACAGCTCTGGCTATAGTAAGTCGCTGCTTCTGTCCCCCTGACAAATTTTTTCCGCCCTGCTCCACAGGACTTTCTATTCCTTCTTCCTTCTTTTCAACAAACTCCTTTGACTGAGATATCTCAAGGGCTTCCATAATCTGAGCATCTGTTGCATCCTCATTACCCCAGAGTATGTTTTCCTTTATGGTACCCTTAAAGAGTATCGCTTTTTGAAGTACTATGCTTATCTTACTTCTAAGCTCCTTATAATTATAATCTCTGACATCTCTCCCGAATACTTTAACTGCACCTGATGAAACATCATAAAATCTAGGTATCATCTGCACAAGTGTAGACTTACCTGAACCTGTTCCACCTATGACACCTATTGTCTCTCCTCTTTTCACCTTAAAGCTTACATCACTTAATGATTCCTCAGCGCCACCATCATATTTAAGTGATGCATGTTCAAACTCTATGGCATATGGACTATCTACGTTCTCACCGGTATCTGTAGCCAAAACATCCTTTAGCTCCATAGATGATGTTACATTAAATACGCCTTCTATTCTGTTTCCACATGCTACAGCCTTTGTCAGTGTAACTATAAGGTTTGCCAGTTTAACAAGCTCTACAAGAATCTGCGACATATAGCTGACTAATGCAATAACATCACCTCTAGTTAATGAGCCATTGTCAACCTGCACTGCACCTGTCCATACAAGAATGATTGTAGCAATGTTTACCATAAGAAGAGTAACCGGATTCATAAGGGCCGATATACGACCAACTCCCACCTGCAATCTTACAAGCTTATCTGTCCTGCTGTCATATTCTTCTATCTCATCTTTTTCTCTTCCAAATGCTCTAATAACTCTGGCACCTGTCAGATTCTCTCTCGTAACTCCAAGAACTCTATCCAGTGCAGCCTGAACCTTCTTGTACATTGGAATTGTATACAAAATAATAGCAAATACAACTATTAAAAGCAGTACAATAGTTACCACAAATATTAATGCAGCCTTAAAATCTATAGCAAATGCCATAATCATAGCACCAAAAACGATAAATGGTGACCTTAAGAATAATCTTAAGAACATATTAACACCTGACTGTACCTGATTGACATCACTTGTCATTCTGGTAATAAGTGTTGATGTTCCAATCTTATCCAGCTCTGTAAATGACAGACTCTCAATATGCTTAAACAAATTATGACGAAGCTTAGTCGCCACACCTACTGCTGCTCTCGCTGAAAAATACTGAGCTGTTATGGAACATGTTAAACCGATTGCTGCCAATGCCACAAGCACCAGCCCCATCTTTACCACAAATCCTTTGTCACCATCCACAATTCCCACATCTGTAATGTAGGCAATTACAAGAGGTACACACAGTTCAAAACAGGCCTCCAGCATCTTAAAAAGGGGTGCCAATACTGTCTCCTTTTTATAATTCTTCATATATGACCAAATCTGTTTCATATCCTAATACTCCTATAAGGTTCATATTTCATGGTTCTTTACGAATCTATAAATTTATAACATAAATCTCAGATGGATTATACACCACCCCTAATTATTTATCTACATTCTTTTCTCATTTTTCGTCTGACACGATTAATATGACGCTCAAAGTCTCCACTGTTAATCAGCTCTGCTAAAACATATTGCTCAAATGTGGGAACCGTGCAGGAATAAAACCCTAATTTCTCTTGAAATGTTTTTACAAGACATTTTGGAATAACCATATATCCTATACGCAGTGCCGGTGAAATAGTCTTCGAAAATGTATTAAGGTATACGACATTATCATGTTCAGATAAAGCGAATAATGTCTCTTCCGGCTTTGTTGAAATTGAAAACTCTGATTCAAAATCGTCTTCCACTATGTATCTATTGTCACTATTCGACCAGCGAATGTACTCATGACGTTTGGATGCAGAAGCTGTGACACCTGTTGGAAAGCTTCTGTATGGCGTTGTGTGCAAAATACTTGCATTTGTATTTAATAATGCTTCACTATCTATTCCATTATGTGTGAGCGGAAGCATTTCATAGCTGACATCCGAAGCTTTATACACCTGCTCGATTTTCTTATAAGCCGGTGACTCTATTGCAAATACCTGCTCTCTACCAAATAATTCCACAATTAGACCATATAAATATTCAGCTCCTGAACCGATAATTATTTGCTCCACATCTGCATATATTCCTCTGTTTCTCTCAAGATAAGTCTTTATAGCAACACGCAGCTCCATACATCCGGAATTAGGTGACTTTTCCATAACATCATCACCATAATCGCTTATAACCTTTCGCATAGTTTTCGCAAGTACTGAAAAGGGAAACTGTGGGTATGAATGTTCATTATGACTTATTATTTGCTTGTGAAAATTATATTTGTCATTCTCCACAGGCACAGCAAACCCATCATCTGCACGAAAAACAACAAAATAACCGCTTCTTTCACGTGCTTCAACATATCCCTCATCACATAAAAGCTCGTATGCATGTTCCACCGTCACCGTGCTAATACCTAACTCCTCTGACACAATTCTTTTGGAAGGCAGCTTGCTGTTGTATGTATATACCTTTCTGACAATATCCTCACGAATGTATTTATATAGCTGTAAATACGCAGGTGTTCTCTCATTTTTATTAATCTTGTATTTCATCTGGTTATATATTTTTCTCCTAATCTGACTATTTCAATATCACCAGTCTATTGTATACTATCTTCATTCCAAAAACAAGGAGGATACATATGAATAAAAAAAGAACTAAACAACAGGATATGACCATACGAGTGTGTATTACAGCTATTTTTATGGCTCTAAACGTAGCATTAAGTTCCTTTGGAGTACCAGTACCTGGTGGACACTTATATATGAATGACATTGTAATCTGCACTGCCTCTATTATACTAGACCCATTTTCAGCATTTATGGTCGGTGGTGTAGGCTCATTTTTAGGAGATTTTCTCTTTTATCCACTTCCAATGTTTGTATCCCTGGCAACACATGGATTACAGGCTGTAGTTATTTCGATTTTTTCTCACTATGTTATGAAAAAACGACCTGTACTTTCCTCATGTATCGGTGTAACTATTGGTGCCATTATAATGGTTGTTGGATATTCTTTAGGTAGAGCATTTATCTACAGCACACCAGAATATGCCATCCTTAAGCTGCCATTCCAAATATTGCAGGCTACTGTAGGCGCAATTCTCGGTATGATTATCTGCTGGAGATTCAAACTTCGCAAGCTTATCAACATAAAATAATATGTATAAACGGACCTGTAACATTTAATTACAGGTCCGTTTGTGTTTATATCCATCCCATATTTTTCATAAAGAATACCCAAAATGTGACTGTAAACGCTGATAACAAAGTGGTCAATGCCACGATGCTGGCAGTGAGTGTTCCTTCATGTCCCATATTCTTTGCCATAATAAAGCAGCTTGGCGTAGTTGGCGCTCCTAGCATTATAAGAACTGCTGCCATCTCCGCTGTTCCAAAGCCCATTTTAGCTGCCACAGGCAAAAATACCAACGGTTGTACAACCAACTTAATAAGTGTTGCTGTAATAGTTGGTGAAAGCATTTTAATAGCCGCCTTACCCTTAAAGCTCGCACCTATACATAAAAGTGCAAGTGGGGTTGTAAGACTTGCAATGCTGTCTAAGGTTTTGTTTATAATAGGCGGAAAATCCAATTCAAAGAGCGAGAATAATAGTCCTGCAAACAAACTTAATATAATAGGATTTGTGCACACACCTTTCACTGCCTGCTTAAACAAGTTCTTTAAATCTCTATCTTCGTTTTTTCTATTTTCAACAGCCAATATAATAACTGCAAATATGTTATAAAGTGGTACTGCACCAACTATCATTATAGGCCCCATACCAGTGTCTCCTGCCACATTGGCAATGAGGGCTATTCCAAGAACCGCCGCACTACCTCTGTAGGAACCCTGAACAAATTCGCCTATAATAGACTTATCCTTTATAAATATTCTTCCAACTATCCATGTAATAAGAATACATACAAGCGTAACCACAAAACAGTATAATACATACTTTCCATCGAAATTTTCTTTTATATTGCAGTCCTTCATATCAAGAAAGAGAAGACAAACAAGTGTGACATTGAAGTTAAGCTTATTTGAAACTTTTACAAACTCGTCACTTATGGCTCCTCTATTCTTTAAAAACCACCCCACCACCATAACCAAAAATAATGGCATTGTGGCGTTAAGACTAAAAATAAGATTATCTAACATAGATTTACATCCTCAACCAGAATATATTTATGGAGAAACTAGCTTTCGCTAATTTCTCCTTTTTCTGTTACTAAATATTTAGTTCTTATTACCTTCAGACTCTTCAACCTGAATCTCACGTATCTCTTTCTTTCTGATTTCCTTGCAGATATCATCGATAAATACTTCAAGATCCTTCTGTCCTTCATCACCAAGGTAACGGCTTCTTACAGATACCTTTCCTTCTTCCTCTTCCTTCTGTCCAACAACGAGGAGATATGGAACTCTCTTAAGACGTGCATCTCTAATCTTGAAACCAATCTTCTCTGAACGATTGTCTACTGTACAACGAATGCCATTGTCCTTAAGCTCTGCCTCTACCTTTGCTGCATAGTCAGCATACTTCTCTGAGATAGGAAGCACACGTACCTGCTCAGCACAAAGCCATGTTGGGAACAAGCCTGCATAGTGCTCAATAAGCCATGCAAGTGTTCTCTCGTAGCAACCCATTGATGTTCTATGGATAATATAAGGTCTAACCTTATCTCCGTTCTGATCAATATAATACATATCAAACTGCTCTGCAAGAAGTGCATCCCACTGGATTGTAATCATTGTATCTTCCTTGCCGTATACATTCTTGGCATTGATATCAACCTTTGGTCCGTAGAAGGCAGCCTCACCTACATCCTCTGTAAATGGAATGTTAAGCTCATTTAAGATATCTCTAATATGCTGTTCTGTCTCTTCCCAAACCTCTGGCTCACCAATGTATTTAGCCTTATTATCTGGGTCCCACTTTGAAAGATGATATGTCACATCGCTCTCTACTCCAAGTGTCTCTAAGCAGTATTTTGCAAGAGCAAGACAACCCTTGAACTCATCTACCATCTGATCTGGACGAACAATTAAATGTCCTTCTGAGATTGTAAACTGACGAACTCTTGTGAGACCGTGCATCTCACCTGAATCCTCATTTCTAAAAAGTGTAGATGTCTCACCATATCTTAATGGAAGGTCTCTGTAGCTCTTCTGACTATTCTTATATACATAATACTGGAATGGACATGTCATAGGTCTTAAAGCGTAAACCTCGTCATCCTTCTCCTCATCACCCAGAACAAACATACCATCCTTATAATGATCCCAGTGACCTGAAATCTTGTAAAGGTCAGACTTTGCCATAAGAGGTGTCTTTGTTCTGACATATCCTCTCTTTGTCTCCTCGTCTTCAATCCATCTTTGAAGCTCCTGAAGCATTATTACACCGTTTGGCATAAGAAGTGGAAGACCCTGTCCGATTACATCTACAGTTGTAAATATCTCCATCTCTCTACCAAGCTTGTTGTGGTCTCTCTTCTTGATATCCTCAAGATGCTCAAGATAAGCTGCAAGCTCATCCTTCTTTGTATAAGCTGTACCATAAATTCTTGCAAGCATCTGATTCTCTGACTTACCTCTCCAGTAAGCTCCTGAAGATGAGATAAGCTTAAATGCCTTAATAGCACCTGTCTTCATAAGATGAGGACCTGCACAAAGGTCTACGAAGTCGCCCTGGCTATAGAATGATATAATTGCGTCCTCTGGAAGGTCACGAATAAGCTCCACCTTGTATGGCTCTCCTTTCTCTTCCATAAACTTAATAGCCTCTTCTCTAGGCATTGTAAATCTCTCGATTGCTGCATTTTCCTTGATAACCTTCTTCATCTCTGCCTCAATCTTATCAAGGTCTTCTCTTGAGAATGACTCATGCTCAAAATCATAGTAAAAACCTGTATCTATAGAAGGTCCGATAGCAAGCTTTGCATCTGGATAAAGTCTCTTAACTGCCTCTGCGAGAACATGTGAACATGTATGTCTGTAAGCCGCCTTTCCAGCCTCATCATTAAATGTGAGAATGCTAAGTGTAGAATCCTCCTCTATAACTGTTCTAAGGTCGACAACCTCTCCGTTAACCTCTCCTGCACAAGCGGCTCTTCCTAATCCCTCACTAATGTCATTTGCTATATCAATAACCGACATTGCCTGTGCGTATTCCTTTACTGAACCATCCTTTAATGTAATCTTCATTTTATTTACCTAACCTTTCATTTTGTTTATATATTATTTAGAATGTTTTCTCCATAATGTAATCGTCCATGACGAATCCATTGCCGATATCGGCGACCTGTGTTCGTGCCTTAGCAAAGCCCATATGTTCATACACTTTAATGGTATGCTCATTATATTTATTTACTGTAAGCCACACCATATTCAAACCTCGCTCCTTAGTCATATCAAAAAGCTTCTTTAAGGTTTTCCCCGCGTATCCCTTTCCTCTGTTCTCTTTTAAAAGATACAGCTTGCTGAGGAACATTTTATTGTCATCAGTTTCTTCATGAATACCCATATAGCCGCAAATCTTCTCTCCTGCCATAATAAAAAAATACTCATAGCCATCTTCCATCTGCTTTTTCATAGCATCGTAGGACTGAAACTTTTCCACCATATAGTCAATCTGTTCATCGGATAAGATACATGGGAAAAATTCATGCCAAACTTCATTGGCAACTAATGCAAGCTCTCTTATCTGATTGTCGTCTGTTATTCTTTTTAAACTAATATCCATAGTTCCTCCCTTCCGCCCTATTGGGCTTATTTCTATCGGGCTAATTTCTCTCTTCTTTTTTTGTGATATACGAATTACTTCGCTCTACGAGCTCGCGTAATTCTACAGCTATTCGAAATCCGCCCTATCGGGCTACTTTCTCATATCTGTTCAGCTTCCAAAGTGTCTAAAATCAAGATAAATCTTCATTTTAGACACTTTCTGAAGCTTATATCACTAAAAAAAGTCCCTTACAGAAATAATTTTCCGTAAGGGACGATATTATCGCGGTTCCACCCATATTGCAGTAAAAACACTGCCACTTTAATGATTGTAACGTAATCAACGGACCGGATTAGGGCCACTCAGAGGTAGTCTTCGATATAGCCGGGAATAAGGTATTCACACCATCTAACCTCTCTCTGCATAAATCGTAGTCATATATTACTGCGATTAAATTCCTTTTTGCCTATCTACTCGTCTCGTCATCGTGTTATTCAATATAAGTCTGGGATTTCTCCCAAACAACTATACTATATTTTAACACGTTAAAAATATTTGTAAAGTATTTTTTATCAACCTGCTATTTCTTTCATAGCATTGTATGTTATACCCAAATGAATTAATTATGCTCCATTTTAACGAATGGAAATTGCGTCGTCAAATTACTATCCATCTCCATCATATTAAGAATTCTACTAGCTGCTCCAGATGGTCTATTTACTCCTGCCTCCCACGCTTCAACTGTTTTATCAGAAACACCTATATAGCTTGCAAAAAGTTTCTGCGACATACCGGTAGACTTTCGTATATTCTTTATCTGCTCAGCCTTATATTCTTTTACCGGAACAATCGTAACTATTTTACGTTTCAATTTCTTATCTAAACACTTAGAGTCTTCTACTGCTTCTGTGAGTCCTGACATAATACTTTCATATACATTACTCATTAATATACCTCCTACAAATTCTCTTCTAATAATTTTATCATTTTTTTGATTTCATTTCTTTCTGCAAAAGACAAATTATCCTTCTCACTTTTAGGATATACTGTTATAAGATAAATTGTTTCTTTAATTACAAAATCCACATAACATACTCTTACACCACCGCTTTTCCCACTATTATCTTTCGCAAACCTCATTTTTCTAAGACCACCAGTTCCTCTAATAACTGGATACCCATCAGGATTTTTAATCAATTCAAACTCTAATTTTCTTAAATCAGAATCGTCATAACCTAATTCCTCCCACTTTTTTGTAAATTCTCTTGTCTGTACAAACGTTCTTATCATTAATGTTCCTTTCTTTAATTTTACCCTATTCAATAGGGAATTTCAAGTTTTTCCTATAATTGGATATTTTGGCGATTCTGCCTTATAATTTGAAGCATAAAACAATTAATGCTCAACAATAGATAAATAGAATATTACCTCAATGGAATGATAATATCATTTTTCATACTAATTTACAATCCTTTACGGAGTGTTTTTTATGTAGAAAGTTCTCATCAAAAACTTTCCATTATATGATAAAAAGAGCGCCGTATATTCGACGCTCTAATAAATGTTATCTTTACTTCTTATGTATCTCTTCAAAAAATCCCGAGTCAGATGGTTTCTCTCCTCCCACATACAGATGTGATATATCTCCCATTCTCTTTACTCTGAAACATGCCTCCCCTTTAACTCGCTCCTCTGTACAAAGAACAGTCACTGATGTTGGAGCCACAAAGAATCCCTGCCACAACACCGAAGGCGAAATCCCTAAAAGGTGCGAAAGCATAACAAATGAGACACCCAAATGACAGAAGAATACTATGGTATCCTCATTAGGCTTCACTGCCTTATAATAATTACCATATCTCTCATATCCATGCTCTTTTAAAACATTATCAAGACCTGCACAAACCTTTTCGTATTCCTCTTTAACAATACCAGTCTGCATAACATCTGAATCTATCCACTTATCCTTGTCGTAAAGCTCTGGCTTGTTAGTCCAATAGCCAGGCATAAAATCCCAAGGGATTCTATTATTTCCTGTTTCCGGGTCTTTGACATCTACATAAAACTCCTTAAGCCAAGGATAAACTGTAGCTTCTCTTCCCATCTTGTTTAATGAATATGCTGCCGTATCTTTAGCTCTTCCTAGTGGAGAACAATAAAACTGCTTAACATCCCAATTCTTTACCATCTCTGATAAAAGCTCTGCCTCCACTTTTCCTTTTTCTGTCAATGTGTCATTTACGTAATCTGGGTCTCCATGGCGAATAAATATGATTTTCATATGCTTTCTCCTTGTTTTTTATACCATATTAACTACAGGATCCTTCATTGGCGGTATCTTTGTTACAGTCTCTGCATAAAGGACAGGACCTTCTCCGCCATAATCACTTCTGTATTCTTTTACTACTGTAGTTATCATATCTACTGTATCCTTGTTTTCAAGATGCTTTGCCTCTCTTGACTTACAGATAAGTCCCATAAATACAAGATCATCTGCACAGCATGTCATCGCTGGTCTTCCTGCCACAAAGAAGTTCTTTGGAAGGCTAGGCTCTTTCATAACAAGTGTCTGAATGTTAAATCTCTTTCCTGCATATCTGTCTGGATTGTCCCATACATCAAGGTAGAAGATTCCATAATCCTCCGGTTTAATCACTACAGGATCTGCTTTCAAATCATATGGTAAATCTTCATCTGTAAGAGGAAGGTCAATCTCTCCCTCCTCATTTTCGAATACTACCTCAATACTCTGATTAAGGGACATAATTGTTCTCTTATAACCGTTCAGTTTATCCACATCATGACAGCGATTCATAATAATCATCTCTGAATTACGAATCATATCTGCAAACAATGAACGCATATTTGCTACGTATGTCTCAAATGTAACGCCATCAACTATGGTTATCTGCTGACGTATTTCCCAATTATCAGGAAGACGTGTCTCTATATCCTTGGCACTCCACATTCCATTATATTCAATGATAATTCTATCAGGATTGTGCTTTGCCTCCATAGCAAGAAGGGTCTGCGGATTAAACTCCTCATATTCTTCAATAGTTTCAACTGTTGTATTTAAGGCTTTAAGTTCAGCCTCATCATACTCTTCCATTCCCTCTTCGCACTGAAGTATAAGTGTAGGCTCTTCCTGCTTAAAATAGTCCTGGGATGTAGTAAAATTTATAAACTGAGTCTTTCCACTCTCAAGAAATCCATATATTAAATATACCTGTCTTTTCTCGCTCATTGTGTTACCTTACACCTTTCTTTCTATCAATGCCTTTTAAACAAAGAATTCTTTTAACTCATCCTCTGTATATCCAGCTGCAATCACACAAACCTTACCGATATAATCCTTGCTTCCTTCTCTGATTTCAAACTGACCTGGAACATAGTCAAAGTATAACCAGTTCTCACTTTCCTCAGACTTAAGTATTCCCTTTGCTCGAAGTATTGTTCCTTCATGGTCATTATCGAATTTAGCAATTATCTCTTCTAACTTAGACTTTGAGTAAGCCTTTGAAGTTTCCATTCCCCAGCTTGTAAATACTTCATCAGCATGGTGATGGTGGTGATGATGCTCATGGTCATGATGATGGCCATGACAGCACTCCTCATCACCCTCGTGGTGGTGATGGTGCTCATGGTCGTGGTCGTGATGATGGCCATGACAGCACTCCTCATCATCCTCATGATGGTGGTGGTGCTCATGGTCGTGATGATGGCCACAGCAACACTCCTCATCATCCTCGTGGTGGTGATGGTGCTCATGGTCGTGATGATGGCCACAGCAACACTCCTCTTCATCCTCGTGGTGGTGATGGTGCTCATGGTCGTGGTCGTGATGATGGCCACAACAACACTCTTCTCCATCCTCGTGGTGATGGTGATGATGGTGTACCTCATCTTCATCTATAAGGCTCTTTGCTGCACTTTCATTCTTCAAGGCACTTACAAGTACATCATCTGCAAGCTCTGCTACAGGTGTTGTGATAACTGCTGCCTCTGCATTAAGCTCTTTTACAAGAGTAAGTGCCTCCTCAACCTTTTCTGCCTTTGCAATATCTGTTCTTGAGAATATAATTGTGCTGGCACTCTCAATCTGATTCTTATAAAACTCACCAAAGTTCTTAAGATACATCTTACACTTTGTCACATCAAGAACTGCCACCTTGTAGCAAATGTCCAAATCAAGGTCATCTTTAACATCTAATACAGCCTTAACCACATCTGACAGCTTACCAACTCCTGATGGCTCTATAAGTATTCTGTCTGGTGAATATCTATCTACAACCTCTTTTAGAGATGTAGCGAAATCGCCAACTAGTGAACAACATATACATCCTGAGTTCATCTCACGTATCTCGATTCCAGCTTCCTTTAAGAAGCCTCCATCGATTCCTATTTCACCAAACTCATTCTCAATTAAGACTACATTCTCACCAGCATACACGTGTGAGAGAAGGTGTTTAATTAATGTTGTTTTACCTGCACCTAAGAAACCTGATATTATATCTACCTTTATCATTTCTAATTCCTCCAAAATATTATGACTCTCTTATTCCTAGGAATTCTTCCTGGAACTTTTCATATGGCATTGGCTTGCCATAGTAATAACCCTGTATCATATTGATATTCATCTCTTTTAATACTTTAATCTGCTCTGTATCCTCTACACCCTCTACACAAACCTTTGCTCCAAGCTTCTCAGAGAGTTCAGTAATAAGCTTTATGAATGTCTGAGCATAATCATCTGATGCAATATCATCAATGAAATTCTTATCAACCTTTATGATATCAAAGTTCATCTGCTTAATATAACTAAGTGAAGAATAGCCTGTTCCAAAATCGTCAAGTGCAATTCCTACACCCAGCTTCTTTATAGAATCAATAACCTTCTTCATATTGGACATATCATTAATAGCCAGACTCTCTGTTATCTCGAGAATAATATTTTCAGGATTAACACCTGTGTCCTTTATTATATTAGTGATTGTCTCAACAATATTATTCTGCACCAGCTGAACAATAGAAAGGTTTACATGAAGCTTCTTTTCCTGTCCATAGTCACTCCATTTCTTATTTACCTGACAGGCTTTTCTTAAGAAGTACTCACCTATCATAACGATAAGTCCCAAGTGCTCTGCCAATGGAATAAAATCCATAGGCATAAGGAAACCAAGCTCATGGCTATTCCATCTTATAAGAGATTCGCCACCTATACATTCGCCACTTACAGCATCCATAATAGGCTGAATATAAAGTTCAAACTCCATTCCACCAATAGCGATGGCTGAACGCATATTTTTCTCTACATCCAATCGCTTTATCGACAGTCCTTCATCAGCTGCATTATAATACTCAATTCTGTTCTTTCCACCCTTTTTGGCATCATACATTGCAATATCCGCCTTTTTAATAAGGTCATTTACATCTGTACCATCCTCAGGGAAGCAAACAACACCCATACTCATTGTTGAATAGTATTCAGTTCCATTAATAAGCCATGGTTTATTAAACATATCCATTATATCTTCAATAATTCTATCAATATTGTCGCTCTGCTCCGGCTGAACAATAATAATAAACTCATCTCCACCTACTCGGTAACAGCTGTCACTTATACCTTCAATCTGTTGCAATCCCATAGATATAAGTTTAAGAAGCATATCACCGTGCTGATGTCCAAGACCATCATTTATATGTTTAAAGTTATCAAGGTCAATAAACATCATATATCCGGTAGTTTCTGCCTCTATAGACTTGCTTATAACCTCATAAAGGTCCGCCTCACATCTCATACGATTGTAAAGACCTGTCAGGAAATCATTATTTGCCTGGAATTCTATTCTCTTCTCGTACTTCTTCTTTTCTGTTATATCGACCATATTAAACAGTGATACAAGGTTGCCGTCAACCCATGTTATCTCTGATGTTCTAACATCGAACCAGCGCATAAATCTGGAATCATAATTTTCCCAATGCCCTACATTATGCTGCAATCTGGTACAATCTGTACAATACTTTGGATTGCCACACATAGCAAAATCGCTACACTTACAACCTATAAGATCCTTCTTGTAAAGCGAATATATCTTATCATTAATGAAAAGGATTTCCTTTGTATTTTTATCTACAACAAAAAGTCCGCTTCCCATGTTATCAAGAATACCCTTAAGTGCAGCATGTGAACTATATAAGGATCTGTTAGACATCTTACGCAAAATTATACTCTCAATCATGCGCACAACATTTGTAATAAACTGTATGCTTGACAAATCCCATACTCTTGTTGGGTTGTCGTCTGCTGCCACTATAACCATCTGTGGCTTGTTGTTTATCACAACAGGACGCGCTAAAAGAGCCGAAATTCCATACTTTGTGTATAGAAACTCTCTCTTCCCCACATGTTCATTTGCGGACATTATATAAATATCCTCTCCATAAACTATGGTGTCATCCCATATATCATCACTGGCTCTCTCAAGGATTTCTACTCTGTCGTCTCTTGTCCACTCATAGAAAACCTCAAACCTATCTCCGTCTATGATAGTCATAAGACCGAGATTAGAAACCTTTAGATAATCACCCATGATTTCCAATATTTTTTGTACAATATCAGCAAAACTCTCTGCTGAATCAAGATGTGACACTATCTCAGAAAGTGCCAAGCTCTTACCATATTCATCCATCTTCTTTACCTCATGCGACTAGTCGCAACTCCCTATCCCTATTGTGCTTTGTTAATTATAAAATTCAATGTAATTTGCTTATCAGCTGGTATACGATACATATCATGTACCTTTGCCCCCCAGCTGTCATCTCCACCTACACCCATTTGTCCTGCCATAATCTTAACAAATGTGTAGTATGAATCTGGTAGTTCCACCATATGTCTTGCCTCTTCAAGCTGTGTTTCATTATATGGTAAAACAGTACATTCAAACGGATTATCTACTGCTTTAAACTCCAAATTCTTGTCACCGTCACCTACCGATAGCCATCTGACCCCAGTCCTGTTTCCACATGCCTGTGGCAAACCATATGGTGTAAGATTTTCATTTGCATCACCGGAATAAATTCCGTACATAGCACCCTTGCAACGGTCATTGTAGTTTTCCATCGGACCTAAGCCATAGTACTTAAACTTGTTTTGATTTGCCCTTAAAACAAATTCCATACCAAACAGTGGTAGCTCTGGTGCGTTATCAATGCCCGGATATGTAGCTTCTACCACAATGCTTCCGTCTGCATTGACCATATACACCACCATAACCTCATAGCTTTCATATGGCTTTGGAAGCTCGTATATGTAGGTAACCTTAACAGCCGAGTCTACTTCCTCAACCTGCATAGATTTCTTTCTCTGCCACTTTCCAATATGCTGCCAGATTCCTGACTCGTACATAAATCCACAGCCTCTGTCATTATCAGTAGCAGCTCTATAATAACATGGCATCGGCTTTCTCTCTACAAACTCATCTCCGTCATACTTAAGAGATATTAAGCTTCCCTCAAGGGATGAAAAAAGTGCTACAAATCCATCACCATGTACACCTACATTGCTATGGCCCCTCACAACCTTAAGCTTACCGCCTGCATGTGCTACCGGTTCTGCCTCAATTTTTCTAGGCTCGCCTCTGCCGATTGCAACTACATGTCCTGCTTTTGCATATTTACAATCGTCCTTTAAAATCATGTATGCCTGAACAATAAACTCTCCATCCACAGCCGGCATCGGAATATTTATATCAACATACTTTTCTTCTCCTGCTGGAATATCTACATCCAAAACAGTTTCAAAACAAACCTGACCGTCTCTTAAAAGCTGAACCTTCAAGCTAACATCATCAGTTCCTTTAAATAGTCTTCTATTCTTTATGCGGACACCACCAAAATCTGGATAAAGATTTAATTGCTGATATATAAACTTAACTTCCTGCATTTTCGGACTAGGCGTTCTATCACAAAAGACTATTCCATCTCCTGAAAAGTTATTATCATTCGGTCTGTCACCAAAATCTCCACCATATCCTGTCAATGTTTTCCCGTGAATATCCTCTTTAAATATAAACTGATCTATGTAATCCCATATAAATCCACCCTGATACATAGGATACTTATCTAATAAATCCTGGTATTCTGAAATATTACCACACGAATTGCCCATTGCGTGTGAATACTCACATGATATAAAAGGCTTCTCAGGATTATTATTCAAATATTCTTCTATATCCCAAGGCTTAGCATACATTCTGCTTTCCACATCACTTGTATTGTTGTACCTTCTGTCAAAGAATACTCCTTCATAATGAACAATACGTGAATTATCAAGCTTTCTCATATGCTCTGACATCATAAAAATGTTTATTCCGCCAAAACTTTCATTTCCACAAGACCATATAACTATCGATGGGTGGTTCTTGTCTCTTTGAACCATTGAATTAGCTCTGTCTATTACAATATTGCACCACTCCGGCAAATCCTTTGGAATAATCTTTTTTACATTTTCACCACACCAGGTTCCGTGCGTCTCCATATTAGTCTCATCAATGAGATAAATTCCATATTCATCACACAGCTCATACCATCTGGTATTATCAGGATAATGACATGTTCTTACAGCATTAATATTATTTTGCTTTAAGAACTTTATATCCCATAGCATCTCTTCCTCTGTAATGGCACGACCCTTATACGGGCTAAATTCATGTCTGTTTACACCGTTAAATTCTATTCTCTTTCCATTTATAAGCATAAGCTTGTCCTTTATTTCAAAACGTCTGATTCCAACCTTTTGAACCACCTTCTCAAGCTCTATGCCGGCTTCCTTAATGACTATAGTCAATGTATAAAGATATGGTATCTCTGCACTCCAAAGCTTAGGTGATGGCACGTCATACACACCATCGAAGGCTTCAGCTGGTGACATATCCTTTCTGTCTACAACAACATTTCCCGACATATCCTCCAAAATGATATCTACCCTACTAGACTCCACTCTTTCTCTTGTGCTGACTTTGGCCTCTGCACTACATCCACCTGCATCGCATGATGACTTACAATGAACACAGCCACCTGACACCAACAGGTCCGCATCTATAGTAATGTTGGCACTGGCATAATCATCACTAACATTGGTATGCACAAATAAATCTCTTATATGTATATCAGGCACTGCATAGAGATAAACATCTCTGAAAATACCTGAAAATCTCCAAAAATCCTGATCCTCAAGCCAAGCACCTGTGCTTCTCTGGAATACTTCCACTCCTATCCTGTTTACACCTTCACTGACATATGAGGTTATCTCAAATTCTGCCGGTGTAAAGCTATCTTCACTATATCCAACAAATTTATCATTAATATAAAGATAAAAGGCTGTCTCAACTCCCTGAAATGATATAAATAATCTCTTATCTTTAAGCTCTTCATCTATTACGAAATCTCTTACATATCCACCAACCGGATTATTCTCTTCTGGAATCTCTGGCGGTAATATATCCTCCAACCCATCCCAAGGATACATGCAGTTTACATACTGTATTTGTCCATAACCCTGTAACTGAATATGTCCCGGCACAACAATATCAGAAAGGCTTTCTATTTTGAAATCCTTTCTGTAGAAATCAGCAATTCTTGTATTTACATTTTCTGAATATGTGAATTTCCACGTTCCGTTCAGGCTCTGCTTAGGACTTTTTCCCTCTAAAAAATATGTATGATCTGAATGAGCCTTTATGCGGTTTACACCAAAAATCTCTGGATTTGACAGCCATTCAAGGCTAGGCTTTGTAAACCTTCTAACACTATCTGCCATCGTAGTTACCTCCGTAATAATAAACACATATATCCATTATCATTCTACCATAAATTGCTTTATATAACAACAAAAATGAGGTCAAAAAAGCTGTCGCAATTTCTATGCGACAGCTTTAATTCTTATACGTCTACACTATAGTTTGGAGCTTCCTTTGTAATATGAATGTCATGTGGATGACTTTCCTTAAGTGAAGCTGCTGAAATCTTAACAAACTGACCATTTGTCTTAAGATGTTCAATTGTAGGAGCACCACAGTAACCCATACCTGAACGAAGACCACCCATAAGCTGGAATACAGTATCCTCAAGTGTTCCCTTGTATGCAACTCTTCCTTCTACACCTTCTGGAACAAGCTTCTTTGCATCTGTCTGGAAATATCTATCCTTTGAACCATTTTCCATAGCTGCAATTGAGCCCATACCTCTATATACTTTGTACTTTCTTCCCTGATATAACTCAAATGTACCTGGTGCCTCATCACAGCCAGCAAACATGCTACCCATCATACAAACGTTAGCACCTGCTGCTATAGCCTTTGTCATATCACCAGAGAACTTGATACCACCATCAGCGATAATTGGTACGCCATATTCTTTAGCAGCTTCATAGCAATCCATAACAGCTGTAATCTGTGGAACACCAATACCTGCTACTACTCTTGTTGTACAGATAGAACCTGGTCCAATACCAACCTTAACAGCATCTGCTCCTGCTTCAATAAGAGCCTTTGTAGCTGCTCCTGTAGCAACATTACCAGCGATAACCTGTAACTGTGGATATGCAGCCTTAATCTGCTTAACTGTCTCGATAATATTCTTAGAATGACCATGAGCTGAATCAACAACAATTACGTCAACCTTAGCCTTAACGAGAGCATCAACTCTCTCCATAATATTCTTTGTAATACCTACAGCTGCGCCACAGAGAAGTCTTCCCTGTGCATCCTTTGCTGCAAGTGGATACTTAATCTGCTTCTCGATATCCTTAATAGTAATAAGACCCTTAAGGTTGAAATCATCATCAACAAGTGGAAGCTTTTCCTTTCTTGACTTAGCAAGTATCTGCTTTGCTTCCTCAAGTGTAATTCCCTGCTTTGCAGTAATAAGACCCTCGCTTGTCATAGATTCCTTAATCTTCTTAGAGAAATCTGTCTCAAACTTAAGATCACGGTTTGTAATAATACCAACAAGCTTACCATTCTCTGTGATAGGCACACCTGAAATTCTGAACTTGCCCATAAGCTCGTTTGCATCCTGTAATGTATGCTCTGGAGATAATGAAAATGGGTCAGTGATAACTCCGTTCTCAGAACGTTTAACCTTATCTACCTCTTCAGCCTGTGCCTCAACTGACATATTCTTATGAATAATACCGATACCACCCTGTCTAGCCATAGCAATTGCCATACGATGCTCTGTAACAGTATCCATACCTGCACTCATCATAGGAATATTTAACTTGATTGACTTTGTCAAATATGTTGATAAATCAACCATATTTGGTGTCACTTCAGAATACTGAGGAACTAATAACACATCATCAAATGTTATTCCTTCGCCGATAATCATACCCATTTCAATAATCCTCTCTTTCTAACGTACTAACATCTATTGTAATAAGTTAATCGTAGTTTAATTGCAACTTCGATTAAATAAATATGCGAACTTATAAATAAAATAAGTTCGCATGTTAACTTTCGCTAAAGTATAAACTTTTTGAAGTAAAATGTCAATTACTTTTTTACTAAAACATTGTAATAAAGCAACTTACACTAAAATATTTTGTTTAATACATATTAACCTTGCTTCCAGCTACGGTTTTAATGGCATTAATCAGCTTCTCATTTGGCTCAAAAATAACTTTTGTCTTGTGACCATCATTTGTATCTATGATAAATGAATAAGTTAATCTGTCCAAATATCCAGAAGAATAATCCAGTACCTTTACAGTACCATTATTATACGATGCAAGCTTTGCACTATTTGTTGGTGCAAAAATCTCAATTTTTCTCATATCGTATCTATTGAGTTTCTTTCTCTTTGCCTTACCATAAATAATATCAATATCCAAATCTCCACTTATAAACTGATATTCGTACTCAGTATCTGTGTTTCTAAAGATAATAATATCAAGATATGCAAGGAAGAAACCTACAATTAATCCGTATATATTTAAAATAAGCATACCCAGCATAAAAGCTATAGCTGTAACCACAACTACAAGAAATCTTATAAGTAACGAAGTACTGCTCATTTTTCTTTTAACGATTAATTCGTAATAAGTATCGTTCATATTATTTCCTCTAAATAGGCCTTTGCCGAATTTTCCTTGACGGAAAATCCGGTCTGGCCTTGTTTCACTTTCGCTATATCAACATTTTTCAGCGAAGTTTCTTTCAGAAACTTCGGCCAATTACATCATGCCCATGCCGCCGCCTGCTGGCATTGGTGGTACATCCTCTTTTATCTGTGCAACTACTGACTCTGTTGTAAGAAGTGTTGATGCAACACTTGTTGCGTTCTGTAATGCGCTTCTAGTAACCTTAACAGGATCAAGAATACCTGCATCAACCATTGATACGTACTCTTCCTTGTATGCATCAAATCCAACTCCAGCCTCTGACTCTCTAACCTTATTAACGATTACTGAGCCCTCAAGACCAGCATTTGCAGCAATTGCGTAAAGTGGAGCCTCAAGTGCCTTTAAGATAACATTTGCACCTGTCTTCTCGTCTCCCTCAAGTGTAGCCACAAGCTTAGCCACTTCCTTAGAAGCATGAATGTATGCAGAGCCACCGCCTGCAATGATACCTTCTTCTACTGCTGCTCTTGTTGCATTTAAAGCATCCTCCATACGAAGCTTGTTTTCCTTCATTTCTGTCTCTGTGGCAGCACCTACACGGATAACTGCAACACCACCTGCAAGCTTAGCAAGTCTTTCCTGAAGCTTCTCTCTATCAAACTCAGATGTTGTTGTCTCAATCTGATTCTTAATCTGAGCAACTCTTGCTTCAATTTCATTCTTTTCGCCACATCCGTCAACGATAACAGTTGTCTCCTTCTGAACCTTAACAGACTTAGCGCGACCAAGCATCTCAATAGAAGCATCCTTAAGCTCTAAGCCAACTTCTTCTGAAATAACCATACCACCTGTGAGAATAGCAATATCCTTGAGCATCTCTTTTCTTCTATCGCCGTAACCTGGAGCCTTAACACCTACTACTGAGAATGTTCCACGAAGCTTATTAACGATAAGTGTTGTAAGAGCTTCACCTTCAATATCCTCTGCAATGATAAGGAGCTTTGAACCAGACTGTACAATCTGCTCAAGCACTGGGAGAATTTCCTGAATATTTGAAATCTTCTTATCTGTAATTAAGATATATGGATTGTCAAGAACAGCCTCCATCTTATCCATATCTGTAGCCATGTATGCTGAGATGTATCCTCTGTCAAACTGCATACCCTCTACTAAATCAAGCTCTGTGAGCATTGTCTTTGACTCTTCAATTGTTATAACGCCATCATTAGAAACCTTCTCCATAGCGTCGGCAACCATATTTCCTACTTCCTCATCACCAGCAGAAATAGCTGCAACCTTTGCTATCTGGTCCTTACCATTAATCTTTGATGACATCTTCTTAATAGCATCAACAGCAACGTCTGTTGCCTTCTTCATACCCTTTCTTAAAACGATTGGGTTAGCACCTGCAGCAAGGTTCTTCATACCTTCATTAATCATAGCCTGAGCAAGTACTGTAGCTGTTGTTGTACCATCACCAGCTACATCATTTGTCTTTGTAGCAACTTCCTTAACAAGCTGTGCGCCCATATTTTCAAATGCATCCTCGAGCTCGATTTCCTTTGCAATTGAAACACCATCATTTGTAATAAGTGGTGTACCAAATGACTTGTCAAGAACAACATTTCTTCCCTTTGGTCCAAGTGTCACCTTTACTGTGTTGGCTAACTTGTTAACACCTTCCTCTAAGGCCTTTCTAGCCTCTGCTCCATACTTAATTTCCTTTGCCATATTTACTTCCTTCTTTCTAATATTATTAACTAAACTATATAATTCCCTCTGGCTTTTGCCAGATTTAAACCTTACTCTACTTTAATACAGCTAATACATCCTCTTCTTTAACGATTATGTATTCTTCATCCTCTACTTTTACATTTGTTCCGGCATACTTAGAATATACTACAACATCACCAACCTTAAGGTCTTCCTTAACATCCTTGCCTACTGCAACAACAGTTGCCTCCTGTGGCTTTTCCTTTGTCTGTCCTGTCAATACAATACCAGACTTTGTAGTCTCTTCTGCTACAGCCTGCTTAATAACTAATCTGTCTCCTAATGGTATTAAATTCATAAAATCTTCCTCCTTAAACTCTCTATTTTCCTTAATCATTTTCATTAGCACTCACCCTTTTAGAGTGCTAGTACCTGTAGAGTATTTTATACTTACAGCATATATATATCAATAGTACCAAAGTACTAAGATAATCTATTTTTGCCCTTTATTTACTGCGTTTTCTCTTACATAATAAAAAAGGTACTGTTGCGCATATCCACCATATTCACCAAACTTCTGTTTTGCAAATTCCATAATCACATCTTTCGATGTGTCCTCTTTAAAATATACCTGCTCCATAACGCGCTTAACCCATACATCCACTGGAAAGGCATTTGTATATCCTAAGCCAAACAGTAGCACACAATTGGCCACCTTATCACCTACACCCTTAATAGCCGTAAGCTTATCCTTCGCAGCCTCATATGACAATCCATCAAAAGTGGCCTCATTTAATCCTTCTGACAAAAAACGTCCTGCATCATACAAATATGGAGCTCTAAAGCCTGTTTTTATCTCTCTATAGTTCTCCTCGGTAATATCTCTTATCTTTAGTACATCCGGGAAATTATAATAATCATTTCCCATAATATTTCCTGCTTTTGTTCCATACTTTTCAGAGATATTTTTCACTATCTGCTTAATGTGCGGTATCTGCTTATTTTGAGATATGATGAAGGATAGAAGCATCTCATGGAACTCCTGCTTGAGAATTCTTATACCATAAGCCTTCCTGACTGCATCCCTTATACTATCATCACATTCAATGAGCCTATTTTTAATAGCAGTGTAATCTGTATCCATATCAAAATATTTTTTCCATATTGCATTATACTCAGCCATATCCGTTTTATGCAATACAACTTCACTACCACTTTGGCTAACGCGTAATGCTCTGCCATAGGCCACCGTCACATAATCCATATCTGCCAGTTTTTCAAAATGAAAGCACTGTCCACATTCAAAAATCTGCTCTATATTAAAATCAGTGACATCTTTAATTATAATATTGCCATTTTTCTCTAGTACCTTCAAAACCACGCCTCCGCCAAAAATCACTGTCCCTTAATAACTGGGATTATATATAATTATATAAGTCCAAGCTTCTTAAGCCCGTTATAAATCCCATCATGCTCCACATCATCTGTAACATATTTTGCAAGCTTCTTAATCTCTTCCTGGGAATTCCCCATAGCCACACTATAATTTACATAGTCTAACATCTCATAGTCATTCATGCTGTCTCCAAATGCACAGGTATTCTCCCATGGTATGTCAAGCAATTTAATAACACTTTCTATTCCGACAGCCTTTGAAAACCCCTTTGGAATCAGTTCCATCAAGGCATTTTTATGATTGATAACTGTATATCTGTCTCCAAATACAGCAACAGCTTCTTCAAAATTACTCTTTTCCGTAAATACAGCACTTACCTTGGCTACATTTAATCCCTTGCCATCCTTTGGAATCTCCAGCATCGCTTCCTGTATTTCTCTATGATACTTTCCATAGATATTTTTATACTTTTCGGTCCAGTTTTCTTCCTTTTCATAGTACAAATTGTCGTGCCCTTCAGGTACTGGTATAAACCCTATCTCTCGCAGCTTCGTAACAATATCCCACGCCTCTTTCTCTTCCAAATCATTGCGACTCAAAACCTTGCCCTGATACTCAATATAAGTACCGGCACCAGCCACTATACCATCAAAGCCAATATCCATCATAGACTTCGACACCATAGACCTTGACCTGCCTGTGCATATAAATGTCATATGACCATTTTCCCGAAGCTTATTTATAGCTTCTATTGCCGACTGCGGTATACCTATCTTTGGCGCGAAAAGAGTATCATCTATATCAAAAAAAATAATCATTTTTTTGTTATCGTTACATATTGTAATTAAATCTTCCATATACTTTTACCAATCCCTTTTGAACTCTTATATCAAACATTATCATTTTAGCAAACATTGACAGATAATGCACTACTTTTTAAAAGATGTAAATATTTTACTTTATTTTTTCTTTAAAAAGTATTACAATATACTATAGTAATTAATAAAATTGAAAATGTCGCATGTGTGACAGGAATGGAGGGTTTTATGAGCTTTAAGAAATTTCTTGCTTTCACAGCTGTAACTGCTGCTGCAGTAGCTGGTGGAATCGCTGTATATAAGAAGGTACAGGAAAACAAAATTGACGAGGACGATTTTGATGAGTTTGATGATGATTTCGATGACGACTTTGATGATGATTTCGATGATTTAGAAGTTGACAACAGAAATTATACTTCTCTTACACCAGAAGACACAGCAGATGCTGTTGCTGAGGATGCTGCTGAGACAGTTTAATAAGTTAAAACTAGCGGGATACATTTTAATATGTATCCCGCTTTATTTATGCAAATCTTTATTTACTTATTCCTCAACAGATATACTGTTAAGCTTTGAAACCATTCTAGGAAGAGCATCTTTACCATTCTTCCATGGTTCATCCTTATATCTATAGTCAAACTTATTTATAAACCAGTCCAAATCTTCCTTCACTCTCTTCATATTCTCAATAAATATGTTGGATGTATAGCTCAAAAATTCTTCCTGGTCCCTGCCTGACAACTCTCTGGATGCCGCTTCTATAAGCAACCCATAGTGTTCCATACAAAAGCCCTTAGACTTTTTATATTTTGCTCTAAAATCATCATCTGTTTTTATAAGATGCATAATAGTTACAATATATCTGTCAAACACATCATTTATTTTGTCACAAATAAAACATGACTTTGACATTTCTTTGATGTATCCTGTCAGCTTTGAGTTGTCTGCCTTCTTAAACAAACCGCCCTTTCCTTCAGGCTTCATCTTCTGCATAGCTTCTATGACACCATATGTGTGAGTCTGATACATAAGCGCCATTCCAAGTCTGTTACCTCTGGCATACATCTTCGCCGCATGGTCTTTACAGAATCCCACTTTATCTGTCATTGCTCTCACATCTTCCTCCATATATGAAGGTCCCAACGTGAAATCTAATGCCTCACTTTCAAGTTTTCTAAACATCTCACATACCGGGCACTCACAATCCTTGTCAAATGCTTCATTAACCGGTATGGTGTATAATTTTTCAGCCATAAATATACCTCAAGTTGTATAGCACTACATTCTATACATATTCATGAAGAAGCTTTCTCATCTCTCTAGCTCTATCCTTAAGCTTTGTTGATGCCGCTTTTGATACAATAAGATCTGACAAAAGCTTCATAGATTTTGCGTAGTCCTCGCACTGACGCGCCAGCTCTGCCACAAGATAAACCAATGTCCACTCATCCATTCCACAGATAGGTGGCATTTCCTTTGCCATTGCTGCCACAAAGCCCTCGTAAGCTTTCTTTATGTATTCCTTTTCTTTAACTTTTAAACCTTCTACAACCTTATTTTTATCCGGTGTTTCATTAGGCAAGTTTTCATACTGTCCTCTTATTAACCAGGCAATCTTTAAACAGGTATACGCTTTTTCACTTACCTTAGCCTTTTTAATAACAGCATTTGCAAGAGCTAACTGATGACGAAGTAATGCCTCATCATAAGAATATGTCTCACACTTTGTATCTACTCCCTTAAAATATGGGGTAATATTAGTCTTAACAAGCTTTGCCTGTGAAGATGTAATGTTATTAAAGAATCTGCTAAGGGACGAATAACCACACTTATTACAGACGATACAGTCATACTTAAGCGAATCTATTCCCTGATACTTTGGTCTTAAGTCTGTGTCAGCCCCAAGCATCTTAGCCTTACCTGTTCTAACAGCCTTAGTCTTAAACTCAGAATCACATACCGGACATCTATATCCCTTATCAAAAAGATAATCCTTCTCCTCCGGCACTGCTTCCTGTGCTGCTTCCTTCTTTTCTACTTCCGCTTTCTTCTCTTCACTCTCATATAATTCCAAGCCAGAAAGCATTCCTAATCCAACCTTACCGAGGTCAGAAAACAAATTGTCAGCCATGATAATCCCTTTCCTAATACATTAAGCATTCAATTTAAATGAACTCTTCAATGATACTATTCTATTAAATACAAGGTTATCATCTGTGCTATCCTTGCAGTCCACACAGAAAAATCCCTGTCTTACAAACTGGAAGCTGTCGTAAGCCTTTGCATTCAATAAGCTTGGCTCCACAAAACACTCCTTAAGAACTGTCAATGAGTTTGGATTTAAGTTAAGTGAACCATCCTCGTTATATACACCCTTCTCCTCATCAACAATATTCTCATATAATCTAACTTCAGCCTTTACAGCCTCTGCTGCGCTTACCCAGTGAATTGTTCCCTTTACTTTTCTTCCCTCAAAGCCTGTTCCGCTCTTTGTCTCTGGGTCATAAGTACAATGAACAACTGTAACATTGCCATTCTCGTCCTTCTCATAATCTACACATTTAACAAAATATGCATTCATAAGACGTACCTCATTACCAGGGAAAAGTCTGAAATACTTCTTAGGTGGCTCTTCCATAAAGTCGTCTCGCTCAATATAGAGCTCCCTGCTAAATGGTATTTTTCTAGTACCCAGCTCAGGGTTCTCAAGGTTATTATCTGAATCAAGATACTCAACCTGTCCCTCCGGATAATTATCTATAACAAGCTTAATAGGGTCAAGCACTGCCATAGCTCTTGGTCTCTTAAGCTTTAAATCCTCTCTGATACAATACTCAAGCATTGCATAATCTACAGAACTGTTAGCTTTCGATACACCACAGAGCTCAACAAACTTCTGTATGGACTCAGGAGTAAATCCTCTTCTTCTAAGAGCAGCTATTGATACAAGTCTTGGGTCATCCCATCCGTCTACAATTCCCTCTTCAACAAGCTTCTTTATATATCTCTTACCTGTCACAACATTCGTAAGGTAAAGCTTTGCGAACTCAATCTGCTTTGGTGGCATCTTGTACTCAAGTTCTTTTACAACCCAATCATAGAGAGGTCTGTGATCCTCAAACTCAAGTGTACATATTGAATGTGTAATGCCCTCTATAGCATCCTCGATAGGATGAGCAAAATCATACATTGGATATACACACCACTTATCTCCTGTATTGTGATGTGTCATACGAGCAACTCTGTAGATAACTGGGTCTCTCATATTAATATTAGGTGATGCCATATCAATCTTTGCACGAAGAACCTTTGAACCATCTTCATACTTGCCGGCTGTCATTTCTTCAAAAAGCTTAAGATTCTCCTCAACAGTTCTGTCTCTGTATGGACTATCCTTTCCCGGCTCTGTAAGAGTTCCTCTATATTCTCTTATCTCTTCTGCGGAAAGGTCACATACATATGCCTTTCCCTTCTTTATAAGCTTAATAGCAGCTTCATGCATTGCCTCGAAATAATTTGAAGCATAAAAAAGTCTGTCCTCATAATCAGCACCAAGCCACTCAACGTCAGCCTTAATAGACTGAACAAACTCTGTCTTTTCCTTTGTTGGATTTGTATCATCAAAACGAAGGTTAAACTTTCCACCGTACTGCTTCGCCAAGCCATAATTTAAAAGTATAGACTTAGCATGTCCTATATGTAAATATCCATTTGGCTCAGGTGGAAATCTTGTCATAACATGGTCATAAACACCTTCTGCCAAATCCTTCTCTATAATCTGCTCGATAAAATTCTTTGAAATTACTGCTTCTTCCATAATAAGCCTCCTAAACGTTACTATTATCTATAATATAACAAAATAGCCACTCTTGTAAAGAATGTTTTGCAATACTTCAATTGAATTTATCATAAAAAGGTGCATAGTTTCAAATCTATGCACCTTTTCAACTTATGAAAAGAATCCCTTCTTTTTCTTTTTGCCTTTTTCTTCTTTCTTGTCAGCTTCTTCCTTATCCTTTGTCTCCTCTGTTGTTCCACCCATTGCCTTATCAAATGCTTTCAGTGCATCTATCTGCTCTGATGTAAGCTTTTCCGGAACCTGAACAACAAGTGTAACATAGTGATCTCCTCTAGCTGAGCGATTCTCTAAGGATGGCACACCTTTTCCACGAAGTCTGATTCTTGTGTCTGTCTGTGTTCCCGCCTTTATATTAAATAATACATCTCCATCAATTGTTGTTATTCGTATATCTCCACCGAGGGCCGCCTGCGCAAATGAGATTGGTGCAGTAGAGTAAAGATTATATCCATCTCTCTGGAAGATTGGATGTCTCATTACTGTCACCTCTACAAGAAGATTTCCTCTTGGTCCACCATTTGTACCTGGCTCTCCCTTTCCTGATATACGTATGCACTGTCCATCATCGATACCTGCTGGAACTGTAACCTCAATCTTCTTTCTTGAAGCTGTGTAGCCTGTACCTCTACAATCCGGACATTTATCCTTAATCATCTTGCCCTTACCGTTACACTCTGGACAAGTCTGAACATTTCGAACCATACCAAAAAGTGACTGCTGAGTATATACAACCTGACCCTTACCGCCACACTTAGTACATGTAACCGGAGATGTTCCCTCCTTAGCGCCTGTTCCCTTACAAGTCTTACAATCATCCTTTAATGTAACTTCTATCTCCTTCTTGGTTCCGAAACAAGCTTCCTCAAAAGTTATACGAATACCAACACGAATGTCTGCGCCTCTTCTAGGACCATTGTTCATAGAACTTCTTCTACCGCCGCCAAAGAAATCTCCGAAAATATCTCCAAATATATCTCCCATATCAGAGAAATCAAATCCACCTGCACCTGGTCCGCCACCACCCTGGAATGCTGCATGACCAAACTGGTCGTACTGGCGTCTCTTGTCAGCATCACTAAGCACAGCATACGCCTCCGAGGCCTCTTTAAACTTAGCTTCCGCCTCTGCGTTTCCCGGATTTGTATCTGGATGATATTTCTTTGCTAACTGTCTATATGCTTTTTTAATGGCCGCATCATCTGCATTCTTATCTACGCCCAGAACCTCGTAGTAATCTCTTTTATCTGCCATAATAAAGTCCTCCATAGCAATAAGGACATGAACTCATGTCCTTATTACATATTAATTAGTTATTACTCTTTAAACCTCTTTGTAGTCTCCATCAACAACATTGTCATCAGCTGCGCCGGCACCCATATCTGCACCCATGTCTGCACCACCCATATCAGGGGCTGCGCCTGATGCCTGTGCCTGCTCATACATCTTTGTGAAAAGATTCTGTGCACCAGTCATAAGCTTTTCTTTAGCTGACTTAATTTCCTCGACGTCTGTCTCTGTCATTGTCTCAGCTGTTGTCTTTGCAAGGAGATCCTTAAGTGTATTAAGGTCAGCCTCAACTGCAGCCTTATCGCTGGCATCTAACTTATCGCCTACTTCATTTAAAGCCTTCTCTGTCTGGAATACCATTGAATCAGCTTCATTTCTTGCATCAATGCCTTCCTTACGCTTCTTATCAGCTGCTTCAAACTCAGCAGCTTCCTTAACTGCCTTATCAATCTCATCATCTGACATATTTGAACCAGATGTAATTGTAATATGCTGCTCCTTACCTGTTCCTAAATCCTTAGCTGATACATTTACGATACCGTTTGCATCAATATCAAATGTAACCTCAATCTTTGGGATTCCTCTTGGAGCTGGAGCGATTCCATCTAATCTAAACTCGCCAAGAAGCTTATTATCCTTTGCGAACTGTCTCTCACCCTGTACAACTCTGATGTCTACTGCACTCTGGTTATCTGCAGCTGTTGAGAATACCTCACTCTTCTTAGCAGGGATTGTTGTATTTCTCTCAATAAGTCTTGTAGCTACGCCACCCATTGTCTCAATTGAAAGTGAAAGTGGAGTAACATCAAGAAGAAGGATTTCACCAGCACCTGCATCACCAGCAAGCTTACCACCCTGAATAGACGCACCAAGGGCAACACACTCATCTGGATTTAATGACTTAGAAGGTTCATGTCCTGTTAACTGCTTAACCTTATCCTGTACAGCTGGGATACGAGTAGAACCACCAACTAATAATACCTTGCTTAACTCGCTTGCGTTAAGACCAGCATCTCTTAATGCGTTCTGAACTGGTCCTGCTGTTCTCTCTACGAGGTCATGTGTAAGTTCATCAAACTTAGCTCTTGTAAGGTTCATATCAAAGTGCTTTGGACCATCCTGATTAGCTGTGATGAATGGAAGGTTGATATTTGTTGTAGTAGCACTTGAAAGCTCATTCTTTGCCTTCTCAGCTGCTTCCTTAAGTCTCTGAAGAGCCATCTTATCATTTGATAAATCAATACCCTCAGTTTTCTTAAACTCAGCCAACATATAATCAGTAATCTTCTGGTCGAAGTCATCACCACCAAGCTTATTATCACCTGATGTTGCAAGAACCTCTATGACACCATCACCGATTTCGATAATAGATACGTCAAATGTACCA
>JAFSIA010000026.1 GCA_017440045.1 Lachnospiraceae bacterium
GCCATACGCATTTACTGAACAAGGTATATATATGCTTGCTACAGTTTTGAAAGGAAAACTTGCGGAGCAACAAAGTATATTTATTATGCGTGCATTTCGAGAAATGCGACATTATATAAAACAGAACCAACAGTTTGTTACACAATCTGAAATGAGACTTGTAACTGCAAAAGTATCAGAGATATCTGTACAGATGGCAATTATATCAGATAGACAACATAAGACAGAACAGGCATATCATTGTGGTGCATCTAGTAAAGATGCAGGTAAAAAACTGTGTGCCATAAATAAGATTGTAAATACTGAGATGATTCGTCCAGTGATAGACAAATTGTTATTAAACACAGATAATAGCGTTTAATATCTTTGAATACTCGGTTCCGGTCACAATACTCAAAAATGTTCTTTACACTCTTTGGAAGCATATTCGCTCCAAATACAAAAGAAGCCACACGTAAAGTATGGCTTCTTCTGTTAAATCAAAGCTGCTTCGACTTTTATATAATCGAAGTTATTAGGAGGCTTCGATTATGTATATTAATAGTGATTGCGCATAAACTCTAATACTTTTTCCATTGCCTGCTTGCCTGTAGCAGGTGTAAAGCCGTGGGCCTCACCGTTGATAATTACCAATTCGGCATGGCAACCATTATATCCGTGACACATTATAATGGTTGGGAATGTACCCTCTGCGTCAGGTGTATATATTTTTCCATATATCTCTTTATCGTTTTCTTTTATAATCAAGTCCTCTATAGTTATCTCATATGTTTGGTCAATATCTGGTCTCATCTCTGTTGCAGTTTCCTCTTCTTCCGTTGAATTTGTTTCTCCACATGCAACTAAAGACATAATTAAAAGTATGCTTAGGCAGAGTAATACGATTTTTTCATAATAGTACCTATCCTTTCGTAAGCTTTACAGCTGTTGTATTATCTGCATTCAGTTTACACAAAAAAATCTTATATGAGAATGTGTTATTGTGGGTCGTATATGTGTAAATGTGAAAAAACATATGGCTGGTTGAGATGTGCTATGGCAATTTATATATATGTCGTCAAAGTGATGATGTAAACATAAAAAATAAGTGGTAAAAGGGATATAGTTATGTTATAATACAAGAAATTATTGATTGTGAAAAAGACAATTAAATAAATGTTCTTGTCGGGTAAGGCATATGTATTTTGAGGAGGTAAATTTATGACAGAAGAACAGTACAAAAGATCCAGTAAGATAGCGTTCCCTATGATTATGGCAACATGTGGTATGGTTATACTTACGCTAATAGGAGTATTAACGGGAGCTGCAAAGGGAACAGGATCAACAACTAATCTGATAATTCAGATAGTACTTATAGCAATAGCTATGATTGTAGCAACTATTGCATATATAAAGATGGCGCATACAAGAAAAGGAATGATTATCATAGCAGGAATGGGTGCTGTGATGTATTTAGTAGTTTGTTCTATTAACAATAATATATATACATTTTTATATGGATTTGTGGTCCTTGTAGCGTGTATATCATATATGAACAGACGCCTTATAATATGGGGAAGCGGTGCTATAGTAATAGGATTTTTAATCCGCTGTATAAGAATGGCTACTACAAATACTATGAACATTGAGTTTGTTGCACTAGGCTGGATAACAATTTTACTATGTTGTCTTGGTGCTGTTATAGGTGTAGGCCAGATACTTAAATATAATATGGAAAATCTTGCAACAATCACTTCAAAGGCTGAGGAACAGGAAAAATCTGGATATGTTATGGTGGGAGTTGCTGAGGAAATTAACAAAAGATTTGAGAAAGCAACAGTACAGATGGAAGAGCTTGAAAAGGCTATAAAAGCTACTGACACAGGTATGCAGGATATTGCTGCCAGCGCTACAAGTACAGCAGAGTCTATACAGCAGGAAGCAATTATGTGTAGTGAGATTCAAAAGAATGTTGACATGGCTGAGCAGGAGACAGAAAAGATGAAACAGTCTTCTGATAAGGTTAAGGATACGATTACTGAAGGTGCAGAGATTGTACAGGAGCTTAAGAATCAGGCTAATACAGTAGATGAGACAAACAAGATGACTGTAGATGCTATTACAAGATTGGCGAATAGAGTTAATGAAGTTAACAGCATTATCAATGCCATATTAAATATCTCTTCTCAGACAAATTTATTGGCTTTGAATGCGTCTATTGAGGCGGCCAGAGCAGGTGAGGCAGGTAGAGGTTTTGCAGTAGTTGCAGATGAGATTAGAAAATTGTCAGAGGATACAAGAGAATCAGCTAATCAGATTACTAATATTATAGGAGAGCTTGTATCAGATGTGGAGACAACAACAAAGAGTATGGATGTTTCCAGTGAAACTATTGATAAGCAGAGTCAGATGATTGATGTGACAAAAGAGAAGTTTGATTTGATTGAGGCTGAGGTAAATGAGCTTATCAATAATATTAATGAGAATGAAAAGCTTATCAAGGAAATAACAGTGGCAACAGGTGTTATCAATGATAATATTAGCGACCTCTCATCAGCTAGTGAAGAGATTGCAGCATCCTCTGAGCAGGGAGCTTCTATATCAGCAGGCGCTGTAGAGAGTATGGAGCGAGTAAATCATGAGCTAAGACAGGTTCGCAAGCTTTCAATTAAGCTTACAGATGCGCAGGGCGAACAGGCAGAAGCAACAAATTAGTATAATTAAATAAGAAGACTGGATATGGAGGCGGCAACAAATCCAATAACCAGCATGTAAACTTTGTCGGTATATTTGTCTAGCAATTTTTCCAATATGTTTGTGGTGGCAAATATACCGATTATTATGCCTAAAAATAATGGTATTAGAATAAACCAATTAAAGCTATATACATTTTCCATAACAGGCTTGTATAGTCCTAAAATATAGAGCATATGAGATACACTAATGCCAGGTAATATAAGAGCAATGGCAACTATTACGCCACCTATAAATTGCATAATAATGTAAGATGCACCTGTTCCTGATGAAAAGAGACCTACAGGAAGTCTTGATATGGAAAGAACTATGGCAGCGCCTATAATTAGGCAAAGAAGATGGCTTGCCTGTATTTTTATAATATTAGATTTTTTTACAAGTGTTGGGATGCCGGCCAAAACTATTACAACAAAAACAATCCGGATAATAATTCCTGTCTTTGGGCTTTCTAAAAGATTGGTTATAATACCGGCAAATAATACAAAACCTACCAGTGCTGATATGGCAAATTGTAGTAAGAATATAATATGTTTTTTTAAGTCCTTGCGTAAACCATTAATGGCAGAGATTAGATTTTCATAGATGCCCGTAATTACGGCCATAGTTCCACCGGATACGCCGGGAATTGTCATGGTTGAGCCTATAAAAAATGCCTTTAAAATAAGGGATAAAGATAAATGCATAGCAAACTCCTAGGATAAGATTTTATAATATAGTATAGCTGGTATGTATAGAAAAAATGTAAAGAATGTTAAAGATTTATAATATGAGTTAAATTCATTTGAAAAAGCTCCGCAGGTTCCTCTATTAAGAGGGACTAACGGAGCTTGTCCAATTTGTTCTTTTAATAATGTTATTACAAAATAATAATGCTAGCGCAGTTTAAATCTTCGCCTAAATCATAGACATTTCCCGTTTGTAAGCCTACCACAACAGGTCTAAGTATATAGTGTGGGTTGTTCTTTACAACCTTTGCTTTTTCACCGTTACTTAAGTCTACAATGCAACCAACAGGGTAGAGAATCATGCTTTCAAGGAAGCTCTTCATAGCAGTCATATCTAGCTCGCCTGTCATAGACATAATCATCTCGACAGCATCTCTCTGGGAAAATGCCTGTTTATAAGGTCGCTCTGTAACAAGGGCATCATAAATATCAGCGACAGATAATATTTTGGCATATGGAGTAATTTGTTCTTCGTTAGCACCCAAAGGATACCCACGTCCATTTATTTTTTCGTGATGCTGTAATACAGCCAGACAAATCTCTTTATTGAACTCCGGCTGGTCCTTTAACATTCGGTAGCCAAAGACAGAGTGCTGCTTCATTACTTCAAATTCATTATCATCAAGTCGCCCAGGTTTGTTTAAAATACTTGTAGGAACTTTTGTCTTACCTACATCATGCAAAAGCCCGGCTACGCCAATATCATAGATTTCCTTTCTGGAAAGACCTTGTTGCTTTGCCAAAACCATAGAGATAGTAGCCACATCTACACTGTGCTTAAATGTGTACTCATCACTGGTTTTTAACTCTCCAATGTCAATGGCAATAGCATTATTGCTATCTATAGCATCAAGTAAATCATTGGCAATGGAATCAGTGGTATTTGCCAGCTCTTTTGCGTCAGAAGTGCTGTAAATATACTGAATCCCTTGAGCTACGCGTTCTCTTACGCTGCTGGATAAAGTAACCTTAGAACGGTC
Source organism: Lachnospiraceae bacterium (assembly GCA_017440045.1). Lineage (GTDB taxonomy): Bacteria > Bacillota > Clostridia > Lachnospirales > Lachnospiraceae > SVEL01. The sequence continues at coordinate 4,439 of JAFSIA010000026.1, forward strand.
AGCAGTATGTAGCTTTTCGATTTTCTCTTGAGCCATAGGTGAAATGTTAATTTTTTCTTCTTCAGGATCCATCTCGCCTTCTTGAATGTATACGCTCATAACGCCAAGCCTTTGTAGAGATTCGATAACATACTCATCAAGAATAGCCCCCTTAGTAACTAAATTTCTACCAAGGCGGTCTACTACGGATTGGTCAATTTTCATACCAGGCTTAAGTTGTCTTGTTCTCATGTATCTTCGTTTAATCAATTTTTTTCTCCATGGTCACATACAATTAATATATTGTGATTATACTATAAAAAGACATGTAAGAAAAGTGGATATGCGAAAAAATAAAGTGTATTTATTTAATATTATATGAAGAAATTATTATGATTTTATTTAGAAAACAGTACCATCGAAAACAAAAGTATGGTAATATATTGGAGGGTGTCATGAGAAGTGTTAAGTAATATTTGAAAAGAGGAATATATATGAAAATTACATTTAAAGATATAGAAAAGAATGAGATTATTCGAACATATATTAAAAAAGCAGATGAATCTCTAATAGCGCTTGGATACACTGAACATAGCTTCCCACATGTGACAAAGGTTGCAAATATGGCAAGCGATTTGTTGCTGACGCTTGGATATAGTGAAAGAGAGGCGGAGCTTGCTAAAATAGCAGGATATTTGCATGACATAGGAAATGTAATAAACAGGGTGGACCATGCTCAATCAGGAGCAGTTATGGCGTTTCGTATATTAGATAATATGGGAGCAGAACCAGAAGATATAGCAACCATTATTACAGCGATAGGAAATCATGACGAGTCAACAGCCTTTCCTGTAAATGCAGTGGCAGCAGCTCTTATACTTGCAGATAAGACGGATGTACGTTGTAGCAGAGTGAGAAATCAGGATTTTGCCAGCTTTGATATACACGATAGAGTAAACTATGCGGTGAAAGAAAGTAAAGTAACATATGAAAAGAATAATTATATTAAATTAGATTTAAAGATTGATACAACTGAGTGTGCGGTTATGGACTATTTTGAGATATTCTTAAATCGAATGATACTTTGTAGAAAGGCTGCAGATAAACTTGGTTTATCATTTAAATTAGTTATAAATGGGCAGACACTTATGTAGTATATGGAGGAAATAATGAACAAGAAAGTAGTACAAAGCGTAACAGAACTAATTGGTAATACGCCTATATTGAAACTTAACAGATATACAGATAAAAATATATATGCAAAGCTTGAGTATCTTAATCCGGCAGGCTCTACAAAGGACAGAGTGGCCTTGTCGATGATTGAGGATGCTGAGAGAAAGGGAATATTAAAACCAGGTGATACTATCATAGAGCCTACATCTGGAAATACAGGTATAGGACTTGCACTTGTTGCAGTAGCGAAAGGATATAAGGCTATTCTTACATTGCCTGAAACTATGAGTGTAGAAAGAAGAAAGCTTTTGGCAGCGTACGGAGCTGAACTTGTACTTACGGAGGGAGCCAAAGGTATGTCAGGTGCCATAGAAAAGGCTCATGAGTTGAATGCTTCTATACCTGGTTCAATTATGGCAGGACAGTTTGATAATCCTGCAAATCCAACGGCTCATAGAGAGGCCACAGGCCCTGAAATATGGGAACAGATGGAAGGTGAAATTGATATATTTGTGTCAGCAGTTGGAACAGGTGGAACCATAACTGGAACAGGTGAATATCTGAAGTCAAAAAATCCGGATATAAAGGTTATTGCAGTTGAACCAGAGAAAAGTCCTATGTTGTCTAAGGGACAGGCAGGACCACATGGTATTCAGGGAATAGGAGCAGGATTTGTTCCGAAGGTTTTGAACACAACTATATATGACGAAGTAATAACAGTTACTGATGAAGATGCATATGAAGAAGGCAGACGTTTTGCCAGAACAGAGGGCGTTTTGGTGGGAATATCATCAGGAGCAGCATTAAAGGCGGCTGCTGAGATTGCTAACAGACCAGAGAATGAAGGAAAAAATATTGTGGTGTTATTGCCGGATTCAGGTGACAGATATTTGTCTACACCATTGTTTTCACAGCGGTCAGAATAAATTGGTATTATGCAAAAAGGAATAGTGATATGGAGAATTTTACAAAAATCGTACAAGAAATTGATAATATTGTGTGGGGTGTGCCTCTTATTGTACTAATACTGGCAGCTGGAATTTTTCTTACATTAAGGCTTAGAGGTTTGCAGGTAAGGCACCTTGGAAAAGCGCTTAAGTATATGGTTAAGAATGAGGAGGATGGAGAAGGAGAGGTTACAAGCTTTGGCGCTCTTTGTACAGCTCTCTCAGCTACAATCGGTACAGGTAATATCGTAGGAGTTGCCACTGCTGTAGGTATCTTGGCAGGTGGTCCAGGTGCGTTATTCTGGATGTGGGTTGCAGCGTTCTTTGGTATGGCAACTAAGTATGCCGAAGGTTTTTTGGCAGTTAAGTATAGAAAAATTAACGAAGATGGAAAGGTTCTTGGAGGACCATTCTATTACATAGAGAATGGTATGGGAAGCAAGTGGAAATGGCTTGCAAAATTATTTGCATTCTTTGGAGCATGTGTAGGCCTTTTGGGTATAGGTACATTTACACAGGTAAATGGTATAGCATCAGCAGTACAGGCTTTTTTTGACCCAGAGAAATCTAATACAGTAAATCTATTTGGGGCAGAATATTCTGTTGCCATAGTTATAACAGCTGTTGTATTAACAATATGTGTAGGACTTGTTGTAATAGGTGGAATAAAGAGAATTGCGAAAGTTTCGGAGTTTGTTGTGCCATTTATGGCAGTTATATACATAGTCGTAGCAGTTATACTTATAGTTTCTAATATCAGTCTTCTTCCGGGTGCATTCGTGGAGATATTTGAAGGTGCATTTGGTATTAGACCAATTGCAGGTGGCGCGTTAGCCTCTATTGCAATTTCTATGCAGAAGGGTGTTGCCAGAGGTATTTTCTCAAATGAGGCAGGTCTTGGTTCTGCACCGATTGCTTCTGCAGCAGCAAAGACAAAAGAACCTGTTCGTCAGGGTTTGGTGACAATGACAGGTACATTTATAGATACTATTATTGTCTGCACAATGACAGGTTTATCAATCGTTATGATGGGCTCATGGGCAGATAAAAACCTTGAGGGTGTTGAGATTACAACAGATGCATTTCAGAAGGGTCTTTATATGATAAGTGAGAATGCGGCAGCATTTGTACTTATGATTTGTTTAGTATTCTTTGCCTTTACAACTATTCTTGGATGGAATTATTACGGAGAAAAGTGTCTCGAATATCTTTCAAATGGTAGTAACACGGCTGTTAAAGTGTACAGATGGTTATATGTTTTAGCTGTATTTATCGGACCATATATGACGGTTTCGGCAGTATGGACGATTGCAGATATATTTAATGGTCTTATGGCCATACCAAACATAATAGCTCTTTTTGCTTTAAGTGGTGTAGTAGCTAAGGAAACGAAAGAATATTTTGCAAAAAAGAGTGGAAAGATGTTATAAACATTTGCTTTAAATGAGAAGGAGGAAAAAGCAAAATGGAAAAACTATTTAAACTTAAGGAGAATGGGACAAACGTAAAAACAGAGCTTATAGCTGGTTTATCTACGTTTATGACAATGGCCTACATTATCATCCTTAATCCAAATTTGTTGACAGGCTTTGGTGCAGATGGAGGACAGAGCTTGTGGAATGCCGTATTTTTAGCAACCGCGCTTTCATCAGCTATCGGTACATTCTGTATGGCATTTCTTGCGAATAAGCCATTTGCAATGGCACCGGGTATGGGACTTAACAGTTTCTTCGCAGTAGTTGTTACAAACATTGTGGCTATTACAGGTATGACATATATTGAGTCATTCCAGGCTGCGCTTAGTATTATCTTAGTTGAGGGACTTATATTCATCGTCCTTTCAGTATTTAAGATTAGAGAGAAGATAGTACAGGCTATTCCGCTTGGTATAAGACTTGGTATTGCACCAGCTATAGGTATTATGCTTCTTAACATTGGACTTGGTTCAAATGCAGGTGTATATGATGCAAATGGACAGGCTCATTATATGTTAAAGGATTTCTTTGGAAATCTTACACCGTCCCTTACACAGGATGCATTAGGTGGAACAGAATATAAGAGAATGGTTCTCTATGTTATAACAGCATTCTTGGGGTTATTTATTATTATTGCATTGGCTCATAAGAAAATTACAGGTTCAGTTCTTATAGGTATGATTGCAGCATCTGTTATTTATTGGGCTGGACAGGCTATTTTCCTTGGAGAGGATCCATTTGCGAAGTTAAAGGATGCCTCATGGATGCCACCATTTGGTGATATGGCAGATTTGACATTATTTAAGTTTAATTTTGAAGGACTTCTTGAGATTGGCTGGTTATCAGCGATTCTTATGATTGTTACATTCTGTATGATAGACATGTTTGATACAATCGGAACACTTGTAGGTACAGCGTCAAGAGCAAATATGATTGATGAAGAAGGTAATATGCCAAAGATGAAGGAGGCGCTTCTTTCAGACTCTATTGGAACAACAGTTGGTGCATGTACAGGTACATCTACAGTTACAACATTTGTTGAATCAGCAGCAGGTGTAGAGGTTGGAGGACGTACTGGATTAACAGCACTTACAACAGCAGTTCTTTTTGCGGCATGTATGTTTATTTCACCTATTACGCAAATTATACCGGCACCTGCTACATCAGCAGCACTTATCTATGTAGGTGTTATAATGCTTGCAGGACTTAAGAAAATTGATTTTGATGATATGACACAGATGCTTCCGGTAGCGCTTATGCTTATTGCAATGCCAATAAGTGGTTCCATTGGACATGGTATTGGTCTGGGACTTATCGGATATACATTTATAATGGTACTTACAGGAAAGGCAAAGAAGGTGTCACTACTTACGTATGTGCTTTCGCTACTTTTCATTGTGAAGTTTTTCTTGGTAGTATAATTAGAAAAGGTCATGTACTGTTTAGTACATAACCTTCATAAGGAATAGACCTTCGGCTGGTGCAAGAAAAGGCACCAGCTTTCTATTATTCTTCTCAAAAATTTCATCAATAATAGTTTGACTACATTTGCCCAGACCAATTGATAGTAGAGTACCGACTAGCAGTCTGACAGTGTGATACAAGAAGCCGTCTCCTGTAAAGTCAATATAAATATAGATTCCACCATCATTCTCTTCTGTGGAAAAGGTAATATCATATATAGTACGAGTGGTGGATTTCTTTGTTTTTGTATCAGAAAATGGAGCTAAATCATGGGTTCCAAGTAGCTTGTCGCAGGCAGCTTCCATTGCTTGTAAATCAGGCATTGAATTTAGTGCCATACAGTATTTTCTGATAAAAACAGGCCTTTTGTCAGATACAAAAATACAATATCTGTAGGTTTTGGATTTAGCGTTAAGTCGAGCGTGAAAGCGCTCGTTTGCCTCGTCTAATTCTAATATTCTTATGTCCTCTGGTAAGTAGCTATTTAATTCACGCTGTATCTCGGTACAGGTAAGATTTGAAATCTCTTCACTGACATATTTGCTATTAATCTTGTAATTAGCCACCTGACCCTTGGCGTGAACTCCAGCATCAGTACGTCCGGAACCATGTATCTCTATTTCTTGATTATAATATTTTGATAGTATATTTTCTATTCGCCCCTGAATGGTGTTATCTGTATTTCCCTGTTTTTGCCATCCGTTATAGCGAGTGCCATCATATTCCAGAACGAGTTTATAATTTTTAATCATCTATATTTTCCTCATTTTTACTTCCGATGTAAAAGTTAATATGTTCTTTACTACAACATATTTTTACATGGTCATACTTTCCGTGAACCTCCCCGTCTGTATGGAGATAGACAGATTTTGAAAACTTCATGGACACACTTTCAATAGGCATCAATGCCACACCTTTTGCACCGATATGTCTGCCCTTCTTTGCCTTTGGCAAAAGCGGAATAATGCGTCTTCTTGTAAGGTGATGAGCTATAAGGAAATCCAGCTTGTCATCAGATGGGTCTGCGTCTGGTGCAAACATATATCCGCCACCCTCATGTGATGTGTTCATAGCAGTTAAAAAGAATATTTCATCCATAGTCATATTTTCGGTCTCATTAATTGTGAGATTAGCAGAAAATACGGATTTGTTTATTAGTTTCTTTATGGCTACTATTGTGTATATAAGCTTGCCCATATGAAGCTTGTTTAAAAATGGTTTAAGTGGTGAAATTTGAGCATCTTTACATACATCACTGTCAAATCCACAACCACAGCTTATAAGAAAACGTCTGTAGCTGTTTGGAAGAAAAGCTTCTCCATAGTTTAGCTTGGCTGGCGTAGAGCTATTTAAAATAAGCTCCAATGCAGGCACACAATCTGTAGGAATATTAGCAGCTCTGGCAAAATCGTTTCCGGAGCCGGATGGGATAAGACCTATAGTTGCAAGCTCGGGATAAGATATACCATTTATTACCTCATTTAGTGTACCGTCTCCGCCTATTACTATAAATGTATGAGCTTTTTTATCAGAGGTAATATCCTTGACAAGCTCCTTGGCATGACCAGGATACATTGTCCTATACAGTAAGTAAGGTATTTCTTTTTCGTATAAAATTTTTTCAATTGTGTCCCATATGGAAATGCCTTTGTTGCTGCGACTTCCTGGGTTAAAAATCACTTCGTACATACACGCCTCTCTTATGTTGAGATAATCATATAACTATAATATCAAGATAAGGGGACAAAAACAACTAAAAACATTGAAAATTAGCAGAAGATGATTGAACTTGCATCATAAAAGGAGTAAAATAAAAGGAAGTAATGTGGGTGGATAAAATACGGAATTTTTTGTAAAGATGAGGATATTAATATGAGATTGCCATCTGATTTTTTGGTGCGTATGAAAAATATGCTTGGTGCGGAATATGATGAATTTATCAAAACCTATGAAGATGAACGTGCATATGGTCTTAGGTTTAATCCGTTAAAAATAGATAAAGACAGAGCAAAGGAGATTATTGAAGCGATAACGTTGCCAGTGCCATGGGCTGAGGAAGGTTTTTATTATAATCCTGATATGCAACCTGGAAAATCTCCGTTACACGAGGCAGGAGCCTATTATATACAGGAGCCTAGTGCTATGTCGGCAGCAGAGCTTTTGGAGGTAATGCCGGGAGAAATAGTGTGTGACCTATGTGCGGCTCCTGGTGGAAAGAGTACGCAGATAGCTGGAAAGTTAAAGGGTGAGGGTCTTCTTATATCAAACGAGTATTATGGTCAACGAGCAAAGATATTGTCTCAAAATATAGAGAGAATGGGTGTTAGAAATGCTATTGTTACTAATGAAGATACAGGTCATATGGCAGAGCTTTTTCCTGAGTTTTTTCATAAAATTATGGTAGATGCGCCATGCTCAGGTGAAGGAATGTTTAGAAAAGATCAGATTGCCATAGATGAATGGAGTAGTGAGCAGGTGCAGGTCTGTGCAGACAGACAGCTTATGATAATTAATAATGCAGCAGCGATGCTAAAACCGGGAGGTGTGATAGTATACTCTACCTGTACATTTTCCACAGAAGAAAATGAGGGACTTATACAGCAGTTTTTGGAAGAAAATACTGATTTCGTTGTAGATAAACCGGTATGTCATCAGAAGCTTATACAGGCAGGTTTTGTGGAAAAAGGTGGAATGTACAGGCTTTGGCCTCATAAGCTAAAGGGCGAAGGTCATTTTGCAGTCAGATTAAGAAAAATTGCTTCTGATGATGAAATAAACTATAAGAGAAAACCTATTAGTGGTGTGGCTGGAAAGCAGGAGCTGAAATATTTTGATGAGTTTGTCGGTAAATATTTAAATACAAGCTTCAAAGGACAGTTTGTAATGTTTGGTGACTGCATTTATCTGGTTCCTGATGAGATGATTAGCTTAAAAGGTATAAAGATTGAGAGAGCAGGCTTAAAGCTTGGATGTAATAAAAAGAATCGATTTGAACCAGACCATGCATTAGCGCTAGCCTTAAGGCCGGAGCAGGCAAGACAGGTAACAGAGCTTGATAATGCAGAGAAGTACTTAAAGGGTGAAATGGTTGAGACAGAGTATGATAGTGGTTGGACGCTTGTTACGGTCAAAGGAGTATCTTTAGGATGGGGTAAAGCGCAAAATGGTATGCTAAAAAACCATTATCCGAAGGGCCTTAGAAAGTAGGTGATAGTATGAATTTAGTTTTGTTTGCAATAATGAATATTTTGACAGTATTGACAGCTATGACTATTAAGGGAGCTGTTAAAAATAGTGATTCATTAGATAGAAATGCGTTCATATTTATATTACTTGCTATAAGTAGTGTATGGTGGACTATATGTTTTGGAGCCATTGTTGTTTGCGAGGACTTTGAAATAGCATATATTTTAAGAACAGTGGGAATGATAGGTACTTTTGCGTATCTGATTACAGGTACTATTCTTATTGCAGCATGGACGAAGCTTAAGAGATGGTGGATACACGGAATGGTTATCTTTTCTTTTGCCGGAGTATTTATCTATCCATTGAGTGTAAAGAAAGAATTAATCGTTTTTCATAAAACTAGTATAGGAACCACATACAGCTTCCTATCAAGTATGGAAACCAATGTATATACAGCGTATTCTGTACTGATTGCACTTTTTATGTATGTAATGCTTATTTATGCCATAAAGATTACAAATAAAAGACGTATGAAGGTTATGGGAAAGCAACTTTTAGGCGGACTTACGGTTATATCCCTCGGTATGGTTTTTGATACAGTATTACCACTGTTTGGTTTGCCGGCAGTTCCATCAAGTACTATATCTCAATCATTGGGTGTAATGCTTATGCATAGAGCATTTTCTTATGACAGAAGAAATCAACTTAGTATGGCAAATATGGTTAATTATGCACAGTATTCTGTAGAGGTTTTTGTGTTGGCATATGATTCGGATTTAAATCTTAAGCTTATAAGCGAATCGGCCAGAAATTTTATGAGTTTATCCCCTGATGACGAATATAAAATATCAGATTTATTTGATTTGCCGAAAGAGAAGTATCTTATTGACGGAGTATCTTCTCAGATGGATGCTGTGTGTACAAAAAATGGAATCACATGTAGCCTTGGTATACAGAAGGTAGTAGATGAGTTTGATGACATTATCGGATATGCAGTGACGGTAACAGATATTACTGCTAAAATGGAGTACATTAAAGAAATTGAAGAGGCAAAGAGACAGGCAGATGAAGCAAATCAGTCGAAAAGTGTATTTTTAGCTCAGATGAGTCATGAAATCAGGACGCCGCTTAGTGCAGTGCTCGGTATGAATGAGATGATTCTACGCGAAACTGATATAAATGAGATATATAAAAATGCAGAAAATATACAGACAGCAGGGAAATCACTGGTTTCAATTATCGATGATATACTGGATTTATCAAAAATTGAATCAGGAAAAATGCGCATTATAGAGAGTGATTATAATGTTGCAAAGGCAGTTAGAACGTTGTTTAATATTGTTACATACAGAGCTCAGAAAAAGGGACTTCAGTTTAAAATTGAGGTTGACGAAAATCTGCCAAGTGAGTTGTGTGGAGATGAACTTAGAATTCGTCAGATAATGCTTAATCTTGTAAACAATGCCATAAAATATACAAAGGTCGGATGGGTGAAAGTTAAGCTTTGCTATGAGGATTTGGGAGATGGCAAAATAAATATGATTGCCCATGTGGAGGACACTGGTATTGGCATAAAAAAAGAAGATATGCCAAGATTGTTTGAGAGATTTCAGCGTTTTGATGAGAAAGCTAACTATAATGTGGAAGGTAGCGGTCTTGGACTTAGCATAGTATATAATCTTGTAAGCCTGATGGAGGGAGATATAGAGGTAAAGAGTGTCTATGAAAGAGGTTCCATATTTTCTATAAAAATACCACAAAAGGTCGTAAATTCAAAACCTGTAGGAATATTTAGTTTAGAGGAACAAGAGGAAGACATAAAAGAAATACAGTCATTTGTTGCTCCTGAGGCAAGGATTTTGGCAGTAGATGACAATTTAGTTAATCTAACTATTGTAAAGGGACTCTTAAAGAGAAATAAGATGCAGGTAGATACTGTTTCTGATGGACATAGCTGTCTTATGAAGGTTAGAAATGAAAAATATCACGTTATCCTACTTGATCACATGATGCCGGAAATGGATGGAATACAGGTTTTACATGAATTAAAACGTATGGAGGATAACAAGTCAAAGGATGCAGCAATAATAGCATTGACAGCAAATGCTATTGCTGGGGCTAAGGATGAATATTTGAGGCATGGTTTTGATGATTATCTGTCAAAGCCGATTGATCCAATAAAATTGGAAGATACCATTAAGAGATATCTTCCAACTGAAATCATTAAATAAATATATGGATTAATTATTAATCTGGAATGATGGGTCTGTTTGCACCGATAGGAATAAATCTTTTATTTCTGTCGGTGTTTTTACGTCACTGTAAATTCTAAGATCTGCCACACGTCCTTGGAATGAATCCTGATAGATATCACCACCAAGGAGAATACGTATAATTGCATAAAGTGGAGGAACGTTTTCAACCTCAGCAGATAAGATTCCGTTTAAATAAAGGAATGTCTTTTCTGTAATGTAGTTAAACGCAAAGGCTATGTGAGTCCACTGATGCTCCCAGAGACGACAGGCTGGTGTATCATACCAACCATTAGCAGCACGATGGTCTCTCATTCTGTAAGAACAGTTGCCATCCCAAGCTAACGGTATGTAACTCATAAATCCTGTCTGATATTCCGCAAAGAAAAGGCTTGTCCAAGGAAGTGAATTGTCCGGATTAACCCACAATGCAACTGTATAACTGTTGCTTGATAAAAGCTCCTGAGGTATGCTTACATAATTTGTAGATGTGGCTCCACCTGGGAAGTGGATGGCATTCATGCCACTCTTTGGACCAGGACGGAAGCTGTAGCCTTTACCGACGAAGCTGCCTTTGTAGCGTCCACAATCACTCTCGAAATTGTTATTAAATGAGAAGCAAACGCAATTGCTATCTGTCTGGAAATGTTCAGATGCATATTTGTTGAAGTCTTCAAGTGGAAGAGGCTTTGAATAGAAGAAGCCCTGTGCTGTATCACATCCACAACCTGTAATGAAATCAACCTGTGCTTTAGTTTCAACACCTTCTGCAACAACCTTAAGCTTAAGGTCCTTACACATATAAATAATATTTTTTAAAACGGTTTGACCTCTGGTATCTTCTGTAGAGAACTGTATAAAGTCCTTGTCCAATTTAACAATTGTAACAGGAAGATTTTTTAACATATTTAAAGCTGAGTATCCAGAACCAAAATCATCTATAGATACATTAAAGCCGATGTCGCGAAGTCTGCTAACCATAGCAATAATCTCATGGCTATCTTTGATAAAACCACTTTCTGTAATCTCTAACTCCAGCTCATCAGTGCTGATTTCGTATTTGTCAGCAATACTCTTTAACTGTTCAGGGAAATTATGGTGATAGAAGTGGAGCCTTGACATATTTACCGAAACAGTCAAATGCTCGTATGGTAATCCTTTCCATGAAGCCTTAATACGACAGGTTTCTTCGTATACAAACAAGTCAAGCTCAGTAATAAAACCATTCTTTTCAAATAATGGAATATATACAGCAGGCATACGAATACCATCCTCCGGACTTAACCATCTTGAAAGTGCTTCGGCACCAACAAGCTTTGAGGATATCATATTAATCTTAGGCTGGAGATATACATGGAATTCACCGTTTTCCAAAGCATCTCTCATCTGGGATTCAATTGTTTTTTCAAGCTCAAAGGCTTTTTCAATAGTATGATATACTACGTATCTGCTTTTGCCATCAGCCTTGGCCTTGTACATAGCTGAGTCACACTTACATAAGATGTCATCTAACATAAGCTCTGTAGGCTGATCTAAAATAATACCTATACTTAAAGAAATAAGTGATAATATATCCTTTTTAAAATCGATGTTTTCTAAGTCATCAATAATTAATTGAGCAGTAGATTCTAATAAATTGCTGTCATATGAACCATCAATAATGGCAACGAATTCATCACCACCGATTCTTGCTACATATCCATTAGGGAGTTTTGAGCAAATAAGTTCACTAACCTTCACAAGAAGGATATCCCCCATACTGTGACCATATACATCGTTAACTCTCTTGAAATTATCAATATCTATGAACATAAAGTGCATAGATAAATTTTTATTAAGATTATTGTAATGATTATACAGACCACGTCTGTTGACTAAGCCCGTAAGATAATCAGTATATGCTAATTTATGAATCTCCTGTTGTGCATCAGTATGATTCTGTTCATTAATGTTGCTATCCATATTTGCCTCCCTTTTGTAATGTAAAAACCCAATTTTTTATAATAAATCACAAACAAAAAATAAACTCTAGATTATTATACTACAAAAGTACTAGAATGTACAAGGAAAAATGGAAAAATGAAGTGGTAAGATAAAAGTAGACACCTACCCTATTTTTGTAGACAAGATGTTTCTTTCTGTGTAACATTAGTTTATCGGAGTAAACACATCTACAGAAGGATTACTCAGGAGGTGCCGTATGAAATTCACAAAAGACGAA
>JAFSIA010000027.1 GCA_017440045.1 Lachnospiraceae bacterium
ACAGTAACAAATGTTGACGACTGGGGTAAGAAGAGATTAGCTTACGAAATCCAGAAGAGCAGAGAAGCATTTTATTACTTCATTCAGTTTGAGTCTGATAATGCAGAATGTCCAAACGAAGTTGAAGCAAAGATTCGTCTTATGGAGAACGTTGTTAGATACTTATGTGTTAAGCAGGAAGCATAGTCCGGGATTGCATAGGAAAGAGGAGATAGTATGAACAAAGTTATACTTATGGGACGTCTCACAAGAGACCCGGATATCCGTTATTCTCAGGGCGAGAATGCAATGGCAATAGCCAGATACACATTAGCAGTTGACCGTCGTGGCCGTAGAGATGGAAATAGCGAGCAGACAGCAGATTTTATATCATGTGTTGCATTTGCAAGACAGGCTGAGTTTGCTGAGAGATATTTACATCAGGGCACAAAGCTTGTAGTAGAGGGTCGTATTCAGACAGGAAGCTACACAAACAAGGATGGTCAGAAGGTTTACACAACAGAAGTTGTTGTGGAGAACTGTGAGTTTGCTGAGAGCAAGGGCGCAGCAGGTGACGGTGGAAGCTATGCTTCAGCTAGACCTGAGCCAGTGAATGCAGCAGGCGACGGATTTATGAATATTCCGGACGGAGTAGAAGACGAAGGTTTACCATTTAATTAGTAAAACAGGAGGTAATAATTATGCCAATGAATAAAGAAAAAGGCGATAAGATGGATGGTTCTATGAAGAGAAGACCAATGCGCAGAAGAAAGAAAGTTTGCGTATTCTGTGGTGACAAGAACAACACTATCGATTTCAAGGATGTAAATAAGTTAAAGAGATATGTATCTGAGAGAGGAAAGATTCTTCCTAGAAGAATTACAGGAAACTGTGCTAAGCATCAGAGAGCTCTTACAGTAGCTGTTAAGAGAGCAAGACATATTGCTTTAATGCCATACACATTAGATTAATTAATGTATATTAGACTCATAGTCCGAAGGGCTATGAGTCTTTTGATTTGATGACATGAATGTTATAAAACAATGATTGAAAGGATGTAACTGAGAGGAGATTGTGTTATAATTACTGTGGAGTTTGGTATAATTCCTGAAATTTCAACAAATGAAGCATATACTAATTATGAGCCACAAAAGTATAATTGTATAAAAATTGATGACGATTTATACATTGATTCCACCAATATCATTAAAGTATTTTGAGAATATAGTAAAAAATTATTCAAGATTATTAAGTGATCCAAGTTTAAAAAGCTTATTAAGTATTGTTCAGAAAGCGATTTCGGAAAATAAATATATGATACATTATGGAGTGTAATGTAGCAAAAGATAAACTAAAAAGGAGAAGGCTATGAAAAAGAAATTACTGTTATTAATGTGCTTTGTACTTTCGGGCATAATGCTGTTTGGTTGTAGTGGAAGTGCCGGCACAGATAATGAAGAGGAGGATTCGACAAAGAATTCAAATGAAGAGGGGCTTAAGCTTCATTATTCATTAAAGGAACTAGAGGAAGGGGATAATGTGACTGATTTGTCAGGTAATGGCTATGATGGCACATTATATAACAGACAGAATATGAATAATGAATATGAGAAGAATGCAACCTTTATGACTGAGGGAGCTTATATTGAAATACCGGGAGAGGTTTTTGAGAATGAGGATACCTTAACCATATCCGTATGGCTTAAAAATTATTCAGGTGCAATTAATACAAGTGCAATGTATTTTGGCACAAAGGATAATATGCCGGTTAATTATTGGATACTTAATCCAAGTAATCTTGCAGGTACACTTAAGTCGGTATTCACAGATTCTGATAATGCAACAGCTCCATATAATACAGAGGTAGGAATTTCGCCATCAGTGGCGGCCAATGGAATACAGGGTCCATATACTGATATGACATGGAATCATTACGTTACAGTTATTACACCGACGGAAATATCGGTATATATGAATGGTGACAATGTAGGAACTGTTGAACATACAAAGACAGTAAGTGATTTTGGTGAAGAACTGGTAGCGTATATTGGAAGATCATCATATTCAGCAGATGCGACATACACTGGTTTTGTGCGTGATGTGAAGGTATATAATACTGCGTTGACAGGCGATAGTATCAAAGCAGAATATGAAAATAATAAGCCGGATGAAATTAAAAACAATGCTACAGAAACAGATATACTTATAGCTGATAGAGCTGACCCTCATGTAACTAAAGGAAGTGACGGATATTACTACTTTACAGCCTCTTATCCTATGTATGGAGGAAGAGATGTTGAGGGTTATGACCGCATTATTCTCAGAAGAGCAAAGACTATAGAAGGCTTGGCTGATGCGGAGGAAAAGGTTATATGGGACGAAAGTGAGTCTGCGACAGCCCATAGATTTATATGGGCACCTGAGATACATGAGATTAACGGTAAATGGTATGTATATTTTGCAGCAAGTGGACAGGCCAATAATGTGTGGGATATCAACTGTCATGTCATAGCATGCGAGGGTGATAATCCATATGAAGACAATTGGATAGATAAGGGCAAATTCCAAACTACAGAGGATGACCTGTTTTCATTTACAGGCTTCTCTCTGGATATGACATATTTCGCATGCAACGATAAGCACTATGTAATATGGGCACAAAAGCCAAATTTGTCAAATGTGTATATGGCAACTATCAATCCTGACGAGCCATGGAAGCTTACGAGCGAACCTATAATGCTTACAGCACCTGAGTACTATTGGGAAAAAGTTTCGATTCCTGTAAATGAGGGACCGGCAGTTATGGTTCATGAGGGTAGAGTGTATGTGGCATATTCTGCTTCTGCTACAGGTCCAGAGTATTGTATAGGACTTTTATATGCTGATGAAAAAGCAGATTTGATGGATAAGGCTTCGTGGACGAAGGTTAAAGAGCCACTGCTCACATCATCAGATTTAATTGGTGAATATGGTCCGGGACATAATTCATTTGTAAAGGATGAGAATGGAGACTGGGTATTTGTATATCACTCAAGAAGTGAGGAATGTTATAAGGGACAGTGTGGATATGGAAGTGAGGATCCTCTGTATGACCCATGTAGAAGTGCCAGAATACGACGCGTAAAGTGGGATGAAAATGGTATGCCTATATTAAATCAATAAGTAAATTATAAATTAGACTCATAGTTCAAAAAACTATGAGTCTTTTTAAATATTACTTTTATCATATGTACAGAGATGTAAAAAGTAGTATAATCATAGTTAGTGGTATTACTACATAGATAAGGTGGAAAGAAGGGCATATTATGAAGAAAAGAATACTTATTACTGCATTGGCAATGTTGTTATGTGCATGTTCAGACAATGAAAGTAAGAATAACGAAGAGAAAACTACTGTGGAAGTGGAAAGCAATTACACAGAAGATGGACAGACGTTTGATATTCCGGGATATGATATAACGGATAATGAGATGGACTTAAATAGTGCAGGTGATGTGAAATATGTGACAAGTATTGAAATGGGACAGATGATTGGGAGCAATTATCTGCGAGAGCTGTCAGTGTTAGAATACAATGATAAATATATTGTAGTACAGTATTCAACATCTAATGTGGAACCTAGCATAGAGGATGAGGATATGGATGGCCAAATATATGAGCAGCATACAATATTAATAGATGCAAAAACTCATACGCTAATAAAGGATATTAAAACAGAGCCAACCACATCATATATAAGAAGAAAGAAGGATATTATTTGTTGTAATACATATGAGGAAGATAAAATATACCTTAAAACATATGATTTGGAGCTTAATGAAATAGCTGATTTCAAAATGGAAAATCATTTAGGTGACTTTTCAGCTGACGGAAAAAGGTATTATTATGCGAAAGATTTAGATATTTATGTATACGACAGTGAAAGTGGTAAACATACAGAGCTTGAATCTGACGGAAAGTATCTGGTGGATATGGTTGATGGTGTAATAACAGATGATGCAGGTAAGGATTACATCATATTTACAGGTATGGCAGCTGATTATAACAGATATCAGTTTATCATAGAGGCTGATTCTGGTCGTGTAGTTTATGTACTTGATAATGCAGAGCGTTTCCTGCATACGGAAAAAAATACTTATCTGGAAACATCCATCGAATATAGCTTTGTAAACCGCTGGATATTAGGAGTATCTGAAAATAAGGCTTATGATTACAAGTGGGATGGAGATGATTTGTATGTGGATTATTTCACTCTTGAAAATAATAATCTTCTCTTCTCATATGTAAAGGATAATGAAGTTGTTTTCGAGTTATATGATTACAACACAGGAGATATGATTGACGCTGCATCTATGGATATATCTCTTCTGCCGGCAGCAGAAATACCTGATGATTTTGACAATGAATATATGGATACCAATCCATTTGTAACAGATGCTCATTCTTATATGGATGGCAGACTCATTATACAGATGGCAAATTCCATGGGTGATAAATATTTTATCAAATGGTATTTGGATGATGCATTAACTGTAGAAAGTCAGATGGTTGTCAGTGAATATCATATGGGAAGTCAGCCATCTGT
This sequence comes from Lachnospiraceae bacterium, assembly GCA_017440045.1. Classification (GTDB taxonomy): domain Bacteria; phylum Bacillota; class Clostridia; order Lachnospirales; family Lachnospiraceae; genus SVEL01. Next base: position 4,565 of record JAFSIA010000027.1, read on the forward strand.
GGATATTTCAGAATTCACTAATCAGTTGTACAAGCCTGAGGAATTAAATGAAGAGTATAAACCACTTCGAAGTGAGGCAGATAAGCTGGAAGAGGAGTACGGTATAGAAATTTATATTGGTGAAGAGTGTGGAAACACCTTGCCTGATTATTCTATTAAACCGCTTACTGATTACACTATTACCGATAGTGCTATTGATATACTTGCAGAGGAGCTTAGCCGTTATCCAAAGGATTTCTTTAGACAATTTCAATGTGAGCAGTTAATGGGATTGGAGATACATATTGCATCTGAGATAAAAGGTGTAATGGAAGGGACATTAGGATATGCAGGCGGCATAACAACCACAGATGGTGGATGGGTTATAGTGGTGCTTGATTGTCAGAATCTTGACGTATTACCGTCTGTTATCAATCATGAATTGTGTCATGCTATTGATTACAAATGTGACACAGATGAAGAAATATTTATTAAATTGGAGGAGGAATGGGGGGCTTTAAATCCACCGGGATATATTTATATGAATTCCTATAGTGATTGGGGAGATGGAAACTTCAACTATCAGGAATATGAAAAATATATATACGAGATTATGTGGCATAGTGACGGTGATTTATCAAATACATATTTTGTGGATACGTATGGAGCAATAAATGAAGATGAGGACAGAGCAAGGTTATTTGAGAGTGTTATGTCAGATGCTAATTATGATATCGACTTTGATGCAGCTCCTCATTTAAAGGAGAAGCTTAATTTTTACGTGGAATGTATAAGAGCAGTCTTTGATACTACCGGATGGAAAGATGTGCCATGGGAAGTATATATGGATTAGAGATATATTAAAAGAATAAAAAGCCCAGCGATTATTTTGAGAATAAATCGCTGGGCTTAAGTTTACCCTAAATGGTCTTATGACATTTAGATAAGTAATTAATTCTGCTTAAGTACTACGTTGTCAACACCAGTAACTGACTGATATCTTCCACCACGGATATAGAAGCCCATAAGAGGGGCTGTGTCATCCATCTTTAATGTGCCTTCGTAGAGAACAGTATCACCGTCTGTGATTGTTACAACAACTGACTCTGAGCCTGTGTCGGCAAGAAGGTTTACATGTACCCACTGACCAGCTGCTACATCAAATGAGCCACCGCCTGATACTGTCCATGTGGTGCTTGAAGCAGTTGTATATATCTTAAAGAGATATCCGCTTTCTATACCATCATTTATAATGCCGTTTGTGTTGAACATATTCTGGTTTGTAACAGCAAATTCTGTATTCTGATTATCACCAGACTTGAGACTTAAATCAAAGTCTAACACATAAACACCATCAACCTGAGCAGAAGCAGGGAATGTTGAAATAGCACCTCTTGAATTAGCTTCACCTGGAGCAAACTGCACATACTTTCCATCACCATTTGACTGTAAAGTTACAGCAGCAGCAGCATTTTTTGAATACCAGATGCTATCCGCAACACTTGCATCGATGCTTGTTAAACTGTCGTAGTTTTCTTCATAAACTACTGTGGTAGGTATTGGCATAACTGTTACCTCTCCAGTAACAACCTTATCACTATCAGCTACAGTACCAGTTAATGTAACAACTACGCTACCTGAGCTTGGGACTGTTACGACACCGGTCTCAGGATTGATTACAGAAATGTCAGATGATGTCCAAGTAATAGCTTTTCCAGCAGCAGTAGTCTTAGGTAAATCAATAGTTGAAGAAGATACTGTTGATGGAATCTTAATAACTTCCCCAGGAACTGTTACATCAAAGGTAATAGAGCTTGTAGCTGAGCCATATGTGGCAGTTGCTGTAAGAACTACATCTGTTGAGGCATCTTGCTGAACAATCTTAGCTGTGGCGCCATCTATAACAATTGCAGGGCTGTCAGAACTCCATGTAATAGTTGAATTCATAAGACCCTTTGTGTCCAATGTAAAGTCTTCAGAAACATTTTCTGGAACAGAGAGGCGAGATAAATCAGAGTTAACACGCTCCTCTTCTGTTTCCATAATCTTGCTGCCCCATACAGTTCTGTTGTCTGTACCACTGGCAGTAAATACAATAGTCTTTGAACGGGTAGAATCCTCATTGTACTGCTCTAATACAACGCCCTTATATTCCTTATCACCTATTGTGATAGTGATATAATTGTCTTTTAATGTCCATTTACCAGTCTGTGCACCAGATACAGTACCATCCTCATTCAATGTCACGAGAGATGGGGATACAAAATTGTCGCTATAATTAACAGGGTCCTTAAAGTACTCAAGTCTGTGGTAAATAAATTCATAGTCACCGGCAACCTGAGACTTGTCTAAAACAGTCATTGTCTCACCATTATACTTATAAGGTGCCGTTACAAGCCAGCCATCCTCATTTAAGAACATCTGGTTTGATTTTATGATAAAGCCATCTTTGCCGTAAGCAGCTGAGTTTGCACTCTTGCTGTGGTAGTGAACAAAAATTTTACCTTCGTCTGTTACAATAGCTGAGTTACCACCGTTAGCTGTTGAAGGATACTGCATATTTGTAAATTGGAAGCCGTCCATAATACGTAAGCCTAAGTTTGTGCCACCGATTTCATCTGTAGCATTCTGACCGGCATAATCAATATAGCCGTGGTCAGGGTACTCAGAGCGGAACACTCTCATATTGTAACCACCTGTTGCACGTAAGTTTCCCTGTGACCAGAAAAGGAAGTAGTAGCTTCCTGTAGAAGACTGGTCTGTATCAACTCTTAAAATGTATGGACCTTCACCGTTTGAGTTAGCAATTTTCTTACCGAAGTATGGGTCCTGACTGCCATCGGAATTGAACTCATAATTCTCATCAGAGCGTAAGCCTGTAGTTTCGTCAAGCTTTAATACACGTAAGCCTCCCTTACATGTAAATGAACCATATGCAAGGTAAAGATTTCCGTCCTTGTCATAGAATGGAGCGGCATCAATACAGTCTGGAAGAGATGCCTTATATGCAGCAGAATCAGCTGTAAAGTAGTAGCTCTTCTGTTCATCTGTCATATCTGAAACACTGTCAACACCTAATACATCTAAAAGGTTTGTGTAGCCGGCTTCCACTTCACTCTGTCTGTAATCTGAGCAAACAATCATACCCTTATACTCGAAAGGACCTTCTGGTTTGTCAGATGTAGCAAGGCAAAGAGCAGATTTAAATGAACCATTTACAACAGTTACGTACATAAGATAAGGGTCATTACCGGCATCATCAGCCTTCTTACTATATGTAATATCAAGAGCCCAAATGCCTTCCTTTACGTCAGCACCTAACCACTCATAAACCTCGGCAAACTCCTCCAAGTAATGTTTAGAGAAAAGCTGATTTGTTTTTGAGTAGCTTCCGTTTGAGCTTGCAATATATGACCAGGATATATTATCTGTAGATGTACCAGCTACAATGTGGCTACCATACGAATAATAATTTCCTGACACGGGGTCCTGGAAAATTGATGGGTCGTGGATACCAATATTTGTAGGCTTTTCATTTATAGTGGTTGTTGAAAGTTTAACAGTAATATCTAATGAAGAACCATCAACATTTACGCTTTTAGTAACTGATAACGATAATCCTTCTGGAGCCTCAGCATTAGCTGTGGTAGACATTATTGAAAGACCTGATAAACCGAGAATAAATGCCATGGCAGCAGCTGTAGCATTTTTAGTGTTCTTCTTTTTCTTTAATACAATGAAGATAACTAATAGGATAACAACAATAGCGACTGCACCGACAATAATCCAAGTATAATCACTTCCACCTGATGGATTGCTGACACCGTTGGATGTGAAAAGCACAGTGCTCTCAGAGTTTGCTGAAACATTTAAGGAACCGGCAGTAGCTGTACCGTCAGGAAATGTAATTCCATCTGGTGCATCCAGTTCAAAATAAAGATTTTCATAATCATTTGCGCTATCATTTTTTACTGTGAGTTCTAAGCGCACATTCTCACCTTCCTCGTAGCTCTCTTTATCAGTCTCTAAAGTGACTGAGAGATTTGACGCATCATCTGTGCCTGTAGCTGCAAATACAGCAGATGACATAAGTCCTATAGACATCGTCATAGCTGCAAGACAGGCTAAAAGCTTTTTTTTCATATAAACCTCCTAATACATTTTTACAATGCAAAACACATTAACAATATTGTAACATATTGGTAAATATATGACAATAAACTCATTGGAAGAATGGCGTGTTTAAAGTGGGGTCTTTTTTCCCTCTTTTATTATTCATTGTTTTGTGTTATCATATATAAGGCGAAGTTGCAACTTTTTGTAGGCATTATGCCTGTTTAGTATATTAAGGGGAATGGTTGATGAATAGTAAATTAAAATTTAAAGGAAAGCTAATTACACATTTGATATATCCTGTGGTATTGGGATTAGTAGCTCTTGGTATAGGTGTATACATTTATATTACAGGGGAATCAGGGTTTGGTCTGGCCGTTATGATTGGTTCGGCAATATATACTCTGGTGGCGCTTGTTATGTATTTTGTACATAAGCCGGTGACACTTCATGAGCTTATAGGATTTGCAGTTGATTACGCTCAGGTTCAAAAGGAACTCCTTAACAATTTGGCAGTGCCATATGGTTTGATAGATGTAGAAGGAAATCTGCTTTGGACAAACAGGGAGCTTGAGACTGTTTTAAAGAGTGAGGATGCCAGAGGAAAGAATATCTGTGAGATTTTTGAGACATTCACTCCTGAGGATTTCAGATTAGAAGAAGATTCTAAGGATCTGGAAATCAGATTTATGGACAAAGATTATCGTGTGGAGCTTAAAAAAGTAAATGTGCGAAATGTATTTAGCTCTACAAAGGTTTTATCTATCGAAGGTGATGAGGATTATCTTATAGCGTTTTATCTTTTTGATGAGACAGAGATAAATTGGCTTAGAAAAGAAAACTCAGACCGTAAGCTTTGTGCAGGTCTTATTTATATTGATAATTACGAGGAGGCTCTTGAGTCTGTTGAGGACGTTAAGAAGTCCCTTTTGACAGCGCTTATTGAGAGAAAGATTAATCAGTTTGGCGTAAATATTGATGCTATAGTGAAAAAGCTTGAAAAGGATAAGTATTTTATCGCCTTCCAGTACAAGTACTTAGAGGGATTGCAGTCTGGAAAATTTGCCATATTAGATGAGGTAAAGGCTGTAAATATCGGTAACGAGATGGATATGACCATCAGTATCGGTATAGGATATGGCGGTGACACATACGCTCAAAATTGTGACTACTCACGTATGGCTATGGATATGGCACTTGGTCGTGGTGGTGACCAGGCAGTGCTTAAGGATGGCGACAGAACTTATTACTATGGTGGAAAGTCTAAGCAGGTAGAGAAAAATACTAGAGTTAAGGCGAGAGTTAAGGCTCACGCATTACGAGAAATCCTTGCTAATAAAGAGACTGTTATCATTATGGGTCACCAGATTGGAGACATAGATTCATTTGGTGCATCTATCGGAATATATCGTGCTGTTAAGGCATTAAATAAAAAGGCGTACATTGTTCTCAATGATGTAACTACATCCTTAAGACCTATGATTAATAGATTTGTCGGTAATGCAGATTACGAGGAAGATTTACTTATAAAGTCTCCTGCTGCTATTGAGCTGGCAAAGAAGGACGCAGCAGTAGTAGTTGTTGATGTTAATAGACCAAGCTACACGGAGTGTCCGGAGCTTTTGGAAATCAGCAAGACAGTTATTGTCCTTGACCATCACAGACAGACTACAGAGATTATCGAAAATGCAGTTTTATCATATGTGGAGCCATTTGCTTCATCAGCTTGTGAGATGGTTGCAGAGATACTTCAGTACATTCAGGACGGCATAAAGCTTAAGCAGGTTGAGGCTGACGCTATGTATGGTGGTATCATGATTGATACAAACAACTTTACGCAAAAAACCGGTGTACGTACATTTGAGGCAGCGGCTTTCTTAAGAAGAAATGGTGCTGATGTTACAAGAGTGCGTATGATGTTTAGAAATGATGTTAATGAGTACAAGGCTAGAGCAGAGGCAGTTAGTCGAGCAGAGATTTTCTTAGACCAGTTCGCTATCTCAGACTGTATTGCAGATGGTTTGGAGAGTCCTACGGTTGTATGCGCTCAAGCGGCAAACGAGATGCTTAATATCAGTGGCATCAACGCTTCATTTGTACTTACAGATTACAATGATAGAATTTATATAAGTGCCCGTTCTATAGACAAGATTAATGTACAGCTTATTATGGAACGTCTTGGTGGTGGCGGACATATGAATATTGCAGGTGCTCAGTTAGATGGCTATACAATGGAAGAGGCTAAAAATTATCTTAAGGGCACAGTGAAGGCTATGGTAGAAGGAGGAGATATATAATGGAAGTTATTTTATTAGAGGATGTTAAATCTGTTGGAAAAAAAGGTGAGGTAGTAAAGGTTAGCGATGCCTATGCCAGAAATTGTCTTATTGGCAAGAAGCTTGGTGTGGAGGCAACTAGCAAAAACCTCAACGATTTAAAGCTTCAGAATGCAAACAAGGCTAAAATCGAGAAGGAAAAGCTTGAGGAAGCTAAGGCGTTAGGCGAAAGACTTAAGGAGCTTTCTGTTACATTGAATATTAAGTCAGGCGAAGGTGGAAAGACATTTGGTTCTGTTTCGACCAAGGAAATCGCTGAGGCTGTAAAGAAGCAGTTAGGATTGGATTTAGACAAGAAGAAGATGGTTCTTGATGAGCCAATTAGAACTTTGGGTAGTCACATTATACAGGTTAAGCTGCACAAAGATGTGACAGCAACATTGACAGTAAAAGTTACAGAGAAATAATTATCAGATACACATAGGAAAGCAGGTTTAAGACCATGGATGAGGCATTAATAAAAAAGATATTACCTCACAGCGTTGATGCAGAGAAGTCGGTTATTGGTTCTATGCTTATGGATCAGGATGCAGTAACAACAGCTTCGGAAATGCTTATTAAGGAGGATTTCTACGGCAAGCAGTACGGCACAATGTTTGATGCAATGGTACAGCTTTACAAGGCAGGCAAGCCGGTAGATTTAGTTACATTGCAGAACAAGCTTAAGGAGATGGATGTACCCCCTGAGCTTAGCAGCGTTGAGTTTATTAGAGATATTGTAAGCCAGGTATTTACATCGGCAAACATAAAGCATTACGCAGGTATTGTAAAAGAGAAAGCCATACTTAGAAATCTTATAAGGACTAATGAGGATATAGCTAATCGCTGTTACCTTGAGAAGGAATCTTTAGATGAGATTCTTAATATGACTGAAAAGAAAATATTTAATATTATGCAAACACAGGGTGGTAGCGAGTTTGTACCAATTAGACAGGTCGTTATCAATACTCTTGAGAAGATAGAGGCAGCAGCAAAGAATAAGGGAAGTGTTACAGGTATTCCTACAGGCTTTACCGACCTCGATTATCAGACAGCAGGCTTACAGCCTTCAGATTTGGTGCTTATCGCTGCCAGACCATCTATGGGAAAGACTGCCTTTGTCCTTAATATTGCTGAGCATATGGCATTTAAGAAGGGTGTTACTGTAGCAATATTCAGCTTGGAAATGTCAAAGGAGCAGCTTGTAAACAGACTTTTATCTTTGGAGTCGAAGGTTAGCTCCCAGCTTATGAGAACTGGTAGTTTGGAGGATTCTGATTGGGAGAGACTTATTGAAAGTGCTCAGATTATCGGAAATTCCAACCTTATCATAGACGATACGCCTAGTATTTCTATTCAGGAGATGCGCTCAAAGTGTAGAAAGTACAAGATGGAGCATAATCTCGGAATTATCATCATAGACTATTTACAGCTTATGAGTGCCGGTGCAGGTAATTCAGATAGCAGACAGCAGCAGATTTCGGATATTTCCCGCTCATTAAAGGCACTTGCCAGAGAGCTTAATGTGCCAGTTGTTGCACTTTCACAGTTATCCCGTGCCGTTGAGCAAAGACCTGACCATAGACCAATGCTTTCAGACCTTAGAGAGTCTGGAGCTATCGAGCAGGATGCCGATGTAGTTATGTTTATTTATAGAGATGACTACTATAATAAGGAAACTGACAAGAAGAATGTGGCAGAAATTATTATTGCTAAACAGAGAAACGGCCCTGTAGGTACAATAGAGCTTGCATGGTTACCAGACTACACTAAGTTTGGAAACATGGATAGAAGAGGTCAATCGTAAACCAGGGTAAGACCTATGTAAAACCTTAGTAAAATGTGGTCACGACCTATTGAAAAAAAGAATATTTTTGATGTAATCTTTATATCAAAGTCAATATTAAAAGACAATTGCCATTATGCGATTGTCTTTTGTTTATTTAAAAATAGGAGGATTAGGTCATGGCAGATGTGATGATGACAAATATGGGAAGGACGGAAGGAAAGCGTTATATGATATCTGACGCAGCTAGACTGGTGGACGTAGAATCCCATGTTTTAAGGTACTGGGAAGAGGAACTGGATATTGAGATTCCAAGAAATGAAATGGGTCACAGGTATTATACAGATTATTACATAAATGCATTTAGAAAAATTAAGGAACTAAAGGACCAAGGCTTTCTGTTAAAGGCCATAAAGATTGCTTTGCCTGAGATTATGAATGGTGGACAAGTTGATGGAGTGAGGACTATACGAGATGAAGTGAGAGTAAGTGAGGGTGAGAATCAGATAATGCCTATGTCAGCCAGTGTCAATACAGTTGCAAGTGTAGGTGGAACACCTGCTATAGCCCCATCCAATATAAATCAATCCAAGGAATCCAAGATGGAACAGTTTCAGATGATTCTTGGAAATATTGTATCGGAAGCCATAAAGGAAAATAATAAGGAACTGACAACCACAATGTCAAAGGACGTAAGTGAAACAGTCATAAAGGAGATGGATTATCTTCTAAGACTTAAGGAGGAGCGTGAGGAAGAGAGATTTAAGAAATTTGATGAGATAGTAAGAGGACTGCAAAGAGATAATAAAGAGAATGCTATACGCGCTACGGAAAAGAAACGTCGTTTGTTTTCAAGGAGCAAATAAAAACCGAGGATGGGGTTACCATCCTCGGCGTAATGTAATCGATGTATGAATTACTCCTGTGGAGCACCAACTGGGCAAGCGCCTGCGCAAGCACCACACTCTACACATGTGTCAGCGTCGATAACGTACTTTCCATCACCTTCTGTGATAGCGCCAACTGGGCAAGCATCAACACAAGCACCACATGATACACACTCGTCTGTAATCTTGTAAGCCATTGAATTGTCCTCCTTTTGATGTTTGAAATATGCTACAGATAAAAACTATGTACATGATTTACGGGATATACATAATTAAACTTAGCTTGCTTATATTTTAACTCACCTTGGTAAATAAAACAAGATGTAATTTATGTATCGTAATAAGTCATAGATTTAGAGAACATAATAGATATCAATTGGATTTATTAGATATAACATAAAATACTTTATCTATAGTAAATTATTTTTAGGGAGGATTAATAATGGTAAGAGCGGTAGTTGGAGCAAACTGGGGAGACGAAGGAAAAGGAAAGATAACAGATATGCTTGGTGAATCGTCAGATATTATTGTCAGATTCCAGGGAGGAAGTAACGCAGGTCATACTATTGTAAATGATTACGGCAAATTTGCCCTTCATATATTACCTTCGGGAGTATTTTACAATCATACGACGAGTATTATAGGAAATGGAGTTGCCCTTAGTATACCGGCTCTTATTGATGAGATTAATGATATTGTATCAAAGGGCGTGCCAATGCCTAAAATATTGGTTTCAGACAGAGCACAGATAGTTATGCCATATCATATCCTGTTAGATCAGTGCGAGGAAGAAAGATTGGGAAAGCAGTCATTTGGCTCTACTAAGTCAGGTATTGCACCTTTTTATTCAGATAAATATTCAAAGGTAGGCTTTCAGATATCAGAGCTTTTTAATGATAATGTGTTAGTTGAAAAGGTTAATAGGGTGTGCCAGATGAAGAATGTGATACTTAAACACTTATATCATAAGGAACCTATAGTACCAGAAGAGCTTCTTGAAACACTTCGTCAGTATAGAGATATGGTGGCGCCGTATGTATGCGATACGGCTGCATTTCTACAGGAAGCTATAAGAGAAGGAAAGAATATTCTTTTGGAGGGTCAGTTGGGAACGTTGAAGGACCCGGATTTTGGAATATACCCTATGGTCACTTCCTCCTCTACATTGGCTGCGTACAGCGCAATTGGAGCAGGCATACCTCCATATGAGATTAAGGAGATAATTGCTGTGGTAAAGGCATATTCCAGTGCGGTTGGAGCAGGAGAATTTGTAAGCGAGATTTCAGATGAGCAGGTAGCTGATGAGCTTAGAAGACGTGGTGGTGATGGTGGTGAATACGGCGCAACTACCGGACGCCCAAGGAGAATGGGTTGGTTTGATGCTGTGGCATCAAGATATGGTTGTCGAATGCAAGGTGCAACTTCTATTGCATTTACAGTACTAGATGTGTTAGGATATCTAGAGGAGATTCCTGTCTGCGTAGGATATGAAATAGACGGTCAGGTGACTAAGGATTTTCCAGTCACATCAAAGCTGGCAAAGGCTAAGCCTGTTTATGAATATCTTCCCGGCTGGAAATGCGATATCAGAGGTATAAAGAAGTATGATGAGTTACCTCGAAATTGCAGAAATTATATACAATTTATAGAAAAGGAAATAGGTGTAAAGATTGCCATGGTGTCAAATGGACCGGGCAGAAATGATATCATCTATAGGTAAGTATTATGAGTTTGGATGTTAAATTATTTGATCACACAATTCTTAAGGCAGATGCCACATATGGCGATGTTGAGAAAATATGTAAGGAAGCACTTAATTATGGTTTTGCTTCTGTATGTGTAAACCAATATCGAACAAAGCAGGTAGCTAAAATCCTTGACGGCAGTGGAGTAAAAACATGTACAGTAGTTGGATTTCCACTGGGGGCAATGTCTTCAGATGTGAAGGCATATGAGGCTAAGCGAGCTATCAATGATGGCGCAGATGAAATAGATATGGTTATAAATGTAGGAGCCCTAAAGGATGGTGATTACGATACAGTTCTCTCGGATATTAAAGCAGTACGTAATGTTTGTACAAGGGGAAAGGTTGAACTTAAGGTAATCATAGAGACATGTCTTCTTTCTGATGAGGAAAAGGTTAAGGCGTGTGATTTGGCAGTGGAAGCAGGGGCAGATTTCGTCAAGACATCTACAGGTTTTTCTACAGGAGGAGCAACAGTAGAGGATGTAGCTCTTATGAGAAAGGCAGTAGGAGCAAAAGCTAGTGTAAAGGCATCAGGTGGAATTCGCGATGCCGCATGCGCCACAGCCATGGTTGCGGCTGGAGCAGACCGACTAGGCACAAGCGCCACAGTAGCTATCATAAAAGGGTAAAGGAAAGGGGCGGTATTAAATTACCGCCCCTGGTTTTACTTTATTCAGATATAAAGGTGTAGCTTTTGCGTGCCTGTACGATAAGTACTACAGACGCAATCATTGAGGCTGCGCTAAATGCAGCCATAATTATTTCCAGTGTGTTTGGAATATATATGAGCATAGCGTACGCAGCAATATAGAGAATTTTGATTACTGCGAAAATTTGAAATGTATTGAAAAATTGTTTTCCGTAACGTTCTATATCCATACCTTGCTTCTCTGTTATCTCCTTGTAACCATTTACGAGAAGGTACATAGCGTAAACTACCATGAAAATAAGCGCTGCATTTAAGACAAGCTGAATACTGTTAAATATCATAGCCATACGCGACATATATGCAGTATCATCAGTGTGCCCTTTTACTGCCATTCCATAGAGTGCATCTAAGGCGCCGAACATATTAATCAGATAGATAACTACAAAGACATATGACATAAGAAAGCTGTATTTACGTAATGATACGAAATAGCTGCTTTTTTTCTCTATAGGCTGTATAGCCAGTGAGATGAGAAAGAATCCGATAAAAGTAGGGAACATATTAAAATTAATAGTACCCATATTAAGATTTAAATCAAAAAGTAGGAAGAAAAGACCTACCAAAAGCTTTGCCTTGTTAGAAATAAAATTCATTTATTTATCCTCATTGCGAATTTCTTCGCCCTTTCTCTTTAAAAACTTAGCAGTCTGAATGTAAACCCATAGCATTACGGGAAGTATAATGTTTACAGACATAGCTGCGATAAATATTTCGTTTTGTGCAGGACTGCCGGTAATAGCAGCTACAAGCATAACGACAACAGATATAATTAAAATGACAACGCATGCCAATGCAAGAACTCGTTTCATCGTGACTCCTTTCGCATATACCAATATAAATAAGTTGCTTAATGAATGTAACACTTGTAGATTATAGCATAGGGTATATTTTTAAGCAACTGGCTCGGTTATAATATCATCTGGCACATATGGGTTTGTAATCGGCTCAATTACATGACCAAATTCATCTGTAGCAGGCTCAGTTGTAGTAGTTTCAGTATCTTCGCTAAAGCCCTCATCACTGGAGATTTCGTCCGCGGAAGTATCCTCGTTGCCGGGGTCACCAGCTATAGTAGTAGATTCCTCTATAGGATTACCGAACTCATCGGTAGGAGGCTCTAGGCCGGTGACAGGGTCTGTGACAGGCTCTATAATATTGCCAAATTCATCTGTCTCGTATTCAGTTGAGCTTTCATCCTCAGATGTAGGCTCCTCTGTTCTTTGTTCCTCCGGAATATCTGTATCCAGTCCAGGGGTATCAACAAATGTTCCTATTTCAATATCCTGCAAATCTTCATGGAGATAAGTCATATATGATTGCCATATAAGACCGGCACAAGTTGTCTCTGCCTTGTCACTCATTTCTCGCGGCATATCGTATCCACACCAAACGGCAGTAGTGTAATAGTAGCTGTAACCAACAAACCATGAGTCGTAGTTATTGTTGGTTGTACCGGTTTTTGCAGCACATGTAATACCTGATACAGGGTACTTTCGACCTGTACCGTTTGTTAAAACACCTTTTAATACATTGGTCATAGTATTGGCAGCGTTTTCTTCATAGACTCTTCGAGATGGAAGACTATTATTGCTGTTATCAACAAGTACGTTGCCACTATCATCAGTTATTTTGACGATGCATGTACCATTTCTATATACGCCACCATTTTCTAGGGCAGCGTATGCTGTAGCCATCTCAAAGGTTGATACGCCATAAGTTAATCCACCTAATGATGCGGCACTTACATAGTCTGATTTCACAATTTTTCTAAAGTCCATTTCCAAAAGGTATGGAAGGGCAGTGTATGGGCCAATTTTTTCAAATATCTTCCATGCAACAGTATTCTTTGAAGTCTCTACAGCGGTTCTTAAGGGTATCTCTCCTGCATAAACATTGCCGGCATTTGATGGACCACCCGGGAATTTTTCATCTAAGACAATAGTGTCAGGGGTGTAATTGCGCTCAAAGGCAGGTGTGTAAACCACCAGTGGTTTTATACTACTTCCTGGCTGTCTAAAGCTCTGAAATGCTCTGTTAAGGCTGTATCCTGAGTGCTCTTGTTCGCGTCCACCCACTATGGCAACTACAAATCCCGTAAGATTATCAATAACGGTTGAACTACTTTGGAATGCATAGATGCCTTCCTCGTTAGTTTCACTGTACTGGGAGCAAATATTATCTACTGTAGCTTGAAGCTCATCCTGCTTTGACATATCTATAGAAGTATAAATACGATATCCGCCTGTAAATAAGAGACTGTTGCAGTAGTTGTATTCCTCAGCATAATATTCATCATAGGCTTCCTTTGCGGCATCTGAGTCAAATTTATATGTAAAGACAAAGCCTCTCATGCGCATAAGCTCTCTGGTAGCACAGTAGCGGACAAAAGTTTCTACATAATCATGCTTTTCCTCAGAGCTTATGTATAGTCCGATAGTTTCTTCTGTAATCTCAGTATATAGTTCTTTATCAATCTCACCCTGTTCGTAGAGCTGCTTTGCTATTAAATCACGACGCTTAACTGTAGCAGACATGTTTTCCAAAGGATCATATTTTGATGGGTTGTTTGGAATTGCACATAAGAAAAGCATCTGGGATGTGGTAAGGTCGGTAATTGTTTTGTTAAAGTAGCCTCTTGAGGCCGCCTCTATTCCATAATAGCCGTTACCAAAGTATATGTTATTTATATAAAATTCTAATATCTGGTCTTTTGTATATGTGTTTTCAAGTTCGCCGGCAATGAACATTTCCTTTATTTTTCGCTCAATGGAAACTTCATGGGAAAGGAAAATATTTCGTGCAAGCTGTTGAGTTATAGTACTACCACCCTGGGTGACTTCACCCTCATTTTGAATAAGGGCAATAAAGGCTCTGAGAATTGCTTTGTAATCTACACCTCCATGCTCGTAAAATTGTCTGTCTTCGGTAGTGACAAAGGCTCTTTTTACTACATAAGGTATTTCATCAGATTCGAGATAATAGGAATCTTTTTCAGCACTTAAAGAAGCTATTACATTACCATTGGTATCATATACTAATGTGGTAAGGGAACTTTTAAAAGAACTGTCATCGGCAACAAGCTCTGCAGCATATTCCTTATATTTGATAAGCATAATGCCATATTTTATCAAGACAAAAAGGCACACTAAAAGTGTGCCTGCAATAATTAGCTTTAGACCCAGCTTCATACGGCTCTTTAGCTTGCTATCTTTAGTTTTAGCGGAATTCTTCTTAGACTTTGACTTAGAAGAAGACTTTTTTGTTGCCATATGTGCTCCTGTATGAAAAAATGATATATTGATATCGATTGCTGCGTTCTTCGAACTCTCGCAATCGGCATATATCATAATTCCGAGCTATCGCTCTACATTATGATATATGTTGATTTGTCAAATATAAGTGGCTTGTTATGCAAGCATAAAGCCACTTATACTTTCCGAATCTTATCACTAAAGATCGCAGTTGTTAACTGTTCTTGGGAATGGAAGGACGTCTCTGATGTTTGACATACCTGTAAGGTACATTACGCATCTTTCGAAACCAAGTCCGAATCCGGCATGTCTTGTGCTTCCATACTTACGAAGGTCAAGGTAGAAGTCATAATCTTCTGTATTGAGACCAAGCTCGTTCATTCTTGTAACAAGCTTGTCATAATCATCCTCTCTCTGGCTACCACCGATGATTTCGCCGATGCCAGGAACGAGACAGTCCATAGCTGCAACAGTCTTGCCGTCCTCGTTAAGCTTCATATAGAATGCCTTGATTTCCTTTGGATAATCTGTAACGAATACTGGGCGCTTAAATACCTCCTCAGTAAGGTATCTCTCATGCTCTGTCTGTAAGTCGCAGCCCCATGAAACCTTATAATCAAACTTATCGTTATTCTTTTCTAATATTTCGATAGCTTCTGTGTATGTTACATGTCCAAAATCAGAGTTAAGGACATTGTTTAATCTATCGATGAGACCTTTATCAATAAAGCTGTTGAAGAAGTTCATCTCTTCAGGTGCATGCTCGAGAACATATTTAATAACATACTTAAGCATAGCCTCAGCTAACATCATGTCATCCTTCAAATCTGCGAATGCAATCTCTGGCTCAATCATCCAGAACTCGGCAGCATGTCTTGTTGTGTTTGAGTTCTCAGCTCTAAATGTAGGTCCAAATGTATAAATATTTCTAAATGCCATAGCATATGTCTCACCATTTAACTGGCCTGAAACAGTAAGGTTTGTAGGCTTATTAAAGAAGTCCTTTGAGAAATCAACCTTGCCATCCTCAGTCATAGGGAGATTGTTTAAATCCATAGTAGTAACCTGGAACATCTCGCCGGCACCTTCACAGTCACTGCCTGTAATGATTGGAGTGTGTACATATACGAAATCTCTCTCCTGGAAGAACTTATGAATAGCATATGCAATAAGAGAACGAACTCTAAATACAGCCTGGAAAGTATTTGTTCTAGGACGTAAATGAGATACAGTTCTTAAGTACTCCATAGTGTGACGCTTTGGCTGAATAGGGTAATCAGGAGTAGAAGCACCTTCTACGAAAACCTCTGTAGCCTGAAGCTCAAATGGCTGCTTGGCAGAAGGAGTAGCTACAAGAGTACCTTTTACGATAACTGCTGCACCAACATTTAACTTGGAAATTTCATCAAAATTTGACAATGTGTCATTGTATACTGCCTGTAAAGTCTCAAAGAAAGTACCATCGTTGATAACGATAAAACCGAAAGTCTTAGAATCTCTTACAGTTCTAACCCAACCACCAACAGTGATTTCTTTGCCTAAATATTCATCTCTGTTTCTAAATAATTCTCTAACTGTTACTAAATTTAAATCCATGATAGTTTCCTTTCCCAAATGATTTGTAGCTGTATATATTGTACAGCTATCATAATTCAATTATTTAATATAGTAATGCAAAATTATGATTTTTTCAAGGGTTTTCTTGACTTCAAAAAGACCATGGTCTGGAATTGCTCCGACCATGGTCTAATTTATTTTGATTTAATAACTATGAAGCTATTTGAATCTTACAGATCCCATTTCCAGTCACGAACCTCTGGAAGATCCTCACCGTACTCACCGATGTACTGCTTGTGCTCTACAAGTGTATCGTTCATCTTCTGAAGGAGGTAAGCTCCCTTGTTTCCTAACTGTGGTAAGTTGTTGATGATATCAGCAACTAAGTGGAAACGGTCGATTTCGTTCTGTACTCTCATATCGAATGGAGTAGTGATTGTACCTTCCTCCTGGTAACCATGTACGTGGAGGTTTCTGTTCTCACGAAGGTATGTTAACTCATGGATAAGTGTTGGGTAGCCGTGGAATGCGAATACGATTGGCTTATCCTTTGTAAATAATGCGTTGTACTCAACATCTGTGAGACCATGTGGGTGCTTAAGGTGTGACTCAAGCTTCATTAAGTCTACAACGTTGATAAATCTAACCTTAACGTCTGGTAAGTTCTTTCTTAAGATTGTAACAGCAGCTAATGCTTCAAGTGTTGGTGTATCACCACAGCAAGCTAATACTACATCTGGCTCTTCACCCTGGTCATTAGAAGCCCAATCCCAGATAGAGATACCCTGTGTACAATGCTTAACAGCCTGCTCCATTGTTAACCACTGGTAGCTTGGGTGCTTAGAAGCAACGATTACGTTAACGTAGTTCTTACTTCTTACACAGTGATCGAAGCATGAAAGTAAACAGTTAGCATCTGGTGGAAGATACATTCTTACAACGTCTACCTTCTTGTTAGCGATATGATCAAGGAAGCCTGGATCCTGATGTGTAAATCCGTTATGATCCTGCTGCCATACGTTTGATGTAAGTAAAAGGTTAAGTGAAGCAATCTTCTGTCTCCATGGAAGCTCAGATGTAACCTTTAACCACTTAGCATGCTGTGCACACATAGAGTCTACAACTCTGATGAATGCTTCGTAGCTTGCGAAGAAGCCGTGACGTCCTGTTAAGAGGTAACCCTCTAACCAACCTTCACACATATGCTCACTGAGGTAACCATCCATGATACGTCCGTCTACAGACATATGCTCATCTGCCTCATGGTTCTCAGCGTTCCATGCTCTCTCTTCTTCCTCAAATACATGATAAAGTCTGTTAGACATTGTCTCATCTGGTCCGAAGATTCTGAAGTTTCTTGTCTCCTTGTTTAACTTGAAGATGTCTCTTACGAATGAACCGAGTTCAATCATATCCTGGCTCTTTACAGCACCTGGAGCTGTAACATCTACACCGTAATCACGGAAATCTGGGAGACGTAAATCTCTAAGTAATAAACCACCATTTGCATGTGGGTTAGCAGAAATTCTCTTATCGCCTGTTGGAGCTAACTCCTTAAGCTCTGGAATAAGCTGATAGTTCTCGTCGAATAACTCCTCTGGCTTGTAGCTCATTAACCACTCCTTGAGTAAGTCAAGATGCTCTGGCTTCTCCATTGTTACAGGAACCTGATGAGCTCTGAAAGAACCCTCTACACGCTCACCGTCAACAACCTTTGGACCTGTCCATCCCTTTGGAGTACGAAGAACGATCATTGGCCAGAATGGACGCTCTGTCTTGCCTTCCTCACGAGCAGCCTTCTGAATAGCCTTGATTTCCTCAATACACTTATCAACAGCCTCAGCCATATCCTTGTGCATTGTCATTGGGTCATCACCCTCAACATAGTATGCCTTCCATCCGCAACCATGTAAGAAGCTGTCAAGCTCATCATGTGAGATGTGAGAGAATACTGTTGGGTTAGAAATCTTATATCCATTCATATGGAAGATAGGTAATACCGCACCATCTGTAGCTGGATTTAAGAACTTATTTGAATGCCATGATGTAGCAAGAGGACCTGTCTCTGCCTCACCATCACCAACGATACATGTTGTGATTAAGTCTGGGTTATCAAATACTGAACCGAAAGCATGAGCCATTGAATAACCAAGCTCACCACCCTCATTTATTGAACCAGGAGTTTCTGGAGCAACGTGGCTTGAGATACCGCAAGGGAATGAGAACTGCTTGCAAAGTCTCTTCATACCTTCCTTATCCTGACTTACGTTTGGATAAATCTCGCTGTAGTGTCCCTCAAGGTATGAGTTACCTACGAAGAAGTTTCCGCCGTGACCAGGACCAGAAATAAGAACCATGCTAAGGTCATACTTCTTGATTGCTCTGTTCATATGTACATAGATGAAGTTCTGTCCAGGAACTGTTCCCCAGTGACCAACAATCTTCTTCTTAACCTGATCTCTTGTGAGTGGCTCACGAAGAAGTGGGTTATCTAACATATAAAGCTGAGCTGCAGCGATATAGTTAGTTGCACGCCAATATGCGTCTACTTTCTCAAGATATTCCTGAGAGTTGAAATTCTGCATTTCTGACATAATGAATAATCTCCTTTAATATTTTTAGTAATTGTTTATATCAATCAGCTATGCTGAACAGATATTCAAACAGCCTAATAATAAACGATAAATCTTTTTTTGAAAAGACAAAAATTGTTAGTTGATAAATTTTTTCCCTTTTGTCATAAATTGACGAATGAATTTTGATTTTACTGTGCAAATTGCACAAAATAATATATGACAAAAAAACACGCCCCATATGAAAGGGACGTGTTTTCGTTACATTAACTTAATCAATATGACCGCCATTTGCTTTGTATTTGTCTACTAAGCGGTGGATTCTTTCTACTGGATTTAAAAGCTCACTAATTGATGCATCATGGTTGAGTGTGTCAATAATGAGAGCAATGTATTTACTCATATCGCAGTCAACGTAGTATGGCTTTGAGAGAAGCTCAGGTGTCTGATATACAAGGTTTGTAGTGAGCACTCTGTTTATATATCCTTTTTCGTAAGCTTCATCAAATTTAGCAAGTCCACTTGTGAAAAGACCGAAAGTAGTTGCCACGAATACCTTACGAGCGTTGCGCTCCTTAAGCTTCTTAGCTACATCTAATACGCTTTCACCAGATGAAATCATATCATCAATGATTATAACATCCTTGCCATCTACAGATGAACCAAGGAACTCATGAGCAACGATAGGATTGCGTCCGTTGACGATTCTAGCGTAGTCACGTCTCTTATAGAACATACCCATATCTAAACCAAGAACGTTGGCAAGATATACGGCACGGCTTGTACCACCTTCATCAGGGGAGATAACCATCATATGCTTAGAATCAATCTGAAGGTCTGATTCTGCGCGAAGAAGACCTTTAACAAACTGATAAGCAGGCTGAACAGTTTCAAATCCCTTAAGAGGAATAGCATTCTGAACACGAGGGTCGTGAGCATCAAATGTAATGATATTGTCAACACCCATGCTTGTAAGCTCCTGAAGAGCCAAAGCACAGTCTAAGGACTCACGTCCAGTTCTCTTGTGCTGTCTGCTTTCGTAAAGGAAAGGCATGATAACTGTAATTCGTCTAGCTTTACCACCTACGGCAGCAATAATACGCTTTAAATCCTGATAATGGTCATCAGGAGACATGTGATTCTCGTAACCACATAAAGAATATGTCATAGAGTAGTTACCGACATCAACCATAAGGTATAAGTCATCACCACGAACAGATTCGTTGATAATACCTTTAGCCTCACCAGAACCAAATCTAGGAACCTGAGTATTTATAAGATAAGAATCCTTCTGATATCCGGTGAAAGCAATAGTATGAGTATGCTCACCAGTACGATTCTTACGCCATTCAACTATGTATTTGTCAACCTCTTGTCCTAAGTTTTTGCAGCTATCAAGAGCAACAATACCTAAAGGACCTACAGGTATGGTTTCTAAGTTCTTTTCTTCTGGCATTGGGGTAACCTCCATTTTTTTCTAATTTGTCGCCTTATTTATAACACTAACTTTTATTATAGTCAACCAATAAAAAATTAATATTTTTTATCTGAGCTTCATTCTTAAATCATCGCCATATATTTTGAGCATAGTGTAATTGCTGGTAATGCGAGAAAATACACGCTCGGAATAATTGGCTCTAAGCTCCGCTAATGAAAGGTTAGTGGAGATGATTACTGACTTTCTTCTTAAATGTCTCTCGTTGATACAGTTAAATAGGGAAGAGGCAGTAAACGAATTAACAAGCTCTGTTCCTAAGTCATCTATAATAAGTAAGTCGCATTCAAGCAGGTTGCTTGCAATATCTGATGTATCATCATTGTAGTTTTTCTTGAAGGTACTATTTGCCAGTATTTCAAAAAGTCTTATGGAAGATACATATATTACGGAAAAAGATTTATCAATCAATTCTTTTGCGATGCAGTTTGTAAGGAATGTTTTACCGACACCTGTTGCACCGTAGAGATACAAGCTCTTGTACTCATTGCCAAAAGTATCAATATAGTCCCTGCATGTTCTTACAACCTCGTGCATATTTTCCAAAGGTGAAAGACCTGTTACAGGGTCCTTGGAATTATTGTCGTAATGCTCAAAAGAAAATGAATTGAAATTCTCTCTTTGAAGGACATCCTTTATATTTGACTGCTGGTAAAGAATTTCAATAATAGAATTAGTGAGGCAGTGACATTTGTGCTGGCCCACATATCCTGTATCCTTGCAGTCCTCGCAGGTATATCTCATAGATAAATAATCATCTGGATATCCATTTTCACGCAAAATGGAAGCCTTTTCGTTTGAAAGGGCTTCTATCTGTCGCTTTATATCCTCGGCGCTTCCTGTATTCTCTAAAAGCATACGCTTGGCACCTTGTACAGAGATAGATGATATACTGTCATTTATCTCCTTTATACGTGGTATTTTATTGTAGATTTCCAAAATTCGCTCATCAAGCTGACGCTTGTGGGCAAGTCTTGTTTTGTCGTACTCTCTCATAAGAGCGTCGTACTGTGAAGTCTCGAGTCCCACGGATTATCTCCTTCTAAGTAAATCTCTCTCTAATGCTGCGTAATCGTAATCACGCTGTCCGGAAAAGTTACTAAATGAATTGTTTTTATTTGGAAGCTTTGAAGATATAGTCTCCTTAGCTTTTGTGTCGTGTATAGCATCTAAAGTCTTTATATCGGCTGGAGTCTTAACACCGTTCTTAAGCCATCTTTGAAGAATGGAATCAGCATACTGGAAGCTTGGCTGGTGTATAGTGTCAATCGTACGATTGCATGCATTTAGTATCATATCCATAGAAAAACCATATTCATCAGTCCATTTTACGATAAATGCTCTCTCGGATGTGGCTGGATTTCTGCCCTGAAGCCCAAATGCCTGCAATACAGGGTAGCAGTTATTTGAGAATGCAGCAACCTTTGCTTTGGCTGCATCAACTGAATCAATATTCTCCTTAGCCCAGTTTGTGGCTACCTTCTCAATGTATCTTAAAGACTTATGTCCGCCTGAGATACAGTACTCGATTAAATATTCAATAAGATCAACAGGGAAACCTAAACCATCATAAAAGTAGAGAATGGTATTTGTCTCTGCTGGTGATAATGTCTTTCCGAGATATGTCTGTGCTATGTATAAGAGGTCTTTAATGTCCTCGTCCGCTGTTAGCTTTTTAAGCTCGCTGTTTGTAAATTCTCTCTTCTGTGGAATATCAGCATCAGCTGTCATCATAACAGGAGTAGCAGATATTGTGGATGAAGTAGCTATAGCAGGTGTCGAAGAAATCTTTTCAACCTTAAATGGAGCAGCAGTAGACGCTGACAATGTGGCTGATGAAGTAACCTCTGGTACCAGCTTAAATGTAATAGGTAGATTATTTCTCAAATCCTTAATAATAATTCTTGAAAGCTTTCCCATATTGTCAGTTTCAAGACCAAGGATACCTACCTGTTCCCAATATTTTAATGCTCTTGTAACGTCAGCCTCTGTTCTTTCTAAAACGTCAGCAATGGCGCTGACAGAAAGATTTGCATCACTCTTTGTGCTGCATCTTAATATATAAAGATATACCTTAACATACTCGCCGTTTGCCTTTGGCATATATTCATCTAAAAATAAATTAGATATAAGTGTAATGTCCGCTAACGGACTTCTTTCCAATACAAATTTTTCCATAACCCTATCCTCTTTTATCTTTAATCAAAGTTGTAAATAACTTCGAATTATTTCTGACATTTGACCCTGAGGGTCAGAAGTCATACTATAGCACATTTTTTAAAAGTTTCAAACACAAAATTTCCCGTAAATTCAAGGAAAAGTCGGGTTTTGATGATAAAGTGGAAATTGTGGAAATTGTGGAAAATTACATTTTAAGGAGGTCATCGCCAATGTTTACAACATTTCCGGCTCCCATAGTTATCAACAAATCACCTTTTTTGCAATTTTTTAATAAAAATTTTTCAATCTCTTCAAAAGATGGATAATAGTAAACCTCTGTTCCCATTTTCTTCATCTCTTCGTATAAATCTGCAGATGTGATACCTACTGTGTTCTTCTCTCGCGCAGCGTAAATATCAGCTAAAACTACAGCATCGGCCATAGATAAAGTTTCGGCAAACTCCTTGAAGAAGGCCTTTGTACGTGTGTATGTATGAGGCTGGAAAACAAGCCATAATTTTTCATGAGGATAATTCTTAGCAGTCTCTAAAGTAACCTTAATTTCATCTGGGTGATGAGCGTAGTCATCAATAATGGTAAAACCATTAACTTCACCCTTCTTTTCGAATCTTCTGACTGTACCTAAAAAGCTTTCCAAGCCTTCTTTGATAACAGATACAGGCAAATCCATAGCCAGTGCTGTGGCAGCAGCAGCTAATGCATTATTAATATTGTGAAGACCGGTTACCTTCATATTAATATGTGTCAGCACATCTCCGTTAAGACACAAATCAAAGCTTCCATTTGCAAGCTCATCATATGAAATGTTCGCAGCATATACATTGGCACCACTCTGGGCAGTTCCAAATGTGATTACATTACATTTAAGGTCATCTGTGAAGTAAGATACATTTTCAATATCGCTGCCAATAACAACGGTTCCATACTCAGGAACAAGGTTGGCATACCTCTTAAATGAATTTCTAATATCATCCAAATCCTTAAAGAAATCCATATGATCCTCGCTGACATTTAATATGACGGCAATTGTTGGGAAGAATGATAAAAAGCTGTTTGTGTATTCACAAGCCTCTGTTATCATCGTGTCACCTTTGCCGATTCGAAGATTTCCTTGAATAGAATTTAAAATACCGCCCACCATAATAGTTGGGTCAGCTTTTGCTGCTAAAAGTATATGAGAAATCATGGAAGTGGTGGAAGTCTTACCATGTGTACCTGACACGCCGATAGCTTCCTTGTAGCTTTTCATAATGAGTCCTAGAAGCGTTGCTCTGGGAATTGTTGGTATATTCTTTTGGCGGGATGCCATAAGCTCACCATCATCTTCTTTGATGGCAGCAGTGTACACGGTTAATTCTATATCGTCAGTGATATTTTCTGCCTGCTGCACATAAGATATCTGTGCGCCAGCTTGTTCTAGACGAGCTGTCAGGTCAGAAGGGACAGAGTCAGAGCCGGATACTCTTATGCCTTTTGACATAAGAACCTCAGCCAGTGCACTCATAGATATGCCACCAATTCCGATAAAATGAACCTTATTAACTTTGTTTAAATCAATGTTGTTTGCGTTTACATTACTCATATGAAAAAAACTCCCTGTGAATAGTATCATAGTTGCTTTATTGAATTTTATTATACACTTTATGATGAAAAAAGCAATTAGCCAAAGAAAAATCTGGAAGAATAAATTGTTCGACAAATTTATTGAAAAAAAGAGTAATTTTGCTTCACTTATCAGACATTATATGCTATAATGGACATATATAATACACAACGAGGTGATGACGTGATAAAAAAAGAGATGATAGCCATGTTATTGGCAGGAGGACAGGGCAGCCGTTTAGGTGTTCTTACATCTAAGGTTGCAAAACCGGCAGTTGCCTTTGGGGGAAAGTACAGAATCATCGATTTTCCACTAAGCAATTGTATTAATTCCGGTATTGATACGGTAGGTGTTCTTACACAGTATCAGCCACTTAGACTTAATTCACATATTGGTATTGGTATCCCTTGGGATCTTGACAGAAATATTGGAGGTGTATCAGTTCTTCCACCTTATGAGAAGAGCGGAAATAGCGAATGGTACACGGGTACTGCAAATGCCATCTATCAGAATATAGATTACATGGACCAGTTTAATCCAGATTATGTTCTTATCCTTTCAGGAGACCATATCTATAAGATGGATTATGAAGTTATGCTTGACTACCATAAGTCAAAGAACGCAGACATAACTATTGCAGCTATGCCTGTACCTATGGAGGAGGCGAGCAGATTCGGTATTGTTGTTACTGATGAGAACAATCGTATTAATGATTTCCAGGAGAAGCCAGAGCATCCAAAGAGCAATCTGGCATCGATGGGTATTTATATCTTTAAGTGGTCTGTACTTAAGGACGCACTTATCAAACTTAAGAATCAGAGCAATTGTGATTTTGGTAAGCATATCATCCCATATTGCTTTGAGAAGAAGGACAGAATCTTCGCATATGAGTACAATGGATATTGGAAGGATGTTGGTACTCTCGGTTCTTACTGGGAGGCTAATATGGAGCTTATCGATATTATTCCTGTATTCAATCTTTACGAGGAATTCTGGAGAATCTACACCAACAATGATATCATTCCACCGCAGTATATTGCCGATTCGTCAAAGATTGACAGAAGTATTATAGGTGATGGATGTGAGATTTATGGTGAGGTTTACAACTCAGTAATTGGTGCAGGTGTTACTATTGGACCAGGTGCTGTGGTTAGAGACTCGATTATTATGAAGGATACAACAATCGGAGCTGGTACACAGATTGAGAAGGCTATTATAGCTGAGGAGGTTGTAATAGATGAGGGTTGTATCGTAGGAACAGGTGAAGAAGCACCAAGCAAGCTTGATTCTAAGATTTATGCATTTGGACTTGCCACTATTGGAGAGAAATCGTATATTCCAAAGAATGTCAAGATAGGAAAGAATACAGCTATTTCAGGAAAAACTGAGGCTGGCGACTATCCTGGCGGTGAGCTTAAGAGCGGAGAATATATTATTAAGGCAGGTGAAATGTAATGAAAGCGATTGGTATTATTTTAGCAGGCGGAAACAACAACAAAATGCGTGAACTTTCACAGAAGAGAGCCATCGCCGCTATGCCTGTAGCAGGTAGCTACAGAGCTATAGACTTTGCATTGAGTAACATGTCTAACTCTCATATACAGAAAGTGGCAGTACTTACACAGTACAATGCTAAGTCGTTAAATGAGCACTTGAACTCAGCAAAGTGGTGGAACTTTGGTAGAAAGCAGGGTGGATTATATGTATTCACTCCATCTATCACAGCAGATAATGGTTTCTGGTACAGAGGTACAGCAGACAGTATTTGGCAGAATATTAGTTTCTTAAAGAGCAGTCATGAACCATATGTAGTTATTGCTTCTGGTGATGGCGTGTACAAGATTGATTACAATAAAGTACTCGATTATCACATTGAGAAGAAGGCTGATATTACTGTCGTATGTAAAAACTTGGGACAGGATGAGGATCCGTCAAGATTTGGTGTAGTTAGAACAGCAGAGGATGGAAGAATCCTTGACTTCGTAGAGAAGCCAATGGAGACATCAGAGAGAAACGTCTCAACAGGTATCTACATCATCAGAAGAAGACTTCTCATTGAGCTTATTGAGAAATGTGCTGAAGAAGAGAGACATGATATCGTTAATGATATTCTTATTCGTCATAAGAATGTTAAGAAGATATATGCATACCAGCATAATGAGTATTGGAGCAATGTTTCTTCAGTAAGTTCATATTTTGAGACAAATATGGATTTCTTGAATCCAGACGTAAGAAATTATTTCTTCAAGCAGTATCCGGATGTATATTCAAAGGTGGATGATTTACCACCAGCTAAGTACAATCCTGGTTCTCAGGTTAAGAACAGTCTTGTGTCAAGTGGTTGTATTATCAATGGTACTGTTGAAAATTCAGTATTGTTTAAGAAAGCTTACATTGGTAACAATTGCGTTATTAAGAATTCAATTATTTTAAATAACGTATACATTGGCGACAACTCATACATTGAGAATTGCATCGTTGAGAGTCGTGATACTATTCGCGCCAACTCTAATTATGTTGGAGAACCTGGCAATCCAAAGATTGTAATGGTTCGCGGTGAGAGATATCAGATTTAGCTCTAAACGGTTTGGCTGACTATGGAATGACAGGAAAGGAGAGCGGTATATGCAGATAACAGATGTAAGAGTGCGTAAGCTCACAAAAGAAGGAAAGATGCGTGCAGTTGTTTCAGTTACTATTGATAATGAATTTGTTGTTCACGATATCAAGGTTATTGAGGGTGAAAAGGGATTGTTTATTGCAATGCCTAGCAAGAAAGCAACAGATGGCGAGTATAGAGATATCGCTCATCCAATTAACTCAGAGACACGCGACAGACTTCAGCAGATAATCTTAGAGAAATATGAAGAGAGTGTAGCTGAAGAAGAATAAAGTGAATACGAAAGTCCGTCAGATTAAATCTGACGGACTTTTTCATTTTGGCTCTATATGTTTACTTCTTTGACGAGGTTGCGTTTAAATCTTCTTCTGTGAAAATTACATTGTCGAAGTTGATTGTATCCCATGCATCCTCGTTTACAGTGATTTCGATATCTTTTTGAAGTTCTGCAAAGAAGGCTTTTACGACTTCATTCTTTTTTTCTTCTAAAATGAGCTCCTTAGCTTCCTTGGCAGCTTCGGTATCATTTGCAAGGTGGCAGTATACTACAAAATATGTGCCATCTATTTCTACCATACCACATTCTCCGTCACCAAGACTTAAGCAAAGCTTTTCAAGGGCATCGCCATTCATATCCCCTAGTCCAACGTGGCCTTCAGTGGCTTCGGCATCATATATTTTTGCAACCTGAGTGATGATTTCACCGCTTTTAACACGCTCTAGAATTTTATTGGCAGTTCTGTCCGGTGAGTCAAAGTATAATGGACTGATTTCTATGGCAGTGACAAGGCACTGTCTCGCCTCCTCGTCAGTGACAGTTAGGTCTGCATCCTCACAAATTAGTTCACATACCTTGTTGTAGTAAGCAGTTCTTGTATAGATTCTTTCTAGCAAATCTTCATCTGCAAGAGTTGCTTTGATGACTGTTTCTGAACTGGAAGATAAGAATTCTTTTACATCTGCTTCGACGCTTTTTATTTCTTCATCTGTCAAAGTAATATTGTTGTCCATAGCGTATTCTGAAAAGAGAAATATCTGCTTTACAAATTCCAAGCTCTCATCTAAGACAACCTGTTCAAATGTTTTGTTATCTGTGTAAATGACAGACCAGTCAAGGGAATAACCTTGTGCTAGATAGGAGGCCTCATAGTAGGCCTGTTTGTTTTTTGTAAGGAATACACCCTCATCTAGAGACATAGTATCGTCACCGGCAGTTAAAAGAGTGGTCTCTTTAGCATATTCTTTGTATTTGGCTTCTTCAGAAGGCTCAATATTTATGATGATTAGAGTTGCTATAAGGATAAGCGCTAAGGCACCTATACATATACCAACATGTTTTATGTTTATATAGTCTTTCATAAAAGTATCCTTTCACTAATATATAATTGACTGTATACTGTCAATGATTATACCAAGCTGCTCAAAGCATTGCTTATCATCTTTTATAGCACATCTTGGAGCATAGGTAAAGTATGGTGTTTTGTCAGGTACAAATTTCAAGTCCCCACGATATTTTTCAATAAGAGCTGGAATCTTATTTATATCCACTGGAGCTTTATCATACATATCAATTCTAAAGAGTTTTTTGGCGCCTTTTATCTCTGATATATACGAGCTGTGAGCGCGGGTTTTTAAAAGAGCAATTTTAAGAAGATTGATGACAGCCTTTGGTGGCTCGCCGAATCTATCTGTCAGCTCATCAAGCATATCCTCATATTCACCTTGATTTTCAATTGCTGCAATACGTTTATAAATAGTAAGCTTTTGCATTTCATTTTTAATATAGGAAGCAGGTATATAAGCATCTATATCAATGTCAATGCTTGTTTCAAAGCTATCGCTTTCCATCTTTTCACCTTTGGTAATAAGGACAGCTTCATTTAACATTTTACAGTATAAATCGTATCCTACAGCCTCCATATGACCACTTTGCTCGGCACCTAAAATATTACCGGCACCTCTGATTTCTAAATCTCTCATAGCGATTTTGAAACCGCTTCCTAAATCTGTAAACTCACGAATGGCCTGAAGTCGCTTCTCTGCGATTTCCTTAAGCATTTTATCGCGCTTGTACATAAGAAAGGCATAAGATGTCCTGTTTGAACGACCAATGCGTCCGCGAAGCTGATACAACTGGGAGAGACCCAACTTATCAGAGTCGTGAATAATCATTGTGTTAACATTAGAAATGTCCAGACCGGTTTCTATGATAGTTGTTGAGACCAGTACGTCAATCTCACCATTAATAAAATCATACATAATCTGTTCTAGCTTTCGCTCGCTCATCTGTCCGTGGGCAAATGCTACATTGGCATTGGGAACAAGCTTTGCAATACGCGAAGTGATTTCATCAATATTATTAACGCGATTGTATACATAGTAGACCTGACCGCCGCGAGCTAGCTCTCTGCCAATGGCTTCTCTGACCATTTCTTCATTGTATTCCATAACATATGTCTGTATAGGGATACGGTCAACAGGCGCCTCTTCTAAAACACTCATATCACGTATACCCACCAGGCTCATATGAAGAGTACGTGGAATAGGTGTGGCAGTAAGTGTCAATACATCTATATTTTCTTTTACCTGCTTGATTTTTTCCTTATGAGTAACTCCAAAACGTTGCTCTTCGTCTATAATAAGGAGTCCTAAGTCCTTGAAACTAATGTCCTTTGATAGAACTCTGTGTGTGCCTATTACTATGTCGACAAAGCCCTTCTTTAGCCCTTCAATTGCCTTCTTTTGCTGGGCAGGAGTCCTGAATCTGGACATTAACTCAATAGTCACAGGGAAGTCCTTCATCCTCTGAACAAAATTGTTATAATGCTGTTGGGCGAGAATGGTTGTTGGGACTAAAAATACGACCTGCTTACCACTTTGAACAGCTTTGAAAGCGGCTCTTATAGCAATCTCGGTTTTTCCAAATCCTACATCACCGCAGATAAGACGATCCATAATCTTGCGACTTTCCATATCTTTTTTTGTATCTTCAATAGCAGTGAGCTGGTCGTCGGTCTCGTCATATGGGAATAATTCTTCGAATTCCTTCTGCCAGAGAGTGTCTTTTTCAAAAATAAATCCGGATTTTGCCTGTCTGGCAGCATATAGCTTAACCAAATCTTTAGCTATATCCATGACAGCGCCACGGACGCGTGACTTGGTTTTTGTCCACTCCTGAGTGCCGAGCTTGTTAAGCTTTGGCTTTTTTGCATCCTGACCGGCATATTTTTGTATCATATCAAGCTGAGTGGCAGGAATATAAAGATTTCCCTTGTCGGCATACTCTATCTTGATATAATCTTTAACAATCTTATCAACAGTAATCTTTTCAATGCCTCTGTATATGCCTAAACCGTGGTTTTCGTGTACAACATAATCATTTACAGAAAGGTCTGAAAAACCACCAATTTTTTCACCTGTATATTTCTTTTTCTTCTTTTTCTTTTTTATGATACCGAATATATCTGTTTCTGCAATAGCTGCAAATTTTATGGAAGGATATTCAAATCCTTTGTGAATATTTCCGTAAGTAACAAGTATCTGCCCAGGACTGCATGTCGAAGTGGAGTCATCAGAGTAGAACGCATTTAGTCCATATTCATATAGTAAGTCTGACGCAAGTCGTGAAGCTCTTGTTTTTGAACCAGATAATATAACAATTGTGAAGCCCTTATTCTTGTATGTGTTTAAATCCTTTATAAGGGTTTCAAAGCTGCTATTGTAAGGGTTGATATTGCGCATAGACATATGGAAGGTCTCTGCAACAGAAAAAGCCTTAAGCTTTTGCTCTAAGGTGGTAAAATGTATAGCATTTTCCTTGTTGATTCTGGCAAAAACAGTCTTGATTTCCCAGATAATATCCGCCTGAGAAGGAAGAAGATATCCTTTGTCCAGGCGATTTATCATGCTCTCTCTGAATTCCGTTTCAACAGATTTTGCGTGTTCTTCTATACGAGCCGGCTCGTCTAACAGATAGATAGTATTCTTAGAATCAAAATAGTCCATAAGTGATACCGGCTCGCTATAAAAGAAATTGACATAAGTATCTAAAGATACAGAATCCGGAGCATATAAAAAGGCATCAATGAATTCATTAGTATTTGTTTTGATACGATGAGCTTCCTCTGTTTTAAACTGCTCTCTAAATGTTTTCTCCTGGTTTTCTGCCTCTGCTCTTAGGTTTTCTAAGGCTGCTTCCTGCATGTTTTTAGTAAATATGAACTCTGTAGCAGGGTAAATGCTTATGGCGTCAAGGTTTTCTATAGTTCTTTGACTGGCAGGGTCAAAGGATTTTAATGAATCAATAGTGTCATCCCAAAGGTCTATTCGGAAAGGAACCTCCTCTATAAGAGAGAATATATCAATAATACTTCCACGAATGGCAAATTGTCCCGGACTTTCAACCTGATTACACTTTTCATAACCCATAGATATTAGCTTTACAGATAATGCATCCACATCTATGATGCTGTCATTATCAATCGCTAATGAGGAATCTTTGAAAAATGAGGATGGAGCAAGCTTATCCATCAATGCGTCTATTGTAGTTACGATGGTGGCAGGACAACCATCTAATATAGGTCTTAAGGCGCGGATACGCTCGGTTACAAGGTGTTTGCCCTGTACGTAAGCGCCACCAAAAATCAAATCTTTTGCAGGATAGTAGTAGGCATTTTTGTCAAAAAATCTAAGGTCGTCATAGATTTCTTGAGCTCTTTGCTCACTGAAAGTAAGGATGATTTTATGCAAAAAACCATCCGAGGTAAGATTCATCATATGAACAAGACCGGAATCAATACAACCTGTTACCTGTAGATTACAAGGGCCTTTCTTTTGCAGTTCTCGTACCCTGTTAAGCTCCTCGAGGGAGGAGAAGGGTTTTGATAATGCGTCTAACATATAAACTCCTTCAAATATTAACTATTATAGAGGTTCATAGCCTTTTCGAAGCTGTCACTAACAATTGTTGTTAGGGCGTCGCACGCCTTGTTTATAGCTTCGTCAATATACTTTCTCTCAGACGTATCAAAACGGCTTAGAACGAAGTTTGCTAAGTCCCATCCGTCTGGCTTGGCGCCAACGCCAATTTTTATTCGTCTAAAATTTTCTGAACCTAAATGGGCAATAATATTTTTGATACCATTATGACCACCAGCGCTGCCTTTGCCACGCATGCGAAGCCTTCCAGGCTCCATACTAATATCATCATATATGACAATAAGTTCAGTTGATGGGTCACATTTATAGAAATTGACAGCATCTATAACAGCCTCGCCACTTAAATTCATAAAGGTTTGTGGCTTTAAAAGTATAACCTTTTCGCCTCCTATATAGCCTGAACCACAAAGCGATTTGTGCTTTGCATTATTTATGTTTATAGATAATTTCTCTGCAAGGGCATCGATAGTATCAAAGCCTACATTGTGGCGGGTTTTATCATATTTTGAAGTAGGGTTTCCTAAACCGACAATAATATACATATTACGAGTTCCTTCCTATTATAATGTGTGTCAATTTATAATCTATGCTAACAGTATATTTAAGAATAACACAGGCAGGTTATACTTTCAAGAAAGTAATCAAGAATTATTTGTGAACTTTATTGCTTTTTTGAGGCAAATAAACTAGAATGAGATAATGAATATAATGTTCTTAAGAAGGGAGAAGTGAAAATATGCCAAGTACTAACAAGGTGGCAGCAAAAGACTTGCTATTAGAAGTAATGTGGGCAGTGATTATGTATGTAGTTTATTTACTATATTCGCTTGCTTTTTTATTTATCTTCACATTTATTATGAACTCTATAATATATGTAGAGGTAGAAACTATCCTTATCATTGGATTTGTATCAGCGGGGGTATTAAGCTTGATACGACTGGCTAATGTAATTTTCAAATACAGATGCTCTTATAAATAGTATAAAGTTACTAATATGTATAAAAAATGTGCAGATACGATATGTTGTGTTTGTTGAAAATGTATCTACGTATATGTGGCATAACTAGTAAAATGTTACAAAAAACAAGAGTAAAATTGTGAAATTTTCTTGTCTTTTATATACGAATGTGTTATATATATAATATGTACAAAATGTTAACAAGTTCAAACTTTATTAATTTTTGACATTCTTTAATTCTATGGTGGGACTTTAGACAGGTTATGTGCAGGTTTTGGTTTGAATAAAATATGGAGGGAAATATGAGAAAAACAATGCTTAAGAAAACTTTAGCATTGGTTTTGTGCGCTTCTTGCGTCTGTAACACTCCTGTCGATGTGTCGGCAAAGACCGTTACAAACGAGGATATTAAGGATTATATCTATACATCCGACGAGTTTGTTACTGAGATGATCAGCAACAATTATACTCAGGTAAGCTTGAAGTACACAGCACCAATCTATGATGGAGAAACTGTTAATCTTTCTATGTCAGATATTTACACAGAGGGAGACGGCGAACTTACAACAGAGAATGGACTTTCACTTGATATAGGTGATAAGGCGGTGCTTACAATAGAAGTACCTAAGACAGCTAGATACTTTGTTAAGTTTAACTACATGTCAAATGATGAGTCGATTCTTCCAATTGAGTTTGGTATGAAGGTAGATGGAGAATATCCATTCTACGAGATGAGAAGACTTGAGTTTGAGACAACATGGGTAAATGAAGGCGAAGCTGAAGTTGACCGTTATGGCAATGAGATTATTACACTTCCTACAAAGGTATTCCAGTGGGAGAGTAAGTATGTTATGGATGCCAGCTACAGATATTCAACTCCTTTTGAGTTACAGCTTGAGGCCGGAACTCATACAATAGAGCTTGAGATTATAGAAGGAAAGTTCTTCTTAGGAGATATTCAGCTTGAGGCTGTTACAGAGGTTCCTGAGTATGAAGGCAGTGAGAAGGCTGAAGGTAAGGAAATTATTACAATTCAGGGTGAAGATTTTGCTTCACGTAATGATTCAGCTATCCACTCTATTGCAGAGTTTGATTCAGGTGTTTTCCCATACGAGGTTAAGTATTCTAAGTTAAACACAATAGATGCTGATTCATTTAAGACAGCGGGCCAGAAAGTTAATTATGAATTTGAGGTTAAGGAGGCTGGATATTATTATATCGCAGCTAACTATCGTCAGTCAGACAAGAGTGGCTTCCCTGTATTTATGGATGTAAGAATCGATGGAAAGATTCCAAATAAGGAATTTTCATCATACGCTTTTGCAGAGGCTACAAGTTATACTACAAGCACAATGGTAGATGCTGATGGTAATAAGATGAGTGTTTACCTTGAGCCTGGTGTACATACTATTTCATACACAATTACAATTGATAACATTCGTTACATTCTTGAGGCTGTAGACAGAATCATGAACGGCGTTAATGATTTATCTCTTGAAATTACAAAGCTTGCTGGTACAAACAAAGATAAGTACCGTGACTTAAAGATTGAGAAGTACATTCCAAATGTTGAGGAGAGACTTAGAGCTTGGGTTGACGAGCTTGATGCATTAGAGAAGAGTGCGAGAATCTACACAGACGGCGACGAAGTTGCTGCTCTTTCTTCACTTAATATTGCAAAGACAACACTTAACGATTTGGCAGATAATATTGATGAGCTTGCATACAGAGTAGCAGAGCTCACAGGAACAAATTCAGCAAACCAGTACCTTGCAAACGTTGTAGACACATTATTAGCAAACAAGACTGCTATAGATAGAATATATATTTACCAGGAAGAGGCAGAGTTGCCATCTAAGACAGGTTTCTTTACAAGCCTTTGGAACTCAATTATGCGTTTCTTCTATTCATTCACAAAGCAGGCATACTCATTAGACAGTGGTGAGACAGACCATATTCAGGTTTGGGTAAACTGGCCAAAGTCATACCTTGAGATTATGCAGAAGCTTATTGATGAGGACTTCACACCAAAGACAGGTATAGAGGTTGACTTGTCGCTTATGCCAGACCCTAACAAGCTGGTACTTGCAAATGCATCTGGTGATTCACCGGACGTTGCTACAGGTCTTAACTATGCTCTGCCATTCGAGCTTGCAGTTCGTGGTGCGCTGGTAGATATGACACAGTATGATGACTTCAAGGAAGTTGCGCAAGCATTCTCACCTGGTCTTCATATTCCAGCTACAATTGGTGACAGCATTTATGCTATGCCAGAGACAATGAACTTCTGGGTAATGTTCTATAGAACAGATATTATGGATAAGTTAGGTCTTGAGGTTCCTGATACAATCAAGGATGTAGAGGATCTTGCATCAGAGTTACAGACTAGAGGTTTGGGCTTCTATTATCCAACAGCTGGTATGACAGCTATGAGAAACTTCCATGGTACAACACCTATTCTTCTTCAGAATAATGCCAGCCTTTACAATGAGGATGGAACATGTGCCCTTGGATCAGAAGAGGCTGTAAATGGTTTCACAACACTTACAGATTTATTTACAATTTATAACTTAGATATTGATATACCAAGTTTCTATCAGCATTTCAGAAATGGTGATATTCCAATTGGTATTGGTGACTATGGTATGTATAACCTTATAAAGAATGCCGCTCCTGAGATTGCAAACTCTTGGGAAATCGCTATGATTCCTGGTGTAGACCTTGATGAGGATGGCGAGGCTGATTCTAGATATGTTGCTGGTGGTGGTACAAGTACAATTATGTTCCACACAGATGATGAGAGAGAGCTTAAGGCTTGGGAGTATGTAAAGTGGTGGACTAGTGCTGAGGTTCAGCAGGAGTTCGGTGAGATGCTCCAGATTATGTATGGTAGTGAGTTTATTTGGAACACAGCCAACATTGAAGCATTTGCAAACCTTCCATGGGCAACAAGCGATAAGCAGGTTATTTTAGAGCAGGCAGCATGGGTACTTGAGGTTCCAAGAATTCCAGGTACATATATGCTTGAGAGAGAGTTAAGTAACGCATTCGTTGACGTAGTAGTAAACGGACACGAGCTTCGTACAAGAGTTGATGAGGCAATCGTTGAGATTGATAGAGAGACAACTCGTAAGATGAAAGAGTTCGGATATATAGATGAAGACGGAAATTGTACTTACCAGATTCCTACAATGGAAAAAGTAAAAGAGATATTAGGATTATCTGAATAAAAGAAAGGAGAAGCGATATGAGCGAAGCAGTTATGACAGCTACTGCTGATGCTACAGTTGCAGAGACTGTGGTTAAGCCGGAAGCTGAGAAGGCTAGAGTTAATAAGCCTAAAAGAAAAAAGAAATTCGCTACAAAGGAAAATCAGAATAAAGCTGGATACACCTTTATGTTTCCTTTTGCGTTTCTGTTTGTATTATTCATCATAATCCCAATCGGAATGGCAATTATCTTATCATTTACAAACTTCGATACATTGCAGTTCCCTGAATGGATTGGATTTGACAACTACATCACTTTGATAACAAGTGATACAATATTCATGAAGAAAGTACTTATGAATACTATCATATTCGCTGTTGCGGTAGGTCCTGGTGGATATGTGCTCTCGTTCCTTGTAGCGTGGGCACTGTCACAGATGACCAGAGGTGTTCGTACAGTATTCGCCCTCATTGTTTACTCACCAACTATGACAGGTGGTGTAGCGATGACAGTACTTTGGAAGATTATGTTCTCAGGAGACCAGACAGGTTATATCAACAGCTGGTTAATCAACTTGGGCGTAATCACAGAGCCAATCATTTGGCTCGCAAGTGAGCAGTACCTTTTGATAATTGTTATTATCATTGGTCTCTGGTCAAGTATGGGTGTAGGTTTCTTAGCTATCCTTGCCGGTATGTTAAATGCCGATGAGAGTTTATATGAAGCCGCAGCCATCGACGGTGTAAAGAACCGTTTCCAGGAAATGATTTATATTACTGTACCAAGCATGAAGCCACAGATGCTTTTCGCAGCGGTTATGGCTATCGTAAACGCATTCCAGAACGGTGCAATCAGTACACAGCTTGCCGGAAATCCAACACCTGGATATTCAGCACAGCTTATTGTAAACCATATCGAGGATTACGGTTTCATCCGTTACGAGATGGGTTATGCAGCAGCAGTTTCAGTAGTACTCTTGTTGCTGGTTATGGTATTCAGTAGAGTAGCAAATGCATTATTTGCTGAGAAAGAGTAGGAGGTAGGAAAATGGCTTACAAGGGACATAGAGTAAACCCTAGTAAATTTGAAAAGAGTCAGTTGAAGCTTATTCTAGCTGTACTTCCTATCGTATTACTTACAGGTTTACCAATTATTTTCATATTTTGCCACGCATTAAAGCCTATTGATGAGTTGTTCGCTTTCCCACCACAGTTTTTCGTGTATAAGCCAACATTTGAAAACTTCTCAAAGCTTATGAAGGTATCTAGAACATCAGGTATTCCAATGAGCCGTTACGTTTTCAACAGTGTTATCATCACAGGTAGCGTAGTATTTTTCGGAATTATCTTCTCTACAATGGCAGCGTTCGCATTGTCAAAGTTGAGATTTAAAGGTAAGACAACAATGCTTAACATCAACCAGGCAGCGCTTATGTTCGTTCCTGTTGCTGTAGCTATTCCAAGATATTTGACTGTAAACTATTTACAGCTTACAGACACATATTTTGCACATATTTTAACACTTATTCCAATACCGGTCGTACTGTTCCTTATAAAACAGTTCGTCGACGGTGTCCCGGATTCGCTGATTGAGGCGGCGTATATTGACGGTGCATCTGAGTTTAAGGTTTACCGTACAATCGTACTCCCACTTACAAAGCCAGCTATCGCTACAGGTGCGATTATGACTTTCCAGCAGGTTTGGGCTAATATGGAAACATCAAATTATTATATCAATAAAGAGTCGATGAAATCGTTGACTTTCTATATGAACACAGTTGCAAATGCAAACAATACTGTAGCCGGTCAAGGTATGCAGGCTGCAGCATCACTCATAATGTTTGTGCCTAACTTAGTATTATTCATTATTCTTCAGAGTAGTATTATGAATACAATGGCGCATTCAGGTATTAAGTAGGAGGTGCCACATGAGAAAGTTTTTTAAATCAGTATCTGTGGTAGCCTTGGCTGCCGTGATACTTGGAACAACAGTTACAAGTGTACAGGCAGAATCACCATACAAGACTTTTACAATTGACGGATATGGTTCCATAAATGAGACACAGACAGCTTACGAGCCATACCAGACAATTACAAAGATTGTATATGGTGAGGATGTTGAAGATCCTGAAGGCACTGGCGGAATCATCCTTAAGAGCCCACAGGATATGTGCGTTAGAGGAGATAAGATGTATATCCTCGATGCAGGACTTGTAGGAGATGACATAAGAAGAGTCGTTATTTCAACTCTTGATGGTCAGTATATAGACCAGATTGCATACGAAGAATTTATCAATCCAAAGGGTCTTTATGTTACAGAAGAAGGTAGAATATATGTAGCAGATAGAGATGCAAACGCTATCTTCATCTTTGATAAGGACGGAAACTTTGAGAAGAAAATAACAAAGCCGGATCATCCACTTTATGGTGATGATATGGAGTTCTTACCACTTAAGATTGTAGTTAACCATGGTGGAGTAATGTTCATCATTTGTGAGAAGAACAGAAATGGTATTGTACAGATGACAGAGGATGAAAATGGTTCATTCCTTGGATACTTCGGTACAAATGCCACAGATGTATCTCTTAGAGTTATCTTACAGAGACTTCTTCTTTCGGATGAGGCTAGAGCAAGACAGGCGTCGAATATGCCACCTACACCAGATAACCTGGCTATAGATGATAAAAACCTTATTTATACAGTTACTCGTGGTGAGATGTATGATACTCTTAAGAAGTTAAACATCGCTGGTACAAATATGATTGAGGCTGATGCTTACGAAGAGCTTCCTGCTGCTGTTGCAACAGGTCAGTATGACAATATTTTCGTGGCATCACAGAGTGGTTATATATACGAGTACAACTCACTTGGTGAGCTCCTCTTCGTATTTGGTGGAAAGGACGATGGAAATCAGAGAATCGGTCTTTCAGAGACACTTTCAGCTATTCAGGTAGATAGCAATAACAGAGTTTACGTCCTTGACGTAGCAGCTCAGAGAGTACAGGTATTTGAGCCAACAGAGTTTACAAATAAGCTTCACGAGGCACTTAAACTTTACTCAGACGGACGTTATGAGGAAAGTAAGGCTCCACTTGAGGAAGTACTTACAATGAACAGCCTTTTCGATTATGCAAATAAGGCTATGGGTAAGGCCTACCTTATGGAGAGAGACTATGAGACAGCTCTTTACTATGCAGAGCTGGCTAAGGATGCTGATACATATTCAACAGCATTCTGGGAGATAAGAAATACATGGTTACAGGAGAATATTATTACAGCAGTAGGAGTAATACTTGTTCTTTATGTACTTCTTAAAATATATAAGTACTTTAGAGATAAGGGTAAATTTGATAAGTTCTATAAGAAATTTGAGAAAATCTCTAAAAGTAAATATATGATGGGCGTTCGTTATGGCGCTAGATTTATCAAGCACCCAATTGATGGCTGTTATGCAGTTAGAAGAGAGGGTAAAAACTCATATCTTGTAGCAAATACAGTACTTGCAGGTACAGCATTAATGTACTTGGTTGGTAAGTATTTAAGTGGTTTCCTTATCAAGGCTCAGAATGGAGTAAGAGAGGGAGAGTACGATATCGTTACAGATGTTGGATTACTTGCGATAGTATTTGTCTTATTGACAGCATGTAATTATCTTGTATGTACAATCAATGATGGTGAAGGCCGTTTCAAGGAGCTTTATTGTGCATTTGCATATTGCTTCACACCATATATCTTTATAGAGATTGGTATTGTAGCTCTTAGCCATGTTGTTACACACAACGAGATATTCCTTATCTCACTTGCAGAAACTATTATGTATGTGTGGATACTCACACTCATAGTAATAGCTATCAAAGAGATAAACAATTACACAATGAAAGAGACCATCAAGGTTATCTTATTAACATTATTCTGTGCACTGATTGTAGTATTGATTGCTTACATCTTAGGTGTATTATGGGGTCAGGTATTTGACTTCTTCAGTGCAATAAAGGGAGAGGCGGTGTATCGCTTTGGAAACTAAGAAAGATAGTATATTAAAAAGAATAGTGAACAAGCTTATAGCGGTAGCCGTTGTTGCAGTTATAGTTGTATTGATTCTCTTTTTTACAACTGATACAGCAGATACAAAGCCACCATACGAGTCAAAGATTGACGTATCAAAGTATGTTGAGGCAACAGAGAAACTTGAAGGTGCTATAGGAGATTATAGACTTATAGCAAAGAGTGAAACTCATGAACTTTATGTTAAGGATTCATCTCTTGCTATTAAGGTTAAGGATTTAGCTACAGGTGAGGTTATGGATTCATCCGTAGATGAAATCCAAGGAACAGTTAATGATGAGTGGAAGGGTTTCCTACAGTCAGGTGTCAGAGTTGAGCTTATTAGAGGTACAAATGATTCGATTGTTGCAGATCTTATAAACACACCTCGTAAAATAAACATGACAGACCTTGTTAATGGTTTTAAAGCGGAAATTGATTTCTACGAATTATGCATTAAGTTTACAATGTATGTAACATTGGAAGGCACAGACGTTGTAGTTGCTATCCCAGATAACACTATCGAGCAGTATGGCGATCCTGAGGAAGGCGCAATACATGTTGTTCAGGCTATTTCGGTATATCCTTGCTTAGGAGCAACACACCTTGGAGATGTTGAAGGTTATATGTTTGTTCCTGACGGAAGTGGTTCACTTATCACTTTAGAGGATAAGGAAGGAAAATTTGCCAGTGGTTATGCCGAGATGGTTTATGGAGAGGATGACGGTTTCAGAGAGACTATGTCAGCAGACCTTCTCTGGGATGAAATCATGATGGTAAATGATGCCGAAGAGATTTTGGCACCAATTTTCGGAATGGTTCATACAGACAGAGAGATTGGTTATTTAGGAATCATTGAAGAAGGCGATAAGAGAGCTGAGATTAATGCAATTCCAAACGGTGCAAAGATTGATTACAACCGTGCATTTGTAAGATTTATATTTAACACACTTTACATGGAACCAACAAGTAATGGTAATACAGGTTCTATCAAGAGATATGAGACAGAAAGAACTCATATGGATGTAGTTCTTCGCTACCGTTTCGTATCTGGCGAATCTGCAGATTATTCAGGTCTTGCGGTTGCATACAGAGATTATCTTATTGATAATGAGCTTGTAAAGTTAGACCTTGACACATCATATAATACAAGAGTTGATTTCCTCGGTACAGAGAGAGAGAACTGGCTTACAACAACAAAGACAGTTACAATGACTACTATCGAGAATATCAGAGAGATATATGATGAGTTAAAGGAAGCTGGCGTAACAGATATTGTGTCTGTTTATAAGGGCTGGCAGGATGGTGGACTTCAGGATATTCCAATTACTGATTACGAAGCTGACAGTGATATAGGTGGAACAGATGAGCTTACAAAGCTTATTGATGAACTAAAGTCTACAGATATTAAGTTCTCTCTTTATCAGGAATCACTCAAGATTAATCCTGATGAGTCAGATACAACTTTCAATGTAATCAAGAGAGTTGATAAGAGAACATTTGAGCAGACCATTTATATGGATGTATATGAGTCAATGAAATATATGACTCCTGAAAAGAGTGAGACAGTTGTTAATGGTATGGTTGGTGAATACACTGCTGAAGGTGTAAATGCAATGACTCTTGCAGGTATTACAGACACATTATTCTCATACTATTACAGTGGAACACATTATACACGTCTTGAAACAGCAAAAATGTTTGAAAAGACTATTGCAGCAGCAGATGAAAAGATGGACCTTATGCTTGAGCAGCCATTTGCATACCTTTGGAAGTATACAGATGCTATGGTAGATATGCCATCTTCATCATCAAAGTACATATTCTCATCAGAGGAAGTACCTTTCTACGCAATTGCATTAAAGGGTGTTGTTCCAATGTATTCAGAGTATGTAAACTTTGAAGCAAATAAACAGCAGTTCTTCTTACGTCTTGTAGAAACAGGAATGTTCCCATCGTTCTACATTACATATGAGGATTCAGCACAGCTTATCTACACTAACTCAGCTGACATATACAGTTCAAAGTACAGTGTATATAAGCAGGAAATTATCGACTATGCAAACGAGTTAAGCGCTTTTAATGCTAAGGTTGATGGAGCAGTTATCACAGACCACAGCGAGCCTGTAGAAAATGTGATGGTTGTAACATACAGCAACGGCGTTAAAGTATATGTTAACTATAACGAAGGTGAAGTTTTAGTTGATGGAGTACAGATTGACGGAATGTCTTATAAGGTAGGTGATGGCAATGAGTAATGAAGAAAAGAAGGTAAAAAAGGCTGCAAAGCCTAAGAAAATTAAACCTGGAAAAATTGCTAGAAGAGATGCCATCGCAGGTGTATGTTTCGTCTTACCTTGGGTAATTGGTCTTATCGTATTTAAGCTTGTTCCATTGATTAATTCCTTCCAGTACTCTCTTGCAAGAATTAAGTTCACTGCAAGAGGTATGAAGATTGAATTTAAACAGTTTGAAAATTATATTACAATGTTTACAGAGGATGCAGAATTCCCTGTACAGATTGTATCATATATAACTCAGACGCTTATAACAGCACCTATTATCGTTGTATTCGCGCTTATTATTGCGATGTTCCTTAATGGAAAGATTAGATGTAGAGGTCTGTTTAGATCAATTTACTTCCTGCCGGTTATTATTGCCAGCGGTCCTGTTATGAACATGTTGGTTGGTCAGGGAGCAACAACAATTGCAACAATTGATTCTGAAACAATTACTAACGCATTGGCGGCAATAATGCCTGAGGGATTTGAAGGTGTAACTGATGCCGTGGCAGATGTATTTGGAAATATAATTACAATACTTTGGTATTCCGGAGTGCAGATTCTTATTTTCTTATCAGCTTTACAGAAGATTGATTCATCTCTCTATGAGGCTGCGGGAATCGACGGTGGTTCAGGATGGGAGTGCTTCTGGAAGATTACACTTCCAACTATCAAGCCAATGATTGTACTTAACGTTGTTTACACAATTATCTTTAGATCAAACAACGAGCAGAATCAGGTTATTGTAATGATTAAGGATGCTATGAAGGGTTCTGCTACAGCGAAGACATCGGGATATGGATATGCTTCGGCTATGGCATGGGTATTCTCTGTTGTAGAGGTTCTCATCATAGGTATTATGGCACTTCTTCTTATGACACGTAAGGATGTATATGAGAAGCAGATTAAACGCCAGAAGAAGCTCGACAAGAAAGAGGCTCGAGCTATTAGAAGAGTAAGAAGGAGGGATGCGAGAAATGCGAAACGTAAAAAAGCAGCTTAGTAGATTTATAAACTATATCAAACATCCCACTTACAATAAGGAAAAGGTGCACAAATTCTTATATGGTTCAAAGGAAAAAGAAGGTTTCTTAAAGCAGTTTGCAGTATATGCATTGCTTATATGTATCGGATTCGTGTACCTGTATCCACTTCTTTACATGTTGTCAAACAGTTTTATGACACTTGATGACCTGCTTGATTCATCAATCAACTGGATACCAAGTACATTTAACCTTGATAACTATGTACAGGCAGGAAACAGTATGGAGTTCTGGTCAACACTGGGCGATACAGTACTTGTTTGTGGTATACCAACAATAATTAATGTTATTATCTGTTCTATAGTGGGTTATGGTTTTGCCAGATTTGATTTCCCACTTAAGAAGGTACTTATGGGATTACTTATTTTCACATTTGTACTTCCATCACAGATTACAATGATGCCACTTTACGTTATGTACAATGATTATGGTCTCATTGGTGATATTTGGTCATTTATACTTCCGGCAATTTTTGGTCAGGGTCTAAATGCACAGATATTCATATTGATTTTCTATCAGTTTTACAAGATGGTACCAAAGGTACTTATCGAGGCGGCACAGATTGATGGTGCAGGTTATATAAAGTCATACTTTAGAATTGCCCTTCCATCAGCTAAGCCAGCTATGCTTACAGTATTCTTATTCTCAATGGTATGGTATTGGAATGAGTCATACTTAACAGAAATGTTCGTTACAGGTCTTACAAAGGCTGAGGAAAGCGGTTGGACAACACTTATGGTTAAGCTTCAGCAGTTTAACGCTAACTATAGTTCAATGCAGGCGCAGCAGAATACAGGCGTACAGATTAACAATAACGAGTCAATTCAGATGGCTGGTACAATGTTAAGTATACTTCCACTTCTTATCGCATACTTCCTCTTACAGAGACAATTCGTTGAGAGTATTGATAGAACTGGTATCACAGGTGAATAATTCCGTAGGGAGGCTGCCCTCTCCCTGCGTGGTTTATTCGTTTGCAAGTTAATTGCAAACACCATATAACACAAAATTTTTAAGGAGGAAAAAAAATGAAAAATCTTAAGAAATTATTAAGTATGTTTCTTGCAGTTGTAATGCTTATGGGCCTTGCAACAGGTTGTGCATTCGGCCCCGACGACGAAGGCGAAGGCGAAAACAAAGATGCATGGGATTTCGCTAACCAGGAAATTGATCCTGATACAGGTCTCCCATACATGACAAAGGAAAACATTGA
This sequence comes from Lachnospiraceae bacterium, assembly GCA_017440045.1. Lineage (GTDB taxonomy): Bacteria > Bacillota > Clostridia > Lachnospirales > Lachnospiraceae > SVEL01. The sequence goes on from JAFSIA010000027.1 coordinate 49,069, forward strand.
GCTTACATACTTTAACTTCGACTCAGAAGTTCTTACACAGGAACTTGCAAGAAGATTCGAGGCAAAGTATCCAAACATTAAGGTAAACGTTGTTTACGTTACAGCTAATGTTTCAAATGATACACTTTCAACAATGGTATCTTCAGGTGAGACACCAGACTGTTTCATGTTCACAGACTGTGACTTTGCATTATCAAACGAGCTTCTCGGTGATATGACATGGCTTTGGGAGCATGATAAGGAGAACGAGAACCTTCTTCCAACTATTAACGAGTTAAAGTTAGGTTACTTCTACACAGATCAGAAGTGGGCAACTCCTATGAAGTTCTTCCCTGGTATCATCTTTGTTGATAAGAACGTTGTTAAGCACTTCAACTTAGAGATGCCAACAGTTGACTGGACATGGGATGAGATGATCACTCTTATTAAGCAGACAACAGATAAGACAGTTGAGCCAGCTTACTATGGCTTAGGTGTATACAACAGACTTGACTCTTACTACGGAATCGCTGCTTCACAGGATATCGTAGGTGAGTTTGGTTTCAACGGAAAGACATTCGATCTTAGCGTTTGGGCTGTAGGTGAGCAGGAGTTTGCTGACCTTAAGCTTCAGGGTTATGTAGCTCCAGATAGAGAAACACAGGCTATGGAAGACTGGTTAGACAACTGGGATGGATGGGCAGGTGCATCAGGTCGTGTTGCTATTATGACAGAGGCTTACTGGACATACCTTAACCTTTTTGATACAGATGCATACAAGGTTGATTTAGGTGTTAACTTCGTTCCATATCCAATCCCTTCAGTAGAAGAGGTTGAGGGCGTTGCTAATACAATTGCTACACTTGACTTCGGTGGAATTTCTGCTACAACAGAGCATCCAAGAGAGGCTTATGAGCTTCTTAAGTGGATGGGATGGGGTGTTGATGGTTGGACAGAGAGATTAAAGATCTATGCTGATGAATCATTCACAAACTCATCAGGTCTCCCACTTATCAGAGATTCAGTTCCAGCTCCTATCACATTAGATGAGGAAATTTGGGCAGCATACAAGGAATTCTACTATGATGGAACAGAGAACGACGAATACTGGGATACATATTTCGCAAATTGTATCCGTCCTGTACCATTTGGTTGGTTAGCAATTCCAGGTTACTGGACATTCTGTGATCAGTACTTTAACTCAATCGGTATCCACAACTTAGTAGATACAGGTGCTGCTAAGGCTGCAGACTATGCAGATGAGGCTACAGCACAGGCTAACGCATACCATGCAGAAGCTATGATGGAGTACTTCGGTATTGATATTAATGAGTAATTAGAAATATACTTAAATAATTAAGAGATTTACAGCAGACGACCGCGTGAAAAAACGTGGTCGTTTTGCATTTTTTATGTTGACAATATGAATCAAATACTTTAAAATATTGTTATAAATATTTTAAGAATATTTAAAGGAGGACATTACAAAATGAAAAAGAAGTTACTTGCAATTCTTCTTACAACAGTTATGGCTGTATCTGTAACAGGATGTGGCGGCGCTGATGATAATAAGGAGACAACAACAGCAAAGAACGAGAAAACAACAGCTGGTCAGACAACAACAGGTGCAGATGCGCCAACAGAAGTTGTTCCACCAACACCAGAATTAGCAACACCAGAAGAGCTTCCAGCTCAGCCATTTGCTCACATCACATTTGATGGTGAAGTAGATGAAGGTTACAAGGCTGTAACACAGGCTACAAAGGCAGCTGATAGCGCAGGAGACGGTGCAAACTTTGATATCGTTGATGCAACAGATGCTGTATTAACATACGAGGAAGGACCTGTTGGTAAGTGCCTCTTCATTGATGGTAAGTTTGGTCTTGATCTTGGTCTTAAGCCAACAAACACAGATCAGTATACAGTTTCATTCTGGATGAACGCTGAGAGATTAGCTACATTTGGTCCTACACTTCAGGTAGGTTACAACATGCACAGAGTAGATAACTCTGGAAACAATGTAACATGGTTCAACGTAACACAGTGTGAGTGGGGCGATGCTACATTAACAGATGGCGGAAGAATCTTCCCTATGGTATGGAGCCGTAGTGAGACAGGTGATGCTGCAGATGGTACAGATTGCTGGCCATGGATGGCAACATTTGATAACACTGTAAAGGGTAAGAAAGAATGGGTTATGGTTACTATCGTATGTACAGGTGAGGAGCAGGTTAGCCCTGTAACTGGCGCTACATATGTAGGCGCTGAGTACTATGTAAACGGTATGAAGTACTATGATTCAGCTGATAACTTTACAAATCACACATATTGGGCAGAGTGGACATGGGATGCTACATTAGCTCCAAACATCATGAAGCCAACAGAAGGTGCTGTGTTCCAGTCATACTTCGGTATCAACTACTGGGATACAATCCTTAAGGGATATGTAGATGATCTTTATGTATATGATACAGCTCTTACACCAGGTCAGGTTGCTACACTTTACAACTTAGGTAACAAGGACTGCAAGACAGGCGTTGAGGCTGCTCAGTAATTTAATAAAGATTACTATTTGAGGCTACCGTAAGGTAGCCTCTTTTTTTGTTATATAGGAAAGTTCTAGGAACTTTCCTATATAACAAAAAACGCTCCGCTAAGGAACGCAAATTTTATGTTGCAGTAGCGATGCAAAAGTGCTAAACTTGAAGGAAATGAGGCATATGTAGGAAGGTGCCATAGAAAGGAAGTATGGATTATGGAAAAGAAGAATATTGACTGGTCAAATCTAGGTTTTGGATATATAAATACCGATATGAGATTTGTGTCAAATTATAAAAATGGAGCTTGGGATGAAGGCGCATTAGTGGCAGATCCTATGATTCAGATGAGCGAGTGTGCTGGTGTATTACAGTATGCACAGACATGCTTTGAGGGTATGAAGGCATATACAACAGAAGATGGTCGTATCGTTACATTTAGACCGGATTTAAACGCAGCTCGTATGGAAGATTCTTGTAAGAGACTTGAGATGCCGGTGTATCCACAGGATAAGTTCGTTGAGGCTGTTTCAAAAGTAGTTAAAGCAAATCAGGCATATGTGCCACCATATGGTTCAGGCGCAACATTATATATTAGACCTTATATGTTTGGCTCATCACCTGTTATCGGTGTAAAGCCAGCTGAGGAATATCAGTTTAGAATCTTTACAACACCAGTTGGTCCATACTTTAAGGGTGGAGTGAAGCCTTTGACAATCAGAGTTAGTGATTTCGACAGAGCAGCACCAAATGGAACAGGACATATAAAGGCTGGACTTAACTATGCAATGAGCTTACATCCAATTGTTTCAGCTCATCATGAGGGATATGATGAAAATATGTACCTTGATCCAAAGACAAGAACAAAGGTAGAGGAGACAGGTGGAGCAAACTTCTTATTTATCACAAAGGATAATAAGGTTGTTACTCCAAAGTCATCAAGTATTCTTCCTTCAATTACACGCCGCTCACTTATGATAGTTGCCAAGGATTACTTAGGTCTTGAGGTAGAGGAGAGAGAAGTGTATTTAGACGAGCTTAAAGACTTCGCTGAGTGTGGTTTATGTGGAACAGCAGCTGTTATCTCACCAGTAGGAAAGGTAGTAGACCACGGTAAGGAAATCTGCTTCCCAAGTGGTATGAGTGATATGGGACCAGTGACAAAGAAGCTTTATGACACACTTACAGGTATCCAGATGGGCAGAATAGAAGCTCCAAAGGGATGGATTCATGAGATTTGCTAATATTAGTATTAGTTCTAAATAGTGAGAATATTATAGTATAATATATAGTCTTTTCGCAGACATAATCTGTCTGCGAATTGCTATATAATAGGGAGGATTAGGAGTGCAGAAATATAAAGAGTTTAGAGATAAATACCAGACATTTATATATGGCGGATACAATATAACAGAGGATAATGAAAAAATAAATATAGTATACGACTTTGAAGTGCCGGGATTATCAAAATTTGCACCTACATGGTCGTTTCCAAAAAAGAATAATGGTAGTGAATTATTTAGCAACAAGAGAAAGTTCAGACAGATGGTGTTCTCTTTGGGCTTAGTTGAACTTATTAGTTATTGGAAGATTGCCTGTCCACCTAAGGTAATTATAAAATGTGGATATCTTGATGAAGATATGATTAATTGGTGGAAATCATTGTATTTTAATGGTCTTGGTGAGTTTTATTATACAAATGGAATAGAGGAGAATGAAGCGGACTTTATGGATATTGTCATAGAGTATGATGATATAGAAAAAGCATCACTACAAGGTGCAGAGGAACAGATAGAAGATGAGAAATATGTGTCAGATTCTTTAAATGGATGTCTTGTACCTATTGGTGGAGGAAAGGATTCGGCACTTACATTAAGCATTTTAAAGGATGAAAAAGACACAAACTATTGTTATATTATAAATCCAAGAGGTGCAACCATAGAAACATATAAGGCAGCTGGATATGGTGAGGAGAAAGTTATAGCAGCTCGTAGAACCCTTGACAAAAATATGCTTGAGCTAAATAAACAGGGATATTTAAATGGTCATACGCCATTTTCTGCAATTGTAGCCTTTTCAGCGACAATCGCAGCTTATATAAATGGATTAAAGTATATTGTTTTGTCAAATGAATCCAGTGCCAATGAAAGCACTGTGGAAGGAAGCTATGTGAATCATCAGTATTCAAAGAGCTTTCAGTTTGAAAATGATTTTCATCAGTATGAGAAAAAGTATATAGGCAGTGGGACATACTACTTTAGTTTGCTTCGACCTATGAGTGAGTTTCAGATTGCAAAGTATTTCTCTAAGTGTACAGAGTACCACGATATTTTTAGAAGCTGTAACGTGGGAAGCAAGGAGGATATCTGGTGTGGACATTGTCCTAAGTGCCTCTTTGTATGGTTAATTTTATCACCATTCTTATCTCAGAGGAGACTTACAGAGATATTTGGAAGAAATATGGCTGATGATAAGGAAATGGAGTTTTATTTTTCACAGCTTATCGGCATGGAAAAGGAGAAGCCTTTTGAATGTGTAGGCAGCAGAGATGAAATAAATGCAGCTATAACACTTACTATTAGAGACTTTGATACAGGATTTAACAAGGGCGATAAGCTCCCATATCTCTTTGAGTTATACAAAGAAAAGGGATTATATGAAAAAAATCTTTCACAGTGTGAGACATTTAATACATTTTATGACGAGAGACATTTGATACCGGCTAAATATGTAGAGCTTTTAGAAAAGCTTGGCATAAAGTAGAACGCTCTCATATTTTGTTAAAAAAAATAATCGTAAATCATAGATGGTTATAAGAAGGGAAGGATAGCTATGAGACAGACTATTCGTAAGCATATAGAAGGAAAATCTGTAGGTATTTTAGGCTTTGGTCGTGAGGGCAGGGCTACATTACCATGGATTTTAGAGGACAATACGGCGTCTAAGGTGGCTATCTTAGATTTAAATCCAGTCACATTGCCTGATGATATTAATGCAAAATATGGAGATAAAATACAGCTTATAACAGGTGAAGACTATCAGAAAAATTTAAATGATTTCGATGTGATTTTCAAAAGTCCCGGAATAGTCTTAGATAAGGAAAAAGATTATTATACATGTAAGATATTGTCTGAGATGGATATATTCTTTGAGACATACAAAAATCAGATTATTGGAATAACAGGTACAAAGGGTAAGAGCACAACTACGACACTTATGTATCACGTCGTAAAGATGGCAGGAAAAAAGGCATTACTTGCGGGAAATATAGGAATTCCGGTGTTCGACATAGCGAGGGACATAGATAAGGAAACATTGCTTGTTGTGGAGCTTTCATGTCATCAGCTTGAGTATGCCACAGTATCGCCATATATAGGAGTGCTGCTTAACATTCATGAGGAACATTTAGACCATTATGGAACTATGGAAAAATATGTGGCAGCTAAGGAAAATATATATAGGAATCAGATTTTAGACGATATATTATTCTGTCAGCAGGAGCTTAGTCCGAGGGATGCCAAATCAAAAGTGATTACCGTAGGGGCGATGGATGTTTGTGGAGATGAGGACGCAGATATTTATGTGAAGGATAATGTTATAAATATAAAGTCAAATAAGCTTGGTGAGACAAATTTATCATATCAAATTCCGGTAGATGACATTCCGCTTATGGGCAATCACAATTATTATGATATAGCAGTTGTTTATGGTATAGCAAAGTATCTTAATATTGATGATAATACGTTTGAGGAGGCTTTGAAAACATATGAGCCATTGCCTCACAGACTACAAAATATAGGAACTGTTGATGGTATAACGTTTTATGATGATTCTATATCAACAATAGATGAGACAACTATTCAAGCTCTGAATACGCTTAAAGATGCTGACAGTGTCATAATAGGAGGCATGGATAGAGGTATAAGCTATGAAAGCCTCGAGAAATATTTATCTGAATGTAAGGTGCCGCATATTATTCTTATGGAGGCAACAGGTCAGCGAATATATAAAGAAATTGAGGAAAATTATCCTGATTTCAAGAGTAAGGAGAGGATTGTATTGGTTTCCAATCTTCAGGAAGCAGTGAAGGTTGCAAAGGAAGTTACATCAAAGGGTAAATCATGTGTAATGTCACCGGCAGCGGCAAGCTACGGTATATTTAAGAATTTCGAGGAGCGAGGTCAGGTTTTTAAAAAACTTGTTCACGAAAAAATATAGGAGATATAAAAGGTTAGAGGTTATGTTTGACTTCTAACCTTTTTGATTTAATCGAAGTTGCAAAGCAATTACGATTTGATTTAATGACACTATCATTAAATAATTTGTAGGGGTATTAAGAAGGTGTTAAATTGCTATTAACAATCTGAGATTCCATAGACTTTTAAATTTGTGTACTGTACAATCAACACATACATACCGTGATAAATATATAAATAAAATACTGCGAGTAAAGAATATTTCCAGGTTATATTTATTTGTAGTAAGGTGGGTGATTATATATTTGTTTCGAGTTTGTATATAAAAACTGCACAAAAAATTGGAGGGAATTATGAAAAAGAAGAGATTTTTGCTTGCAGCTGTATTAGGTATGCTTGTGACAGCAGCGGCAGGATGTAGCAGTAATGAAGAGGCAGAAGGAAATAACGAACAAAAGGAAAAGCATGAGACAGACTTTGGTGTGGTTCAAATACCAGGTGAACTTACAAATGCCGGTGGCAGAGTGTCAGTACATGACCCAAGTATTGAGTATGACCCAGCTACAGGACAGTGGTATATTTTTGGTTCACATACTGCATTTGCAAAGACATCAAACCTTATAAACTGGGCATATGTTGAGAGAGAAAATGCAGCATCTCAGACAAAATATGCTAACATATTCAAAGAATCGCAGAGCTGGGCTTCACGTGGAGGTAATTACTCTCCAAATGGAAATCTTTGGGCACCTGATGTAATCTATAATAAAGATATGGGTAAGTGGTGTATGTATATGAGTATGAATGGTAACAATCACTATTCATCTATAGCAATGGCAACAGCAGATGACATTGCCGGACCATACACATACGAAGGTACAGTTGTTTATTCGGGATTTAAGACTAGTGAAGAAGCTGCCTCGACAGACTATGAAAAGGCAACAGGCTCTACAGATGTAAGCAGATATGTGGAGGGTACTTGGCCTAGATACGGAACAAATGCTATAGATCCATGCGTTTTATATGATAAAGATGGACAGCTTTGGATGGTCTACGGATCATGGTTTGGCGGTTTATTTATGATTAAGCTTGATAACGAGACTGGACTAAGAGATTATAGCTATACATATGAGTTAGACGAGGATGCAACAGATGGCACTGCATCTGATCCATACTTAGGACAGAGAGTTTCAGGTGGATTTGGTGGAACTGGTGAAGGTCCATACATTGTTTGGGACGAGGAAGCGGGATACTACTATATGTATGTATCGTATTGTGGACTTAATGCTACAGACGGATTTTCGGGATATCAGATGAGATTATTCCGTTCAGAGAATATTGACGGACCATATCTTGATGCTGCCGGTAATAATGCTCTCAGAGTGTCAGCAGGTGACAACCAGGCTGTAAAAGGTATAAAGATAATGGGAAATTATTTCTTCAGTTCATTGTCAGGGGCACCAGGTGGTGACAGCTCTGGCAGCGGATATATGTCACCGGGACATAATTCGGCTATAGTAGATAATGAAGGAAACAGATTCCTTATATATCACACAAGATTTAACACTGGTTCAGAATGGCATCAGTTAAGAGTGCATCAGCAGTTTTTAAATGAGGATGGATGGCTTGTAACAGCGCCATATGAGTATCTTGGAAGTAAGATAAGCGAAACAGGTTATGATAAGTCTGAAATAGTGGGAGCTTACGAATTTATTAATCACGGCAACGAGGTAACATTCAATGTAGTTGCAGGCATGTTGAGCACACAGGAAGTAGTGTTAAATGAGGATGGAACAATTTCAGGTGATGTAACTGGAACATGGGAACAGAAGGATGGCTCTTACTACGCATCAATGGTTATCGATGGAGTTACATATAAGGGTGTATTCTTTAAGCAGTTTGATGAATCAGCATCACATAAGGAGACGATGACATTCTCACTTATAGGCTCTAATAATATAGCATTATGGGGAAGTAAAATAGGAGCACCGGAAGCACCTGAAACAGGAAATGTAGTTGGAGGATATGATTTTGAAGATACAGCTACACCTGGAAAGGATATAGTAGGCACAGTTGGAGATGCAACAGTAAATGGCGGAGAAATTACCACTGATGCAGAGCGCGGTAATGTATTAAAGCTTGATGGTGTGGATGACTTTGTAAAACTTCCAGAGCAGGCAACTGCATACAAAGGATATACTATAATGATGTGGTTTAAAGCATCAGAATTGCAAATGTGGCAGAGAGTTTTTGACTTGGGAGATGACAATAGAAATTATATGTTCCTCTCTCCTATGGCAGCTACAAATAAGTTAAGATTTGCCCAGACTATGAGCGATGATGGCGAGAAGATGATTAACGGAGATACAGTAAAGCGCGATGACTGGGTACATGTGGCTATAACAATTAGCGGCACAAGCAAGAGAACTACTATGTATGTGGATGGAGAAAAGGTAGGTTCTACAGTGTTGAGTGTATGGCCGGAGGAATATTTAGGAACTTCAAATTACATTGGAAAGAGCCAATTCGTTGCAGACCCATATTTTGAAGGTTGTGTAGATGATGTATATATCTTTGATTATGCATTATCAAAAGATGAGGTTAATTCTTATATGAATAAATAAATATATTAGAATTTTTAGGATGAGATAGTTTTGCTGTCTCATCCTTTAATTTAATCGAAGTTGCAAAGCAACTTCGATTAAATTTACTTATTAAAAAGATATTAAATCCATATTAACAATAAGAAATATATTGGACTTTCGCTAATCTTTATTGTAAAATCATATCATACGCATCGTGGTGAAAGAATTATTTAATATCTTTTTTAACAGGAAAATATAAAACAAAATATGCGATATAAAGAAATACGAGGAGGATATGTTTATGAGAAAGAGACGTATTTTATTGACGACCGCTGTTTGTGTGATGATGGCATTTTCAGTGGGCTGTAGTAGTTCTGAGGATAGTCAGGAAAAGGGTACATCTGATACAACTACTGTAGCAGAGGAAAGTGGAGAAAGTTCTGGTACAAATAGTACTGAAAAAGGAACAGAGAAGGGTACACAGAATGGCACATCGGCAGAGGGAGAAAGCTCGCAGGAGCTTTCTGGTGAACAGACAAGCTCGCAGGATGGAAGTATGGAAGGTGAGACAACTACTGTAAGTGGTGAGAATGGCAGCAGTACAGAAGCTACATCTAAGAATGAGCAGGGTACAACAAAGAAAGAGGACACCACAACAAAGAAGGAAACTACCACAAAGAAAGAAACTACAACAAAGAAGGAAGAGACCACAACAAAGAAAGAGGAGACTACTACAAGTAGCTCGGGAAATTCAGGTAGCACAGCTACAGGAGTGACAGATTTTGGTGTTGTAACTATTCCTGGTAAGCTTACAACTGTAAGTTCAAGAGTGTCCGTTCATGACCCGAGTATTGAGTATGACCCGGTTACAAAAAAATGGTATATTTTTGGTTCTCATACAGCTTTTGCAAGCACATCAAACTTAATAAACTGGACACTTTTTGAACAGGAAAATGCTACATCCCAGACGAAGTATGCTAATATTTTTAAAGAGTCACAGAGCTGGTCAGCGAGAGGAGGAAATTATTCTCCAAACGGAAATCTCTGGGCACCTGATGTAATATACAACAAAGATATGGGCAAGTGGTGTATGTATATGAGTATGAATGGAAATAACCATTATTCATCAATTGCTATGGCTACAGCAGACAATATAGCAGGACCATACACATATAAAGGAACAGTTGTATATTCAGGTATGACGACAGCTGATGATGTTAATCAGACAGATTATAAAAAGGTAACAGGTTCAACTGATGTATCAAGATATACAAGCCAGGGGTGGTGGTATTACGGTACAAATGCCATTGATCCATGTGTATTATATGATAAAAATGGACAGCTTTGGATGGTATATGGCTCATGGTTTGGAGGACTTTTTGTCCTTAAGCTTGACAATGAGACAGGACTTAGAGATTACACTTATACATATTCGTTAGATACAAATGCGTCAGATGGAACAGCATCAGACCCATATTTAGGAAAGAGAATTTCAGGCGGTTATGGTGGAACAGGTGAAGGCCCTTATATAGTATGGGATGAGGAAGCTGGCTATTATTATATGTATGTTTCATATTGTGGTCTTAATGCTACAGATGGTTTCTCAGGATATCAGATGAGATTATTCCGCTCGAAAAATATTGACGGACCATACTTAGATGCGAAGGGTAATAATGCAATACGTACTTCCGGTTCTAACAGATATGACCAGGCTGACAAGGGTATCAAAATAATGGGTAATTACAAATTTACATCCCTTGCAACAGCAGGAGCCGGTCCACAGAATGGATACAGATCACCGGGACATAATTCAGCTATTATAGATAACGATGGAAACAGATTCCTTATATATCATACAAGATTTAATGGAGACAGCGAGTGGCATCAGTTAAGAGTACATCAGCAGTTCTTAAACGAGGATGGATGGCTTGTGACAGCGCCATATGAGTATCTTGGAAGCAAGATAAAGGAAAGTGGTTATAGCCAGTCAGAAATCGTAGGAAGCTATGAGCTTATTGATCACGGCAATGAAATTACATTCGATGTAGTTGCACCTATGTTACCTACATATTTAGTGAATCTTAATTCAGATGGAACTATAACAGGAGATTATGAGGGAACATGGTCACAGAAATCGGGAACATGCTATGCTACATTAAAGATAAATGGAGTTACATATAAGGGTGTATTCTTTAAGCAGTATGACGAGTCTTCAAGCCATAAGGAAACTATGACATTTACAGTTATAGGTTCAAATAATATTGCTCTTTGGGGCAGCAGAATTGGAGATGTGGCTAAGGCAGAGACTGGAAAGCAGGTGGCATCATATACATTCGAGACAACATCAAATCTTGGAAAGGATTATATCGGTACTGTAGGAAGTGCTACTATAAATGGTTGTACAGCATATAGCGATTCACAAAGAGGAAATGTCTTGAAGTTTGATGGTCAGGATGATTATGTGCAGCTGGCAGCGAAGGCTACGGAGTATGACAGTTACACTATTATGATGTGGTATAAATCATCATCAGATGCTGTATGGCAGAGAATATTCGACTTGGGTCATGCGAGCAATAGTTCAATGTTCTTAACAAGCCATGCTTATCAGGCTGGAATAAGATTTGCGCAGCAGATAAATGGTGATGGAGAGAAAATTATTGAAGCTGGTGTGAATACTACATTAGATAAGTGGACTCATGTGGCACTTACAGTAAATTCCAGCACAAAGATTGCGACATTGTATGTCAACGGTTCAAGAGTTGGAGGAGTCGCTTTAAGTGCCCTTCCAGAAGCTTACAATGGAACAAATAATTATCTTGGAAAGAGCCAGTATCCTGATCCATATTTCTCAGGTTACATGGACAACGTGTTTATCTTTGACTATGCATTATCTCAGTCTGAGATTAGCACATATATGAATAAATAGCAGTAATATCAGTTAATAATACTGTTTTGCAAAAAGGGTTGTCAGCTGTGGTGGCTGACAACCTTTCCTATATTATAAAAACTCTTTGTTATAAAAAATTAGCGAAATATGTGGAAATAATATGTAATTAATGATATAATAGGAAGGACATTATAACGTGAATAATTTAATAGAGAAAGGACGGAATATTTATGCAGAATTATGATGAAAAGTACTTTAGAGCAAAAGCGAATAAAAGAGCCGGCACAATATGGCTTGTTCTTTTGATTTTTGTAAATGTATATTATGGCACAAAGGTAGTGACAGACGGCTTTATGAGCTTATCGTGGCAGATTACTGTTGCCGTAATAGGATGGTCAGCATATATTACTGCCGGATTATTAATGAAATTTAAAGGAATGGATTTTCCATATTATAAATACATTATGGGATATGGATATCTTTTATTCTTTGCCTATATTGCGTGGACGGCTTTGGATGAAGTGTCGTACATATTTGTACTTCCTATGATTGCATCATTGGTATTGTACAAGGATAGAAAATTTATAAAGAGAATGATGTGGGCTACATTATTTATCCTTTTTTCTAGTAATCTTTATAAAGGCTGGGCAAAGGATATGATGGAATTTGTATCAAGTGTTGATTGTGCTATACAGTTTGCCTTGGTAATCTGCTGCTATTCATGTACACTTATGGGTATCAAGCACTTGGAAGAATCAGATGGTGCTTTGACAGGTTCTATACAGTCAAATCTTGAGAGAGTTGTACAGACTGTAGAGAAGGTTAAGGTGGCAAGTAATGCTGTAGTAGATGGTGTTACAGTCGTTAGAGAGCTTGCTGATGAGAATAAGGTCGGAGCAGAAAATGTCGTTAAAGATATGCGAAATTTATCTGAAAATAATGGCGTGCTTAACGACAAGACAATGTCATCGATGGATATGACAACAGTTATCGATACACAGGTTAAGAATGTTACAGAGCTTATGGAGCAGGTAGTAGAGCTTATTGGAGGTTCTATAGAGCATGCAAATACAAGCTCCGAAGAATTAATTGAAGTGGTTGATACTACAAATAAGATGGCTGAGCTTTCTGCAGAAGTTGAAAAGATTCTTGTAGAGTTTAAGGAAGAGTTTGAGAATGTTAAAGAAGAGACAAGTACCATTGAAGGCATCACATCAAAAACTAATCTTCTTGCTTTAAATGCGTCTATCGAGGCAGCAAGAGCCGGAGAGGCAGGACGAGGATTCTCTGTAGTTGCAGAGCAGATTAGAGAGCTTAGTAGTGGAACACAGTCATCATCAAGCAGAATTATGTCAGCGTTGTCACATCTTGAGGAAACATCGGCCAAGATGCTTGAGTCTATTAGTGAGACTATAGGCCTTATACAGATAAATATGGATAAGGTAGCAAATGTAAATAGAAGTGTTACTGATATCACTAACGATGCTACAGCATTAGGAGCAAATATTAAGGTTGTTGATAGTGCAGTTAAGGAGGTTGCTACATCTAACATCACACTTGTTGATAATATGAAGCAGGTATGTGAAGTTATGGAGGAGATGACCGGCAGAATAGATGAGGCTGAAGTAACTACAAAGACAATGCTTAGCAAGTACGAGGAAAGCGCAAGAAGTGCCATTGACATTGAGAATGTCGTTGGTAAGCTGATGGAAGAGCTTGGTGTAGGCGGCTTTATGGGCGTTCAGGATGTTCGTGAAGGTATGAAGATAGCGATTGCATTTAAGGACGAAAGTGGCAATACAATGAGCGAATATTTGGGCGAGGTTGTAGATAAGCTGGATACAAAGGTATTTGTTGAAGTGGATGATAATGGCGTAGAATTAGTGGACAAGAAGGATAAGCATACAACATGTCAGCTTAGAATAGTTGTTGATAATGTATTGTATTGTTGGGATGACGTAGTCATAAGACATACAAAAACAGACGAAAAGGGTTCATATAAACTATATGTAGAGTCAAGCACAAAGGTATTTAACCGTAGAAAATACCCAAGAATGCCTATTTCAAACCCATGTATCATAAATATAGAAGATGTGGATAGAGATTTCTCAGGAAGAATGGTTAACATAAGTGCCAACGGATTTGCATTTGCCATAAGAGATGAACTGTTTGGAAAGCTCAAGGGCAGAAATATTAAGCTTAGCATAGAGGATTTCATGCCACTTAATGGAAAACCTTTGGAAGGTTATATAATACGTAGTTCAAACAATGAAGGCGAATATATTGTAGGTTGTAGAATGCCTTCAGATAATCAGGATATTAAAGATTATGTAAGTATGAATTACAGCGAATAAAACAAGTTTAATAATATAAGTTAAAAAAGTGAAAGGTAGATTTATATTTTGAGTATAAATCTACCTTTTTTCCACATACTAACTCCGAAACCAATTAAAAGAAAGAGGAGTAAGATATATGCGAGCAACAGGTATAGTTAGAAGAATAGATGATTTAGGACGTATTGTGGTGCCAAAGGAGATAAGAAGAGTGTTAAGAATACGAGAAGGCGATAGTATGGAAATATTTACTGATATAGATGGTGCCATTGTTTTGAAGAAGTATTCACCTATAGGAGAACTGGGAAGTGTGGCAAAGCAGTATGCAGAGTCTATAGCACAGGTATCAGGGCAGACAACAATTATCACAGATAAGGATAGTGTTGTGGCAGCAGCAGGTACACCTAAAAAGGATGTTATAGGTAAAAGAATAACAAAAAAGCTTGAAAATATACTTGCAGGCAGAGATATGGTAAAAAGTACTGGAAAGCAGGCAGTGAATATAGTTGATAATGATGATTTTGACCAGACCGAACAGATCATTTGTCCGATTATCTGTGATGGTGATGTTATAGGCGGAGTTATCATTTCTGCAAAGTCTCAGGACAGCCAAATGACTGGTGTAGAGGAAAAAATAGCTACTATGGCGTCAAAATTTCTCGGAAAACGTATGGAAGTGTAGGAAAAATGGTTAAAAATAAGGGAAAAAGCCTAATTTTTCTTGACAAAATCAACCAAAGAGTTTATATATATATGTAAGGGTAGCAAAACATATGCCCGTGCATGACTCACAATAGTGGGTTAATATATAAAACTATAACACAGGAGGAGTTTATCCATGAACAAGGCTGAATTAGTAGCAGCTATTGCTGCAAAAACAGAATTATCTAAGAAGGATTCTGAGAAGGCTTTAAAGGCTTTTATTGACGTAGTTTCAGAAGAGTTAAAGAAGGGCGGAAAGGTTCAGTTAGTAGGCTTCGGTACATTCGAAGTTGCTAAGAGAGCTGCTAGAGAGGGTAGAAACCCACAGACAGGTAAGGCAATGAAGATTGCTGCTTCTAAGGCTCCAAAGTTTAAGGCTGGTAAGGCATTAAAGGACGAAGTTAATAAGAAGAAATAAGTTCTTGGTGAACGCAAGGGAAAGTGTCTTCTAGAAATAGAAGGCACTTTTTTTCATTCATTTAATCCAAGTTGCAAAGCAACTACGATTTAATTAATTCAAAGGAGAGGCATATGAGATTAGATAAATACCTAAAGGTTTCTCGTCTTATTAAGAGAAGAACAGTAGCAAACGAGGCTTGTGATGCGGGTCGAGTTCTTATAAACGACAAGCCTGCGAAGGCTTCTACAGCCGTTAAGGTAGGCGACAAAATCGAAATACAATTTGGAACAAGGACAGTTAAAGTAGAGGTTACAAGCATTGCTGAGACTGTGAAAAAAGATGAAGCTAAGGATATGTATAAAGATTTGTAGAATACAAAACCAAATCCCCTAATATATATTATTAAAGAATATATGTTAGGGGATTTTTATGGTTGCAGGCCCAAGAACAGAGAGTGGAAATCATAAACTGTGGATTGATAATAGAAAAGAGGGAGGAATTACAGGAGTATTAGATGTTTTATCATTTGATTTAGAGGAAATTGTTTTAGAGACAGTGATGGGAGTTATAAGGATAAAGGGAAAGGACCTTCATGTAAAGGGAATTAATCTTGATAGGAAAGAGATTTTCTTTGAAGGTATGGTAAATGAGTTTGTGTATGCTGATTCTAAGGCAATGAAAAAGCAAAACCTTTTAGGAAGGTTGTTTGGCTGATGGAGGAATATATAGTAGATGAAGCATTGCTTCTGTTAAACTCTTTGTATACTGGATTGGTCATTATGGCTGTCTATGACATATTAAGATTGTTTAGAAGAATAATAAGACATAAGTATATAATCATTAACATTGAGGACTTTATCTTTTGGATACTCGCGGGCTTTGTAGTGTTCTTTTCCTTTTACGAGCAGAATGACGGCGCTTTAAGGTGGTATATTATAGTTGGAGTATTAGGTGGCGCATACATATACAAAGCATCCTTTGGTCGATTTTTGGTAAAATATGCATCAAAGTACATAAACAAAATCATTAATATTATCTTGAAAAAACCATTATCTAAGGCTATAATGGGCTTAAGATACTTGTTTAGAAAGGTTGTTGTAGATAATGCCAAGAAATTACGCAAAAAAGAAGAAGTCTCATAAAGCGGCTATGGTTATGATTTTTTTAGTTGTAGCCTTTTTTTGCGGTACTCTTGCTATAGCAAATTCTAATAAGCAGGAAGAGTTAGATAAAGATTTGCAGGAGGTTCAAAGACTTCAGGAGCTCATACAGGAGCAGGAGAATAGAACCCTTGAACTTCAAGATTTGAAGGTATATGTAAAGACTTTAAAATACGTGGAGGAGAAGGCAAAGGAGCTTGGTCTTGTCTATCCGGATGAGATTTTATATAAGCCTAGAGTTCCTTAAGATGTTAAAAAATCTCTGGTCCCTCTATTCGATTCAAAAAAGAGATATTTGGATTTTATGTCTTAAAATAATGTGATTAATGGACCGCAGTTTGACAAAAAAATAATAATCAGTGATTTATAATCTCCTATGTTTAAAACATAAGGAGGTTATTTTTATGCAAGGAAGAATTTTTAAATCCATTGTAGTACAAATGATAGGATTGGCAAGTACACAGGTGGCATTGGGAGGGTTTCAGCCTGTGGCAATAGGATATTTTATAGCTGTATGGTGTAGTAGGCTTTTAAGGTATCCGCTATATCCAATTATGTTAGTAGGAATTTATTATAGTGTAGGATTTCTTCAGGGGACAAAGTATGCGCTGGTGCTGTTTGCCATTATGATTGTTTTCTACATTATGGAAGGAAAGCAGTCGCGAGTTCCAATCATCACGGGAACGCTTCTTGGAGGTGGCGTTTTATATACTATGGAGATGACGGATATTATAATGTCAAATGGTGGAAAGGATACTATGCTTATGGCTACGGCTACGGCAGTTTTGACTATGTGCTTAAGCATTTTATTCTATAAATTAATAGAAATGTTTCAGATGCCTGGAAAAGGAGAACGGGACAAGCAGGACAAAGAGGGGTACAAGGAAAAGCTTAATTCATATGAGGAGAGAATGAACAGTATATCAGATGCATTTGCTAAAATGGCAAAGAGTGTGGAGAAGGCAGTATTTAATCAGCGAGAAATATTTTTCGATATGGACCAATGTGGATGTGTAAATAACCCTGATTGTATCAGATGCAATATGCTAATAAGGCAAAATCAAATATATAAGAATAAGCTGGCAGACAGTAAAAGGATTATAGCCACCCAGCTTTTGGAAATGTCTAAAATATTAGGGGAAAGCCTTGGGAATACATATGATTTACATGGAGTGACAGATGAACAGCTTCAGGACTTGACAGGAAGATTTAGAGAGCGAGGGATAAGCGTTCAGCGAGTGGTAAGACTTGACAATAGACGTGGAATTTCTGAGATATTAGTAACAATGAGGGCAAAGAGAGGGAATATAGTTGGCATAAAAGAGGCGGAAAAGATTGTAAATGAAGTGTTTGGGATGGAGGTTGAGATTGTAAGGGATAAGCGGAAAATAATAGAGACAGAGATGATTACATATAGATTTAGGGAAAAGCCTAACTTCTTTGTGTTACATGGCCTGGCAAAGTCTGGCAAGGAGTATGTTTCAGGAGATAATTTCTCCTGTCTCTCCTTAGAGTCAGGGCAGACCTTGTTGGGGATTTCTGATGGTATGGGCTGTGGAATACAGGCATATAAGGACAGCGAGATGGTTCTCGAATTGCTTGAGGGACTAATGGAAAGCGGATTTAGTGAGGAGACGGCCATTAAGCTTATAAATACTATTTTTATTCTGGATGGTGAAAATGTATCTCCTGCTACAGTAGATATGGGCATTATTGATATGTATTCGGGAGTATGTGATTTCATGAAGCTTGGTGCAGCGTCTACATATGTAAAACGTGGGGACTGGGTAGAGACTATACGCTCTACGTCCATGCCTATGGGAGGAAGTCATAATCCGGATATTGAAAGCACCACAAAGAAGCTTTATGATGGTGATTTTGTTATAATGATGTCAGATGGCATAGTGGAGTCGGCGGCTAAGCAAAATAAGGAGGAGATGCTGGGCAAGATTATTATGGAGATGGAGGCAGGTAAACCTCAGGATATGGCAGACAGGTTGCTAGATAGAGCTAAGAGAGAGTTAGGGGTAGAAGATGAGGATGATATGACAGTGTTCGTTACAGGTATATGGAATTATGCCAAATGTTCATAAATTACTTGATTTCTCAGCGTATATAGGCTAAATTCTTTATATGATGGAAAATAAAGTATTAAAATTTATGGAAGAAAATAGAATGATAGAGGCAGGAGAATCAGTGGTGGTAGGAGTGTCTGGCGGTGCTGATTCTATGTGCCTTTTGCACATATTAGCCACTCTGAAAGATAAGCTTAATATAGAACTTGTGGCTGTGCATATTCATCATGGAATACGTGGAGAAAATGCCGACAGAGATGCTGATTTTGTGGAAAAATATTGTGGCAGGGAGAATATACCATTTCGCCTGTTTTCTTTTGATGTGCCAAGACTTGCAAAGGAGTGGGGAATGTCACTTGAGGAGGCAGGAAGAAGAGTTAGATATGATGCTTTTGGACAAGTGGCAGCAGAGTATAATGGGAAGATAGCTGTTGCACACAATGCAAATGATCAGGCAGAAACAGTTCTTTTAAATCTATACAGGGGAAGCGGCATAAAGGGTCTTGTGGGTATATTGCCTGTGAGAGAGAATGTTATAAGACCTATTTTATGCCTGTCGAGAGATGAAATAGAGAAGTATAATCATGAGCATCACATAGAATATGTAACTGATGAAACCAATCTTACTGAGGATTATACGAGAAACAGAATAAGGCATAAAATACTGCCGGAGGCTGTGTCATATATTAATGATAAAGCCATAGAACATATAAACAGTACGGCGGAAAGTCTTGGAATTATAGATAGTTACATGGAAAGTCAGTGCAAAGATGCATTTAAACGTCTTGTGACAGATTGTGAAGAGAGGCTTGATATACAGGTACAGGGATTTTTGCAGGAGCATCCTGCTATGCAGTGGCAGTTAATAAAGACCTGCTTATATCAGGTGGCAGGGAGAGCAAAGGATATAACGAAGGTTCATATGTCTGATGTGATTAAATTGTTTTCCATGCAGGTGGGAAGTAAGGTCAGTTTGCCATATGGTATGCAGGCCAAACGTGCCTATGAATATGTGTCCATAAAAGAGATAAAAGCTGGTGAGGGTGACGGGAAATCGGCGAATGAAGTGACAGTCGTTAATATACAAGGAGAGGGTGAATACACCATAAAGACTGACTTGGGAGAAATTCAGCTGTCTGTTAGAAAAGATGTCTTTTGTCAGGAGATATTTATTGAAAATAAGTATACTAAATGGGTTGATTGTGATATAATTAGGAGTAATTTGCAGCTAAGGACCAGACAGACAGGAGATTTCATCGTAGTAGATGAAGCGGGCTCAAAGAAGAAGCTTAAGGATTTCTTTATTGACAAGAAAATTCCTAGAGAGGAGAGGGATAATATACCTCTTGTGACAGATGGAAATCAGGTTTTATGGATAGTTGGACACAGACTTAGTTCAGCCCATAAGGTAAAGAAACATTCAGATAATATTTATAGATTACATATAAGTGTAAAATTATACGATTAAGAGGAGGAAAGGCTGTGAGCGAAAAGATTAAGGTTCTCATCTCAGAGGAAGATGTAGATAGAAAGATTGAGGAAATTGGAAAGAAGATTAGCAAGGATTATGAGGGAAAGACAGTTCATCTTATCTGTGTATTAAAGGGTGGAGCATTTTTTATGTGTGAGCTTGCAAAGAGAATAACAGTACCGGTTAGTATGGATTTCATGGCTGTTTCCAGCTACGGTTCAGGAACTGTCAGTTCAGGAAGTCTTAAGATGATTAAGGACCTTGATGAATCAATTGAGGGAAAAGATGTTATTATTGTTGAGGATATTATTGATTCGGGAAGAACACTTGATAAGCTTATAGAGCTTCTTAGCACTAGAAATCCAAAGAGCATAGGAGTGTGTACACTTCTTGATAAGCCGGATAGAAGAGTAGTTGATGTGAAGGTTGATTACACATGCTTTAATATACCAGATGAGTTTGTTGTAGGATACGGTCTTGACTACGATCAAAGATACAGAAATCTTCCATTTATTGGAGTAGTGGAGTTTGAAGATTAAATAAGGAGGTAGCTTTCGTGAAAAAGCAGCAATTTGGTGGTTTTGGATTCTATATGATCGTCCTTATTGTGATGGGATTTATATGGTATTTCATTAGCACTCTTGGAACAAATGAAACAGATTATAATTACAGTGACTTTTTAGGGGATCTTAGTGAAGGTCAGGTTACAGAAGTAGTTATCAATCAGAATGAGCAGGTACCTACAGGATACCTGGAAGTAAAAATAGAGGGAAAGAGAGCGGCAGTTACTGTATATGTTACAGATGTAAACGCAGCAGTTGATGCTATGATAGCGGCGGAGTTTACAGAGTACTCTATAGAGGATGTTGATGGAGAGAGCGTATTTTTAAATACAATTCTTCCTCTGGGCATATCGATAATGGCCATTATCTTTATATTCTTATTATTTAGTGGTCAAAGCGCAGGCGGCAGCAGCGGAAAGATGATGAATTTTGGAAAGAGCCGCGCTAAGCTTATGAACGAAAGCAACAAGAAGGTTACATTCGATGAAGTTGCCGGACTTGCAGAAGAAAAGGATGAGCTTGAAGAAATTGTTGATTTCCTTAAAAGCCCAAAGAAGTATATTGAGGTTGGAGCCAGAATACCAAAGGGTGTCATCTTAGTAGGACCTCCGGGAACAGGTAAAACACTTCTTGCCAAGGCTGTAGCCGGCGAGGCAGGTGTGCCATTCTTCAGTATTTCAGGTTCAGATTTCGTTGAGATGTTTGTAGGTGTAGGTGCTTCCAGAGTAAGAGATTTGTTTGAGGAAGCAAAGAAGAATGCACCTTGTATAGTGTTTATAGATGAGATTGACGCAGTGGCAAGAAGAAGAGGTACTGGTATGGGTGGTGGCCATGATGAGCGTGAGCAGACACTCAACCAGATGCTTGTTGAGATGGATGGTTTTGGTGTAAATGAGGGAATCATCGTAATGGCGGCAACAAACCGTGTAGATATCCTTGACCCGGCTATCCTTCGTCCGGGACGTTTCGATAGAAAGGTTTATGTGGGAAGACCGGATGTAAAGGGCAGAAAGGAAATCCTTGAAGTACATGTAAAGAATAAGCCATTAGCTGATGATGTCGATTTAGACAATGTGGCACAGACTACAGCAGGATTTACAGGAGCCGACTTAGAAAATCTTGTAAACGAAGCAGCAATCAATGCTGCAAAGACCAATAGAAAGTATATCACACAGGCTGATATCAACCGTTCATTTGTAAAGGTTGGTATCGGTACAGAAAAGAAGAGTAAAGTTATCTCAGAGAAAGAGAAGAGAATTACAGCCTACCATGAAGCAGGTCACGCAATACTCTTCCATGCATTGCCAGACGTTGGACCTGTTCATACAGTTTCGATTATTCCTACAGGAAATGGTGCAGCAGGTTACACAATGCCATTGCCTGAGCGTGATGATATGTTTAACACTAAGGGTAAGATGCTTCAGAGCATTATGGTGTCATTAGGTGGTAGAATCGCTGAAGAATTAATATTTGATGATATAACAACAGGTGCATCTCAGGATATTAAGCAGGCAACAAGCTATGCTAAGTCTATGGTCACAAAGTTTGGTATGTCAGACAGCCTTGGACTTATCTGCTACGGAGATGAGGATGAGGAAGTGTTTATCGGTAGAGATTTAGCCCATGCAAGAGGCTACGCAGATACAACAGCGGCTAAGATTGATGAGGAAGTTAAGCGTATTGTTGACGAATGCTACGTAAAGGCTAAAGAAATAATTATTGAGCATAAGGATGCCTTAGAGAGATGTGCAGAATATCTTCTTAAGAAAGAAAAGATTGGACAGAAGGAATTTGAGGCACTTTACAATAATGAGCCTATTGAAGAAGAAATTAAAGAAGAGGTTAAAGAAGAGGCTGAGACAGTAATGGATGCAGTGGAAAAGGCAGCAGCTGAATCTATGGCTGAGATAAGTGAGGAAGTCAACGAAGAAACAGGTGTAGAAGAAGACGTAGAGGAATAATTTGAGTGTGTTTGTGCAAGTTGCACAAAAGAAAATGGAAAAATTATGCAACTTTGTGCACACTTAAGTGTTGCAGGGTGTTATACTACGTAACGTAAAAACCCCCCAATACATTATATATAGTTTTTGCTACACCCCATAAAAACTTTGTTCGATTTTAAATCGGACGCAAATACCTTCTCCTAAAGAAGTGGCGAATGCCACTTCTTTTTACTTTAAAACACTTGAACAATACGCTAGATATAGATTATAATAAAGACAATTATTTCAAGACTTTTTCGTATACTAGGAGGCAATATGTTACCTTTTACAAAACTAGTAATGTCAGATGCTGAAAAGAAGCTGATGTATATTCATAGTATGAAGCCTATTTTAAATAAGGCTTTGCTGTACAGCGACTGTACAGAGTGGTATGTGACACCGGCAGAGCCGGACATTGACACTGATGTGACTATACGTTTTAGAACTGGTATTGCTGATGTTGACCAGGTTTTATTTTGTGATTATGAGGCTGAGAGACCTATGAAGCTTGCTCAGTCTACACATGATTTTGATTTTTATGAGATAACAGTTCATGTTACAGATAAAAAGCTTAGATACTATTTTAAGATTAATAGTGGATTTGAAACATGTATTTACAATAGATTCGGTGCGGTAGATAAGCATGAAGATGAGTTTGCATTTGCTATTATGCCGGGATTTAAGACTCCAGACTGGGCAAAGGGTGCGGTTATGTATCAGATATTTGTCGACAGATTTTTTGATGGTGACAGATATAACAACGTGCAGACAAATGAGTATATTTATATTGATGAGAAGGTAACCCAGGTGGATGATTGGAATAAGTATCCTGCAGCTATGGGCGTAAGAGAATTCTACGGCGGCGATATACAGGGTATTATGGATAAGCTTGATTACCTTCAGAAGCTGGGAGTAGAGGTTATCTACCTTAATCCTATTTTTGTGTCACCTTCAAACCACAAATATGACATACAGGATTATGATTATGTTGACCCACACTATGGAAAGATAGTAGATGATAAGGGTGACTTACTACTAGAAGGCGAGCTCAGCAATGCTTATGCAACAAAATATATAAACAGAGTTACAAACAAGGCAAATCTTGAGGCTAGTAATAAATTGTTTGTAGAGTTTGTAGAAGAAGCACATAAGCGTGGCATTAGAATTATTATAGATGGAGTGTTTAATCACAGTGGTTCATTTAATAAGTGGATGGACAGAGAACGTATCTATGAAAATGAAGATGGCTATGAAAAGGGCGCCTATGTATCAAAGGAGAGTCCATATAACAGCTTCTACAAGTTTAATGATGAAGATAAAAATAATTGGCCATATAATACAAGCTATGATGGCTGGTGGGGACACGATACACTGCCAAAGCTTAATTATGAGGACTCAAAGAAGCTTGAAGAATATATCCTAAATATTGCGAAGAAGTGGGTTTCTCCACCTTACAATGTGGATGGATGGAGACTTGACGTGGCGGCAGATTTGGGTCACAGTTCAGAGTATAATCACGAGTTTTGGAAAAAGTTTAGAAATGCAGTAAAAGAGGCAAATCCTGATGCCATTATACTGGCTGAGCATTATGGAAATCCGGAAAGCTGGCTTCAGGGAGATCAGTGGGATACGGTTATGAACTATGATGCCTTTATGGAGCCAATAACATGGTTCCTTACAGGTATGGAGAAGCATAGTGATGAGAAGCGCGGACAAATGAAGGGTGATACTACAGGTATGCTCAATACTCTTAAATATCATATGTCAAAGATGCTTATGCCATCCCTTCTTGTGGCGATGAATCAGTTGTCAAACCATGACCACTCACGCTTCCTCACAAGAACAAATGAGACGGTAGGTAGAACTGCTTCGTTAGGACCGGAAGCTGCTAATCAGGGTATTAGCAAGGCTGTTATGAAGGAAGCTGTAGTTATGCAGATGACATGGCCGGGAGCACCGACACTCTACTATGGAGATGAGGCTGGTGTATGTGGCTGGACAGACCCTGACAACAGAAGAACATATCCTTGGGGTAATGAAGATATGGAATTGTTAGAATTCCATAGAGATATTATTGCTATTCATAAAAATAATATTGCTCTTAAAAGAGGCTCGTTTGTACCACTTCTTGAGGAGTACAATCTGTTTGCATACGGAAGATTTTGTCTTGATAATATTATAATCACAATTATTAACAATGATGAGGTGCCAAGAAAAGCATCAATGCTTGTATCGCAGACAGGAATACGCACAGAGGACTGGGTAGAGCGCATAATGCTTACAACAGAGGATTCATATAATGCCGGAAGCTTTAAGACAGAGATAAATAACGGACGTCTAGAGGTAGAAATGCCAGCTAAATCGGCGGCAATATATAGAAGAATAGTATAAATCTACTTGCGAAAATTACAATCCTATGCTATGATTTAGTGGTTGGAAAACGAGAGGCATAAAGCTTAAGTTTTCTGACCACAATCAAAGATATATTATGGGCAGATTCCCGAGTGGCCAAAGGGGACAGACTGTAAATCTGCTGCAACTTGCTTCGGTGGTTCGAATCCACCTCTGCCCATTAACTGTCAACTAAATATTTGGTATTGATAGTATGCCGGCGTGGCGGAACTGGCAGACGCACAGGACTTAAAATCCTGCGGGACTAATCTCCCGTACCGGTTCGATTCCGGTCGCCGGCAT
This sequence comes from Lachnospiraceae bacterium, assembly GCA_017440045.1. Classification (GTDB taxonomy): domain Bacteria; phylum Bacillota; class Clostridia; order Lachnospirales; family Lachnospiraceae; genus SVEL01. Next base: position 74,630 of record JAFSIA010000027.1, read on the forward strand.
TAAAAAGAAATAGTCAGGTTCTTAGAACCTGACTATTTCTTTTTAATTATTCTTCAAGGTATATCCATTTCGTAGCATTTCTAGGAATGCATCTAAAATCTTAGGGTCAAATTGTTTGCCTCTGCCTTTTTCTAGCTCTGCGATAACTTCCTCATTGGACAGAGCTTTTCTGTAGGCTCGGTCAGAGGTCATAGCATCATATGCATCGGCGATAGCGATAATTCTGGCGTTAAGAGGAATTTCTTCGCCCTTTAGGCCGGAGACATAGCCACCACCATCGAAGCGCTCGTGATGGTATAGTGCTCCTGATTGCAAATCGGGAATAGTGTTAATATTTCTAAGAATCTCAAACCCAATAGCTGGATGCTTTTTAATAACTGCAAACTCATCATCATCTAACCTGGCAGGTTTGTTAAGAATGGCATCGGGAATTCCAATTTTTCCAATATCATGTAGCAATGCCATAAAATCAAGATTCCTAAGCTCATCTTCACTCATACCCATATGTGAGGCAATAGCCACAGAGCAACGGGCAACTCTAATGGAATGTCCGCTGGTGTATTGGTCCTTGGCCTCTATTGTATTAGCAATAGCCATAATTGCATTAAGAGTAACAAGCTCAACCTGTCTTGTTTTTTCAGCAAGTCTTGCTTCTAAATCATTTCTCAAATCTGTAAGCTCTAGGATACGACTGACACGACTTCGCATAACCTGAGGGACAAATGGCTTTGCAATAAAGTCATCAGCACCATCATTTAAACATTGAACCTCTGTTTCGGGAGCTGAATCAGCAGTGAGAAAGATAATAGGAATACTTTTTAATTCCTTTTTCTCACGTATACGTTTCATAGTCTCTCTGCCGTCCATCTCAGGCATGCTAATATCAAGCAATATAAGGTCAGTTGAATTTTCGGCTAAGAAATCAAGTGCTTCAAACCCAGATTTAACCAGTGTTACATCATAGTCAGCTGAAAGAGCATGCTTAGCCAAAGTTAAGTTCATTTGGTTATCATCTACAATCAAAATGTGTTTCATATATCTTCACTCCTTGTTTATCCTACATAAACATAATATTAATGTAATTGTACTTTATTAAATAATCTAATGCAATAGGGAAAGTTAGAAATATCAATAAAATCTTGCGCTTATAAGGGTTTTGAGATATGATAATGATAGTATGTATTTGTGGAAAAATGGGGGAAATACACATGAAAAAGATTTTTATTATAACAGGAATTACGTTCATTGCTATCATAATAGGAATATTTTTTATAAATGTCTATGATGCTGACAAAAAAGATACAGAGAAAACAACCAGAGTAGGTCTCATTTTGAATGGAACAGTAAGTGACCGTAATTGGAGTCAGTCTCACTATGAGGGATTGAAGAAAACAGCTACTCAGCTAAATATAGAAATAGTTTATCAGGAAAAAGCAAGCGCAGATAATATTGAAGAAAAAATAGACAGCCTTGTAGAGGACGGATGTGAAATCATAATTGCTAATTCTTTTGAGTTTGGTGACGCTGTTCAAGCTGCGGCAGAAAAATATCCGGAGGTATATTTTTACCATGCCACAGGTGTAGGAGTAGGAAAAAATATGTCAAGTTATTTTGGCCGAATGTATCAGATTAGATACTTGTGCGGAATTGTTGCAGGACTTCAGACAGAGACAAATGAAATAGGATATGTAGCTGCATTTCCTATATCAGAGGTTAACAGAGGTATAAATGCTTTTGCCTTGGGGGTAAGAAGCGTTAATCCAGAAGCTACAGTATATGTAAGCTGGACAAATTCATGGACAGATGATGAGTCAGCTGCATTGGCAACAGAACAGCTACTGGATAAATACAATATAGACATAATATCTATGCATACGGATTCTTTAAAGCCATTAGCCTTGGCTGAGGAGAGAAATGTGATGGCTATAGGCTACAATATCGACAACAGTGAGCATTATCCTAATACATTTCTTACAGCAGCAGTTTGGGACTGGGAAAAGTTCTATACACCAAACATATTGCAGTGTATACAGGGGAAGTTTGACGGAAATCATTACTGGGAAGGCATAGAAACAGGGATAGTGTCAATTGCGCCATTTTCTGACAAAGTAAAAGATGGTGTTGCCAAGGTTGTAGAAAAAGAAATTGAGAGAATGAGTAGTGGCACATTTGATGTTTTTTATGGTCCCCTTGTTGATAATGAAGGAAACATACGTGTTTCTGAAGGTGAAAGCTTGACAGACAACGCTATGCTTAATGAATTTGATTGGTATGTAGAAGGTGTGGTAATAGATGAAGAATAAAAAGAGAACGCAGGCGCTACTATTAGGATTAGTTGCGGTGATAGTTATAATTATTATTGTGATTATAGCGCTGCTAGGACAAGAAAATGAGGATGCGCCCAAGGTAGGACTGGTTATCACAGGCTCCATTGATGACGATGGCTGGAACGGTGTGCATTATCAAGGTGTATTATATGCCTGTGATAAGATTGGTACAGAATTACTTGTTAAAGAAAATGTGTCGGAGGAAGGAGCAGAGTGTCAAAAGGCTATCGAAGAGCTGGTAGAGGAAGGAGCTTCCATGATTATATTATCCAGCTATGGATATCCGACTATTGCAAAGGAAACCATAGACCGATATCCTGATGTGGCATTTTACGGAATATCTGCAGAGTATTATGCTGATAATATGACATCATATTTTGGAAGGATGTATCAGGCAAGATATTTGGCAGGTGTGCTGGCAGGCTTGAAGACTGAGAATGACAATATCGGTTATGTTGCAGCTATGGCAAATAATGAGGTGAACAGAGGGATTAATGCATTTACTATGGGGGTTAAAAGCGTAAATCCTGAAGCTTCGGTTAATGTGATTTGGACAGGCTCCTGGGATGATAAGGAAAAGGAAGTGTCGGCGACAAATACATTAATTAAGGAAAAAAATGTAGATGTGATTACCTACCATCAGAATCAGCCAAATGTAGCCATAACGGCAGATGCAGCCGGAGTATATACCATAGGGTATAATGAGCAGGCGGAAGGATTGTCTGAAAAGTATCTTACAGCAGCAGTTTGGGATTGGAAGAAGCTGTATTATCAGATTGTGCGGGAATTCGTGCAGGGAGAGGCCAATAATGTAAAGCGACACTGGTTTGGAATTGATACTGAGGTGGTGAAACTGTCAGAGTATTCATCTTATGTTACTGAGGAGGAAAAGCAGGCTGTAGCGCAGGCTATGGAGAATGTGTTTGCAGGAATGGATATCTTCTCGGGAAAGATATATGATAATAATGGAGAGCTTCGCTGTGATGATGGCGAATCTATTAGCGACGATATACTGTTGGAAAAAATGGATTGGTATGTTGATGGGGTGGTAATATATGGGAAATAGACTAAGACTAAAAAATATAAAAAATAAAGTCTACGTTATACTTATAAGTTTTTCGGTATTGACTGTTGTGTGTCTGCTTATGTGGATGAGAATACAAAAAATTCTTGATGAACAGCTGGAGGAGCAGGTTTCAGAACAGGGAAGAATGATTTCAAAAGTGGTGGACAATAGCTTTGAGGATGAGCTTCGACTCTTAAGTGAGTTATCTGTATTTGTTAATATTAAAGATGGTACGCTGGACCGAGAATTTGCAGAGGAAGCTGGTGTATCATACGGTGTTTTGAAAATAAATGGCGAAGCGTGCTTTGGAAATAAGCTTGATTTTGAGCAGTATGATGGAATTTTTGAGGCTATACATGGAAATGCGTCAGTAAGCTGTAGTCAAGATAAGACAGTCTTATTTACAGTTCCCGTATATAATGGCGATAATGTAAAGTATGTATTGTACAAATTATATGACAGTGAGGTTCTTGCAAAAACAATCGATTTGACCTGCTATGATGGTCAGGGAGACTGTGTTGTTACAGATATAGATGGAAACATCATAATAAAAAACGAAAATAGCAGGCTGAGTGAAAGCTTCTTTTTAGATTCAGATAACACAGAGGCTTACAGCATAATAAGTGACAAGATGAATATAAGTGCTATTGCGGCAGCTCGTATGGAAAGCGACTTTGGAGATAATATTTTGTTTGCTTCAGAGACCAGCTATCCGGGCTTGTATATTATGGGATATGTCCCTGTGGAAACAGTTATCGGGGAGACATCACTCATTATTCCGCTTGTATTATGGTGCTTTGGCTTATTGTGGTTGCTGCTTATTATCGTTACACTTTATTTGATGGTTGCAGAAAAGAAAGCAAAAGAAATCGATGAATTTCTTCAGGCAAAGCTTATCGCAGAAAAGGCAAATCAGGCGAAAAGTGAGTTTCTTGCAAATATGTCTCATGAAATCAGGACACCAATCAATGCTGTTATCGGTATGAATGAGATAATCTTAAGAGAATGCAGTGATAAAAATATATTGGAGTATGCCACAAATATTGAAAGCGCCAGCAAAAATCTGTTGGTTATCATCAATGATATATTGGATTTTTCTAAGATTGAGTCTGGAAAAATGGAGATGTTTGAAAGTAATTATAAGCTTGGCGAAATCTTAAATGATGTTTCATCTATGGTGGAGGTTAAGGCTCAAAAGAAGAGTTTACAATATGAGACAATAGTAGATGAAAATATTCCAAATGAGCTGTTTGGCGATGATACAAAGATAAAGCAGATTATATTAAATCTCTTGAATAACGCAGTAAAATATACCCAAAGCGGCTCAGTAAAGCTGAAGGTTAGTGGTGATTTAGATGAGTCAGAAGAAGCAGTAACCCTCAGAGTGGCAGTTGAGGATACGGGAATTGGTATAGAAAAAGAGAAGATTTCAACATTATTTGAAGGCTTCCAGCGTCTGGATTTGGAAAAGAACAGAAATATAGAAGGTACAGGTTTAGGTTTGGCTATTACAAAGAATCTGGTAGATATGCTTAATGGTGAAATAGATGTTGACAGCACATATGGGGAAGGGTCTATATTCTCATTTTGTATTAAGCAAAAGATAGTGAATCCGGAACCAATTGGAAATTTTGATGATTATCGAAAGGCTAAAAATATTGACCATAAATACGAACAGAGATTTACTGCACCGGATGCGTCAGTTTTAGTTGTAGATGATAATCAGATGAATTTGCTGGTTGTAAGAAAATTGCTTGAAAAAACAAAGGTACAGCTCGCGGAAGCTATGAGCGGTGATGCGGCATTGGAGCTTATGAGACAAAATGCTTATGATGTTATATTACTCGATCATATGATGCCGGGTATGGACGGAATAGAGACACTTAAGCGCGCAAAAAAGATGGAGGATAATAAGAGCATAAATGCTCCGATTATTGCTTTGACAGCAAATGCAATCTCAGGAGTGAGAGAGATGTATCTGTCAGAGGGCTTTGATGATTATATTAGTAAGCCTATCGATGGAAAAGTATTGGAGGAGCGACTTGTAAAATATCTGCCAACAGAGAAGGTAAGTATTTTCAAGGAGGAAATAGTCGAAAAGGCTGTGGTAGAAGAGGAAACAGGCCTGATTGATTATGAGCGAGGCATCAGATATTGTGGAGATATTGAAGATGTGTATTTAGAGATTATGGAGATATTCTGTGAAGCACATGATGATATGTATAACACATTAGAGCAGTTTTTTAATAATCAGGATTGGAATAATTACACCATCAGTATCCACTCATTAAAATCCAACTCACTTAATATAGGCGGAAAGATTCTGTCAGATAAATGTCTTGAGCTGGAACGTGCCGGAAAGAAAATACGAATGGGTGAGGATGTGCCTGAACAGGTTGAATATATAGAGAAAAATCATCCTGAGACAATGAAACTCTATGAGGAAACGATAAAAGTGGCTACAGATTATCTTAAAAGTAAAAAGGACAATGGTTAGGAGGATAAAAAATGAAGCGTCTTCTTGTGGTAGATGATAATGATATGAATTGCATAATGGCGAAGCGAGCACTGAGCGATAAATATGAGGTGTTTATAGCAAACTCCGGAAAAGAGGCTTTAACTTTTTTGGAAAACGAAACGGTAGATTTGATATTGATGGATATAGAGATGCCGGAGATGAATGGTAAAGAAGCGGCCAGTAAGATAAAGCAGAATGAAGCATGGTCAAAGATTCCTATTATATTTTTAACAGCAGATTCAGACCCTAAAACAGAGGCGGAATGCTTAAGCTGGGGAGCTGATGATTTTATCACAAAGCCATTTGTACCTGTAGTTATGAATACCCGTGTCAGCAGAATTTTAGAGGTTCATGACTTAAGAAAAGACTTGGAAACTCAGTTGGAAAAAAAGACACATCAGATGGAAAAGGCGACACAGAAGTCTTTGACTGATGCATTAACAGGATTGCGCAATCGTGACTATCTTGAAAAGAAGCTGACGGAATTATTAAGTGAAGGTGTTAAGGGCACATTCTTTATGATTGACCTTGACAATTTTAAGCAGATTAACGATACATATGGACATATAGTGGGAGATAAGACATTGCAGCATTTTGCCAATGTACTTAGAGATTATGCAAGGGAAGGAGACATTGTATGTCGACTTGCAGGTGATGAATTTGTAACCTTCTATCCGGAACTGACAGAGCGAAAAATTGCGGCAAAGAAGGCAGAGGGCATAATCAAATCCTTCGGAGATAAAATGACCTCATTGGGCTTTGGTGGAATAGTGTCAGTTTCTATTGGTATTATAGCGGCTCAGGGAGGAGAGGAGTTTAAAACTCTTTATAACAAGGCAGATAAGTCACTTTATTACGTAAAGAACAACGGAAAGAATGCATATCATTTTTATGATGAGCATAATAAGAAAATAGAGGAAATCAGCACAGTTGTAGACTTGGAATATGTCAGCAATATGATGGAGCAGGGATTGACTGTGAAAAAGGGACCTTTCAACGTAGCTTATGATGAGTTTAAGAAGGTATACGATTTCGTATCCAGAAATGTAGCCAGAAAAAAACAGAAGGTTCAGGTTGTACTTTTTACTATTCATATGACAAATAAGAAGGCGGAGATTACGCTGGAAGAGGTTATGGACCGTTGGGAAGAGGCGCTTGTAAATTCTCTTCGTACTGTAGATACAGGAACAAGATACAGCAGTAGCCAGTATATGATGATTTTCTTAGACGTAGATATGGATAACGGAAGAATAGTTGCAGAGAGAGTAATACAGAGATTTCTTTCAAGAAATGAGGATATTAAAGACGATATGAATGTTACTTATGATATTCGTACTATGGAGCCGGAAGATGTAGTTTAATGAATGCAGGAGAGAATAATGTTTACAGTATTGGTTGTGGAAGATGACACACAATTGAATAACCTGTTTTGTAAAACTCTTAGTAGAAATGGGTACAAAACTCTGTCCGCAGCGGACCCTAAGAAGGGGCTGGAGTTTCTTGATTCTGACAAGGTGGATTTGATTATTACAGATATAATGATGCCGGAAATGAATGGGTTTGAGTTCGTAAGACTTCTCAGAGAGGGAGAAGTAAATATACCAGTAATGGTCATTAGTGCCAAGGGAGACATTGTAGATAAGCAAAGTGGATTCTTTGCAGGGGCTGATGACTATATGGTAAAGCCGGTGGATTTACAGGAGATGCTACTTCGCGTCCAGGCTCTTTTAAGAAGGGCAAAGAGTGTCAGCGACAGAAAGCTTATCCTTGGGAATACAAAGCTTGAGTACGATACATGGACGGTAACAGATAACCAGGGTAGTCAGATACTTCCTCAGAAGGAATTTAAGCTGATTTATAAACTGCTGTCATATCCGGGACAGATATTCACCAGACAACAAATTTTAGACGATATCTGGGGACCAGAAGAATATGTGGACTCACACACGTTGGATGTTCATATAAGCCGACTCAGAGAACGATTTAAGGACAATAAGGATTTTGAGATAGTAACCATAAGAGGACTTGGTTATAGGGTGCTAACAAAATGATAAGAGGAAAGAAAAGCAAAGAGGAATGGGAGAAACAGACTAGAGGATATAGGATGACAAGTGTTATAGCCCTAGGACTGATTGCTGTTTTTGTTACGTATATACTGATAGCTTTTGTTGCGTTAAGAGTTCTTGATGGATTTGGCTATGATATAAGTAAGCTTCAGGACCCAAGAATTGCACTACTAAATATTTTTTTCGTAAGTATGGTATATGCTGTGCTGGCTACTTACATTATTATGAGAAAGATTTTTAAGCCTATAGAGGAGCTTAGCAATGCTTCTCAACAGGTTGCAAAGGGAGATTATGATGTACAGCTACAGTATGACGGAAAAGTCGAGGAGTTAAGTAAGGCAATAAATAACTTTAATAAAATGGTTAAGGAGCTAAACTCTGTTGAAATTATGAGCAATGACTTCATAGCAGATGTGTCTCATGAATTTAAAACTCCGCTGTCAGCCATATCAGGATATGCAACATTTTTGCAGGACCCGGAGCTGTCAGATGCGGAAAAAGCAGATTATATTAAGAAAATCTTCTTTAATATTGATAAGCTAAATGACTTGACGGAAAATATTCTTCGGCTGTCAAAGCTTGAGCATCAGCAGTATGATAATGAGCCTGTTACATACAGACTTGATGAGCAGATTAGAGAAGCAGTAGTTTTGCTTGAACCAAAATGGAATAAAAAAGCCATTGAATTTGACATAAATATGCCAGAAGTACTGTTTAGAGGTCAAAGATCATTGCTGTTTCAGGTGTGGACAAACATCATAGGCAACGCCATAAAATATACAGATAATAAAGGTAAGATAACCATACAGATAAAAGAGAAAAATGATAATGTAAAGGTAATGGTCAGTGACACTGGCATAGGAATGTCAGAGGAAACACAGAAGCACATTTTTGACAAATTTTATCAGGGAGATACTTCAAGGAAATCTCAGGGAAATGGATTGGGACTATCGCTTTGCAAGGAGATTGTGAAAAGATGTGGTGGAGATATCTATGTTGAGAGTACAGTTGGAGTAGGAACTGTATTTATTGTAAAGCTGCCAATAGAAAAAAATATGTAAATATTTACAAATTTATTAAGGGAATCTCAACAAAAATTGAGGTTCCCTTGAGTTGCTTTTGAGATATACTATTTACTATGATTGTGCAGAACTATTCTGTACATAATATAATTATAAAATCGAGAGGAGTAACAGGGAAATGCTTGAATTAAAAAACGTTAAAAAAGATTACCCTGCTGGTGATGGAGTTGTTAATGCCCTCAAAGGAATCGACCTTCAGTTTAGAACCAATGAATTTGTATCTATCTTAGGTCCTTCCGGATGTGGTAAGACAACCCTGCTTAATATCATCGGTGGATTAGATCATTATACATCAGGTGATTTGATTATAAATGGTACATCTACAAAGGATTATAAGGATAGAGACTGGGATACATACAGAAATCATTCTATAGGTTTCGTATTCCAGAGCTATAATCTTATTCCTCATCAGACTGTTTTGCAGAATGTTGAGTTGGCATTGACACTTTCAGGTGTGTCTAAGTCAGAGAGAAGAGAGAGAGCAAAGGCTGCATTGGAGAAGGTTGGTCTTGGTGACCAGCTTAAGAAAAAGCCTAGTCAGATGTCTGGTGGACAGATGCAGAGAGTTGCCATAGCAAGAGCTCTTGTAAATAATCCTGATATTATTCTTGCAGATGAGCCAACAGGTGCTCTTGACACAGAGACCAGTGTTCAGGTTATGGAGATTTTAAAGGAGATATCTAAGGATAAGCTCATTATCATGGTAACTCATAACCCGGATTTGGCAGAGCAGTATTCTACAAGAATTATCCGCATGCTTGACGGTGAGATAAAGAATGACACACGTCCATTAGATGAGAAGGAATGTCAGGAGGAGAGAGCGGCTGAGAAGGCTCTTCAGGCAGAGAAAGGCAAGGAAAAGAAGCCTTCTATGTCACTTTGGACATCATTCTCATTATCGCTTAAAAACCTTATTAGCAAAAAGAGCAGAACAATGCTCACATCATTTGCAGGAAGTATTGGTATTATTGGTATAGCCCTTATTTTTTCAGTATCTCAGGGTCTTACCACATATATTGATATGATTCAGGAAAATACATTGTCTTCATACCCATTAACTATCGAGAAGACGCATGTTGACTTAGGGACTCTTATGGAGACATTTATGGGCTTGGCTGAAAATGACAATGACCATGACAAGGATGCAGTGTATTCAAAGCCTGTTGTACAGGAGATTTTAAATGCTCTTAACAATATGGAGACAACTGAGAATGACTTAAAGTCATTTAAAGAGTTTATTGAGGCAGAGAGAGCTGACGAAAACGGAAAGTTAAATCTTCATGAGGCTATAAATGGTGTACAGTACACATATGACTTGAATTTATTAGTGTACACAGAGAATATAGATGGCGATATTATCCCATCAGATGCTCAGGCCCTTATGCAGGAGCTGCTTATGGAATACATGGGTATGGATATGTCGGCTATGACTCAGATGGGAGCTATGGGAAATTCTCCTATGTCCTCAATGATGACAAGTAATCAGAATATGATGAAGCTCTGGCAGGAGATGCTTCCGGGAGATAACGGAAAGCCAATTAGTGAGCTTTTAGAGAAGCAGTATGATTTACTATATGGTACATGGCCAACTGAGTATAATGAAGTTGTAATAGTAGTTGATGAAAATAATGAGATTGACGATATGACATTATACGCTCTCGGTTTGACATCAAAGGAAACTATTGACGAGATTATGAGTGCTGCTATGAACGGCTCTGATGTAGTTGCCGATACAAGAAATTGGTCTTATGAAGAAATCTGTGATATGGAGTTTAAGGTAATACTTAATTCTGACTGCTTTACATTAGACCCTACTACGGGCTTGTATACAGACCTTAGAGAGAGCGATGCAGGTATAAAGTATCTTTATGATAACGGCATCGACCTTAAGGTTTCTGGTGTTATCAGATTGAATGAAGATGCTGAGATAGGTATGCTTACAGGTAACATTGGTTACACAAGCTTACTTACAGAGTATGTAGTTGAAAAAGCAAAGGATGTTGATTCTATTAAGGCTCAGTTAGACAATCCTGAGATTGATATTTTCACAAATCTTCCATTTGCAGAAAATACAGGAAACCTTAGTGATGAGCAGAAGGAAACTGAATTCCGCAATTACATTGGAAAGCTTGATATGGCATCAAAGGCTCAGGCATATATAGCTATAAAGTGTGTTCCTTCAGAGGATGAGCTTAATGCTATGGTTGAGCAGGCTATGACAGGCATGGATAGAGCTACTATAGAAGCCACAATGATTCAGGCACTGACACAGCAGATGGGTATGGCACAGGAGCAGATTCAGGCATATCTTACTGCTATGAGCGATGAGGAATTAACTGCTGCATATGCTATGATGGTAAGAGAGCAGGCTAAGATGCAGTATGCAGCTAAGGTAATGGAGTCTCTTGCAGGTATGACACCTGATCAGCTTATAGCTGCTCTTGATATGGAGCTTCCAAACTATACAACTGAGCAGTGCGCATTGTATTATGACGAAGTACTTGAGTTTTCAGAGTCTTCATATGAGGCTAACTTAGTACAGCTGGGCTATGTAGATTTAGAAAGTCCTGCATCAATCAATCTTTATGCGTCAACTTTTGAAAATAAGGATGTAATTGAGGATGCAATTAAAGAATACAACAAGGGCGTTGATGATATTTCGCAGATTAAGTATACAGATTATGTTGGTCTTATGATGTCATCAATAAGCTCAATTATAAATACAATTACTTATGTACTTATAGCATTCGTAGCTATTTCACTTGTAGTATCTTCTATTATGATTGGTGTTATCACACTGATTTCAGTACAGGAGAGAACAAAGGAGATTGGTATCTTGCGAGCTATGGGTGCGTCAAAGAGAGATGTATCTAGTATGTTTAATGCTGAGACTGTAATGATTGGATTTGCGGCGGGTGCATTAGGTGTAATTGTAACATACCTGTTATGTATTCCTATTAATATGGTAATCCACAGTGCTACAGGCATTATGGCATTAAATGCATATTTACCAATACCGGTAGCATTGATTCTCATTCTTATCAGCGTACTTCTCACAGTATTCTCAGGAGTAATTCCTTCAAGAAGTGCTGCGAAGAAGGACCCAGTGGTTGCACTCAGAACAGAATAAAAATTTACACCCCGACCAAGTGTCGGGGTGTTGTTGTATAGATTATAATAAAGATGGTCCGTTGCCGATTTCTACTACGTAAAATTCGCAAGGATAACCGATTTTTTCTAAGTAAGCTTTTCCTACATTCTCTTTAAATGAGTCGATGGCATCTGTTTTTACAATGCTGACAGCACAACCGCCAAAGCCGGCACCTGTCATACGTGCACCGATTACACCAGGCTGCTTAAGGCTCTCTGCCACAAGTGTGTCAAGCTCTATACCGGTTACTTCATAGTCATCGCGAAGAGAATCGTGAGATGCTATCATAAGCTTTCCTAACTCTTCCAGATTGCCGGCATTCAAGGCTTTGACAGCTTTGATTGTACGCTGGTTTTCGTAGACAGCGTGCTTAGCACGTTTTATTCTAATAGGACTCTTTATAGCATCTTTATACTGTTCAAACTGTTCTTCTGTAAGCTCGCCTAAGCTTTTTATATCAACGACAGTTTGAAGCTCTGCTAATGCTTCCTCACATTCTGCACGTCTCTCATTATATTTTGAATCACCTAATCCTCTTTTTTTACAAGTATTCATAATGACAATTTTTGAGTCCGAAAGATTTACAGGCGCATATTCATATGAAAGGTCTGCTGTATCAAGGAAGATAGCATTGTCATTCTTACCCATGGCAATAGCGAATTGGTCCATTATACCACAGTTTACACCGATGAATTTGTTTTCAGCATACTGACCTATCAATGCGTTTTCTATCATATCATATGAGAAATTAAATATTTGTTTTAGGACAAAGCCTGTGAGCACTTCAATAGAAGCTGATGAGGAAAGGCCTGAACCATTAGGAATATTTCCAAAGTAAAGAATATCCATTCCGTTTGAAACGTTGTATCCCTTTTCTTGCAATGCCCAGATGACACCTTTTGGATAATTTGTCCAATCGTCTTCCTTCTTGTATGTAAGATTATCTATGGATGACTGGATTACACCAAGATTTTCAAAGTTCATTGAATAGAAACGGAGCGTGTGGTCTTCCCGTTTTCTTGCTACGGCATATGTTCCAATGGTGAGGGCGCATGGGAATACGTGACCGCCGTTGTAGTCTGTGTGCTCACCAATTAAATTCACACGGCCAGGGGCAAAATAAACTTCACAATTGGTTGCGTCACCAAATACATTGGCAAACTTTTCTAATAAAGAATTTTTCATTGCAAATACCTCTCTTTATATATTTTTACAAGATAAATTTAATCTGTTTACATTATAGCAAAAGGTATATAGCTTGTGTATGGAAAAATGTTATATAAATTGTTATAAAATTGTGAAATGGGTGGACTTATTTCCTAAAATGTTATATAATGATTGCAATATGTAGAATCGGGTGACTATATGGAAAATATATTAAGAGGCGACAAGCTTATTCTTGGAACCTGTTACTATCCGGAGCATTGGGATAAAGCCCTTTGGGAGGATGATTTAAAGAGAATGCTTGACAATGGCATTGAGGTTATAAGAATTGCTGAGTTTGCTTGGAGCAAAATAGAGCTCCACGAGGGACAATTTAATTTTGATTTTTTTGATGATTTTCTTAAAGTGGCAGAGAAGGTTGGTATGAAAGTTATCTTTTGTACACCAACAGCCACACCGCCGGCGTGGCTTACAGAAAAGTATCCTGAGGTGTTAAATGCCGACAAGAATGGTGTTTTATACAGACATGGTGCAAGAAGACATTATAATTATAATTCAAAGAAATATATAGAGCTTACAAAGATTATTGTTGAGAAGGTTGCAGAGCATTATGGCAAGCATCCAAGCATAATTGGATGGCAGCTTGACAATGAGTTTAACTGTGAGCTGGGTGAGTTTTATTCTGAGAGTGATACTCTTAGATTTAGAGAGTTTCTTAAGGAAAAATACCAGACACTTGATAAGCTTAATGAAGCATGGGGAACTATGTTTTGGAATCAGATTTATACAGCATGGGAGGAGATATATGTACCAAGACCTACAGCCTTTGGTAACAACAATCCTCATCAGCTTCTTGATTACAAGAGATTTATTTCTGATAGTGCATGCAGATATGCGAAGCTCCAGAGTGATATAGTTAAAAAATATATTAAGGATGGAGATTTTATTACAACAAACAGCTTGTTTGGAAATCTTGATTGTTGCAGGATGAATGAGGAGAGCTTGGATTTCTTCACATATGATTCTTATCCAAACTTTGGATATTGTCTGGACACATATGAGGCTAACAAGTCGTCTTTAAACGACAGAAGCTGGAGCAGACATCTTGCTGAGACCAGAGCTATATCAAAAAGATTTGGAATTATGGAACAGCAGTCAGGAACTACGGGTAACCACATTGGTATGGAAGGACCAACACCAAGACCAGGTCAGATTACTCTTTGGACTATGCAGAGTGTAGCCCATGGAGCTGATTATATAAGCTACTTCCGTTGGAGAACATGTACAATGGGTGCAGAGATGTACTGGCATGGCATTCTTGATTATTCGGGAAGGGACAACAGAAGACTTAGAGAAGTAAATGATATACATAAAAAATTCGAGAAGCTTACACCGGTGGCAGGCAGCTCTTACAAGGCACAGATTGGTATAGTGAGAGAATACGACAACATCTGGGACAGTGAGCTTGATGTATGGCATAGAAGAATACAGTGGGCTAGTGCAGATGCTTGGTTTAGAACCCTACAGCAAAATCACACACCTTTTGATTATTGCTTCATTGATCATATGACAGTAGATGAGCTTACAAAGTATAAGTACCTTGTATATCCTCACGCAGTCATCTTAAAGAAGGAGACAGTAGAAAAGCTTGAGAAGTATGTAGAGCTTGGAGGAACGCTTCTCTTTGGATGTAGAGCAGGATATAAGGATGAGACTGGAAAATGTGTTATGCTTAAGCTTCCAGGCCTAATACAAAACTTGTGTAAGACGGATATTCCAGAGTATGGATATGTGTCGCCTGATGATGGTGAGGCATATGCCGACTGGGATGGCACAAAACTTCACGCAGCTATATTTAATGAACAGCTTGAGCCTTTAGATGGTGGAAAAGTAGAAGCTACTTATAAAGATACTTACTATGAGGGTACAGCAGCACTTGTATCAAATGAATATGGCAAGGGCAAGGTATATTACTTTGGTGGAGCATTTAGCGATGAAACTGTAAAAGTATTTATAGACAAGCTTGGCATAGCAAAGCCATTTAGTGAAGTCATAGAACTTCCTGCATGCTGCGAGTTGGCAGTGAGAGAAAAGGAAGGTAAGCAGTACATATTTGTACTTAATTACAGCAAAGAACCTGTGGAAATTGATGTGAAAAAGACATTGACAAATCTCTATAATGACCAGGTAGAATCGGGAAAGGTTATTCTTAAAGGTTATGAGACAAAGGTTTATATATATCAGAATATGTAGTTGTATTCTGAAATGAGTGAAGATGGAGGAAGACACTTATGAAATTTGGAAAAGGCAAGAAGGAAAAGAAGGATAAGAAGGACCTTCAGGTTAATGTTAATCCAGATGAGTTTATGGCTGATGCAGCTGTAGAAAATTCAGATGGAGAGGCTATGGCAAGCGACCAGCCTGAAGAGATATTTGCATTTATGGCTGAGGAGGTTGTAGAGGAAATTCCAGCGGAAGAGGAAACCGTAGAGGAGGTTCCAGCAGAGGAGCCGCCAGTAGAAGAAGTATCTACTGAGGAAACTTTTACCGAGGAGGTTCCAGCAGAAGAGGCACCAGAAGAAGAAAATGCTATAGGAGAGGAAAATGTAGAGGAACTCTCGACAGATGAGGTGTCTGCAGAAGATACATTAATTGATGAGCAGGTTTCTGAGGAAATATCAGATACAGCGGCAGAGGTTAGCAGTTGGTTTGAGGACCAGCCAGAGGAAACTGCTGTAGAAGGTGCTGAGGCTACAGAAGAAGAAATTACAGATGAGTCTAGTGTGGGGGATGAAGCATTGGAAGCATCTGGAGAGAAGCCAAAGAAACAAAAGAAAGAGAAAAAAGCAAAGGAACCAAAGCCTAAGAAGGATAAGAAGGCAAAGGAGCCTAAGGTTAAGAAAGAGAAAAAGGTTAAAGAGCCAAAGCCTGAGAAGGAAGGTAAGCAGCCTAAGAGAAGAGATAAGGTTTCCTTCTTCCAGAGTCTTCAGGTTAAGCTGTTGGCAGGATTTATGATTCCTGTTATCTGCGTAGTAACCCTTGGTGTAATGTCATACAATCAGGCATCTACAGCTGTTGTAGAAAGCTATGAGGAGTCAGCATTTAATCTTACAAATACAATAGAAGATTATTTGACACTTGTTACTGATACAGTTACAAACAGATACAAGGATTATATGGGTTATGAGGACCTTACAAAATACTTCAGAGGCATATATGATGAAGAAGGCGATGCGGCTACAGAAGATAGAGTTAGAAAGCAGTATACAACAGAGCTTGCCAACGCAATTTCATCTGACAAGCTCATTGAGGATATTACATTTTTATCTGATGAACAGATTTCTCTTTCTTCAAATACTATAGAGGGTGTTAGTGTTCTTACAGATAGTGACGAAACAAATGATGTACCTACAACTGTATATGCAGCATTCCTTGAGACTGATATGGGTAAGGCAATGCTTAAGGATTCACACAGCTATTTGTGGTTTGGTAATAACTGTGATATAGATGATAAGCTTGGAGCGTCAAATGCATTCTATGCACTTCGTCTTGTAAGAAAATTTGATGGTGCCAACGCAGCTATGATTGTTGATGTTGATAAAGAGAAGGTTATTGAGTCTCTTGATGCGTTAAATGCAGGTGATGGTGGTTATGTTGCAGTAGTTACAGGAGATGGTTGTGAAATCTTCTCTACAGCTACAAGAAATGAGAAGGAGACTATCTTCTATGATAAGGACTTTTATAAGGAAGCTATAAAGTCAAAAGAAGAGACAGGAAAGTCTTATGTAACATTTAGAGACAAAAATTATTTATTTGTATATTCAAAGCTTGAGGATAAGGATCTTACAATCTGTACACTTGTTGCTGAAGAATATATTATGAAGAATGTAACAGGAATTAGAACTCTTACAGTTGGACTCGTTCTCTTTGCTGCAGTAGTAGCTATCGCAGTAGGTGCATTACTTTCAAGAGGAATCAGTAAGGCAATCAATGCTATGATTAAGAGTCTTAAGAAGGTTGCCGGTGGTGACTTTACAGTACAGGTTAACACAAAGAGAAGTGATGAGTTCATGCTTATGGCAGGAGCTATTACCGATACGGTAGAGCAGGTTAAGGGACTTATCTCTAATGTGCAGGAGGTTAACGGAGAACTTACTGATGCAGCTGAGAAGGTTTATGATTCATCAACATTGTTCATGGAGACAACACAGAACATCAATAAGTCTGTTGATGAGATTAAGACAGGTGCTTACAAGCTTGACGAGGATTCTGATAACTGTCTTGCTCAGATGGATACTCTTTCTGAGAAGATTGAAACAGTTACAGCAAATACAGAAGAGATCAGCAAGATGGCTGAGGCTACAAATGAAGCTATCGAGTCTGGTATAACATCTATGATAGGTGTGACAGAAGGTGCTAAGTCAACAACAAGAATTACAGGTGATGTAATCACTGCTATTGAGGAGCTCCAGGATAAGTCTCGTTCAATCGGAACTATTGTCGGAGTTATCAATGAGATTGCAGAGCAGACAAACCTTCTTTCACTTAATGCTTCTATTGAGGCGGCAAGAGCCGGTGAGGCAGGTAGAGGATTTGCAGTCGTTGCTACTGAAATTAGTAAGTTGGCTGACCAGTCACTTAGATCTGCGGATCAGATTAAGAAGATTATTGAAGAAATCGTAGGTAAGACAGGACACGTTGTAGAGATTGCTAAGGAAGCATTTGAAATTGTACAGGCTCAGGATAAGTCAGTAAGTACAACAACAGAGGCATTTGAGGAAATGAGAAGAAATATTACAACACTTCTTGCTTCGTTGGAGGAGATTTCTCAGAACGTAATCAATATGGAAAGTGCAAGAGCTATGACTCTTGAGTCAGTAGAAAATATTTCAGCAGTTTCAGCTGAGACAGCAGCTTGCTCATTGTCAGTTGGTGAGACAGTTGATTCTCAGAATGATGCAATTTACAGCTTGGATGCTGCGGCTAACACATTGTCAGCGAAGGCGGATCAGCTTACAGACCTGTTAGCACAGTTTACTGTATAATGAAAATTTGTAACTTGGGGAGATAAGAACGATGCAATTAATAGGGATTAATGAGATTGAAAATGTAAAAATAGGAAGCGCTGAGGATTTGCAGGCAGGTACAGGGTGTACCGTAATAATCTGCGAGAGAGGAGCGGTGACAGGTCTGGATGTCAGGGGCGGAGGCCCCGCATCCAGAGAGACCGAGCTTGTAAAACCTACGGCGGCTTCACAATTTATCAATGCGGTGCTTCTAAGTGGAGGCAGCGCATTTGGTTTGGATGCCGCTGGCGGTGTTATGGAGTACCTGGAGAAGAAGAATATAGGATTTGATGTGGGTATAACAAAGGTTCCCCTTGTTTGTCAGTCGTGTATTTTTGATTTGGGTGTTGGTGATATGAAGGTCAGACCAGATAAGGCGATGGCTATAAAAGCCTGCGAGGATGCTGAAAAGAATAACCCTCAGATGGGAAATGTAGGTGCAGGAACAGGTGCTACCGTTGGAAAAATGGGTGGTATGAAGACTGCGATGAAGGGCGGTCTAGGGGCTTATGCAGTACAGATAGGACCATTAAAGGTTGGAGCAATTGTAGCTGTAAATGCTTGTGGTGATATATATGATTATGATACACATGAGATTATTGCAGGTATGCTTACTCCGGATATGAAGAACTTTGCCAATATGGAGCAGATGATTTACATGATGGCAGAACAAGCAGCGTCAAAGGCTATGCAAAATACAACAATAGGTGTAGTTATAACAAATGGTAAATTTGATAAGGCACAGATGAACAAGATTGCAACCATGGCTCACAATGGATATGCCAGAACAATTAATCCGGTGCATACAAGTATGGACGGAGATAGTATATATGCCATGTCGGTAGGTGATGTTCCGGCAGATATGGATATGGTTGGAACCTTAGCAGCTAATGTCATGGGTCACGCGGTATGTGATGCAGTAAAAAAAGCCAAAGATGCATACGGCCTTATAAGTTACGATACATTCCACAAATAATGCGTGACAAATAAGTAAATATATGGTAATATAAATGCCGTATAAAGCCTGGTTAGCTCAGTTGGTAGATCAGAGGACTGAAATTAATGGTGTCTCTGGTTCGAGTCCGGAACGAGTCATTTATTATAGTGTGATATTAAGGAAAAAGCTCCGGCCTGCCGGAGCTTTTTCTAAAGAAAGGAGGTATGAAACCATAAAATGCAACCGTAGTTACATTGCAAATGTCATTTAGTGATTAAATTCGTTAAATGCATACATAATTTCTATCTGTGATAATTCCTGATTATAAATTCTAAAGTCTGCAATAGAGCCCTTGAAACTATCCTGATAAATATCGCCACCTAACATAACTCTAAGAGGTTGACCTATTAATGGTGCATTGATAAATTTACCGGCAGGAAGACCATTTATATAGAGATTTGATGTCTGAGTTCTAAAATTGTATGAAGCTGCGATAAAGTTCCATACGCCTTTTCGTGGAGCTAATACACTTGAGGCATCAGTCCATGCACCTGTACTATCAGTGAAATCTTTTATACGGAACATAGATTTTAAATCAAAGGCGTGAGGTATAATACTTGAGAAACCGTTCTCGAAGCTCGTATACATAAGCGTAGACCACATCTGTTCCACATCTTCCTTAAACCACATAGTAATAGTGTAGTTCGAAACAGGATATATATCTGTAGGGAATTCTACGATGTTGCTTGCAAGTGAACCGCCATCGAAATGTAACGCAGACATATTGGCTGGACCCTTTGTAAATTGTACTCCATCACCGATAATCTTACCTTCAAACTGTTCTGAATCATCCATAAGGCTATTGTCAAATGCGAAGTGTATGTAGTCAATCGACTCGGTTAATCGGTTCTTTATGTACTCAATAAAGTCCTTCTCGCAAAGTGGTTTGCTATAATAGTAGCCTTGAACCATGTCACAACCAATTCTTCTAAGAAATTCATTTTGACTATTGTTTTCTACACCTTCACAAAGAACGGCTATGTTAAGCTTCTTTGCCATTTCAACGATGCTTGATAAGATAATCTGTTGCTTTTGATTAAGAGTATCTGTCATGAAAACTTTGTCAAGCTTTAAAGTATCAATTGGAAGACTGTTCAACTCGTTCAGAGATGAATGACCGGAACCGAAATCATCCATGGATATCTTAATGCCCATACTTCTAAACTTCTCCACAAGAGGAAGTACGGTGCTCATATTCTCAATATAAATATTTTCAGTAAGCTCAAATTCTATAAGAGCAGCTGGGATTGGATATTCCTTAAACAAACTTTCTATGTAATCTATAATACCATCTGATACCAGATGAACACGAGATACGTTCATAGATATAGGAACAACAGGTAAATTTTCATCAAGTCTTCCCTTTATATGTTGAAATACCTTCTTATATACAAAATAGTCAACTTCCACAATTAGACCATTTGATTCAAATAAAGGAATAAACTGGTCTGGGAAAATGAAAGAGCCATCTGGCTTGACCCAGCGAACTAAGGCCTCAGCACCGATAACCTTCTCCGAGCCACATTCGATTTTAGGTTGATAGTAAACCTTAAGTTCTTCAGTTTCAATCGCATGAGGAAGACTAGAAGAAAGCTCCATCTGCTGAACAAGGTTTGTAATCATATCAGATGTAAATAATATTGCATCTGAAGCCTCTGAAGCTTTGGCCTGCTTTCTTGCCATATTGGCATTTGAGATAGCGATTTCTGCATCGAGACCTTTTGTGTCATGCGCAATAAAAATACCAGTATTAATAACCACATGCTGATTTAAGAACTTGTGCTGTAAGGCCTCTTCTACCTTATGGTTATGCTCAGAGATAAGTCTGGCAAAATCTTCAGGGTCTCTGGCGTTATTGTATGCAACAGCAGAGACAATATTATCAGAGTAAACACGACAAGCAGCTAGGGTTAGAGAGTTGCCAGTCTTAATTGTATCTGCGAAATATTCAAGTAAACTGTCACCTACACTATAGCCGTATTTATCATTTATTAATTTAAAGAATCTGATATCTGAATAAACAATGGCTAGACCTCTGTTTGGGTCTGTGTTATTTGCGATATAATCCTTAACCACATTTATAAAGTAATCATATTTCATAAGGCCGGTTAAGGAATCAACAGCATTCATCTGCTCCATAAGATTTTCAGTACGCTTGAAGGCACGCATATTGAGTAAATATGAAGACAGAATACGACAAAACATTTTTAAGACAGAGATTTCTTTTTGAGTCCATTTTCTTGGTTTATCTATGGATATGAAATCAACACAACCTAAAAATGCGTTGTCACTATATATAGGAATCTGCAAAATGCTTTTTATGTCGAATAATTCTAATTCGTTGGCATTTTCGGGGAAAATAGGGCTGCTATTCTTAGTGTTAATATAATAACCATTTGTGTATTGCGTAAGAGTTTTAGCCCAGGCTTCCTCTGAAAAAGTCCATCTTGTCCCTATGCATCTTGTATGAGTGCCTGTGGCGCATTCATAAATACACTCCATCTCTCGTGGATTTTCAGTAACCTCACGAATAGATATAACTGATATATCATAATGAGTTGCAATGGTTCTAAGAAGGAGATTTATAGTAGAATCTACATCTCTTGAATCATCCATAAGCTTAAATGCTAAATCAGTAAGCTCATATCCGAAACTATCACTTTTGCTTATATTTGTATTATCGAAAGTAGTATATCCGACAGTAGCTCGCTCTGTGTTCAGTGCATTTAGAATGTCTTCATTCTTTGGATCAAAAAAACTGAAGCCATCCTTACCGTTCTTTTTTGTATGAAATAGTGCCTTGTCCGCGTTATCAAACAAAGTATTTAAATCATGACCATGCTCTGGAAAAAGTGCTATACCGATACTTGCAGATAATGTGAAATGATTCTGCTCACCTACATATATAGCAGAGATACTAGAGCAGATCTGCTTAGCTATAGCACTCACCTGTTCAGGCTGAGAGTAATTTTTTAAAAATACGACAAACTCATCGCCGCCAACACGACCAATAATGCCATTGGTTGAACAACATTTCGTCAAAGCTTTGGCAACATTTCTGATAACTTCATCGCCAAAAAGATGACCCAGATGGTCATTTACAAGCTTGAAGTTATCAATATCAATAATAATGATAGCAGCCTTGCTATCAGAGTTCTCTTTTATGTAATTGTCAATATAAGAATGGGTGTAGCCTTTGTTTAAAAGTCCTGTTAATAAATCCCTTCTCGACTCGTAATACACCTTCGCTTTGGCATTTTTTCTTATGTCAATCTTGTGTACACGACCTATAACTCGGTCATTCATGATTAGTCCTCCGTATTTAATTTCACATACTCATACATATAGCGAATTATAGCATAATTGGCTTAAATTTACAATACAATTTAAGGTTATATTGTAAAAAAACTGACGATAATAATTTTGAATTTTGTAGACAGGTAGGCGTCGCAGGATTATAATTGAGCGGAAAATATGAAAAGAGGTAATCTATGAAATATATAAAGCAATTTTCAATAATAATTATAATATCCTTTCTAGGTGAGTGCGTGAAAGCACTCTTACCATTTAAAATTCCTGCAAGTGTTTATGGCCTTGTGATTTTGTTGGTAGCACTGCTGTGTGGAATTATAAAGCTTGAAGCTGTAAAGGATACGGCGGAATTTTTGATACAGATTATGCCGGTAATGTTTATACCGCCAACAGTAGGAATAATGGTTGCCTGGGACCAGATTAAGAGTATGATAGTGCCTTTTTGTGTCACAGCTGTATTGTCTACTATTGTGGTTATGGTGGTTACAGGCCATATATCTCAGCTGGTTATACGATTTAAGAAAAGAAAGGAGGGCCGCCAATAATGATAGAGTTTTTGACAGATTCAGCAGTCTTTGGTGTTGCCCTTAGCCTTTTAGCCTTTCAGATAGGTGTGTTTGTCCGAAAAAAGACAGGATTATCCTTCTTGACACCACTTGTTACTGCCACAGTTATAATTATAATTTTCTTAGTTGCATCAGGAATAGACTTTGAGACATATAATGAAGGGGCGGAGATTTTAAAATATTTCTTAACCCCGGCAACGGTATGTCTGGCAGTGCCGTTGTATCAGAAGCTTATGATATTAAAGAAGAATTTTGCAGCGGTTATATTGGGAATTGTATCAGGTGTGTTGACTAGCGCGTTAATTATTTTGGCATTTTGTCTGATATTTAACCTTAATCACCAGGTGTATGTTACATTGCTTCCTAAATCAGTAACTACCGCTATAGGTCTAAGCGTCTCCGAGGAGCTTGGAGGTATAATTTCTTTGACAATGGCGGCAATTGTTATTGCTGGCAATGTCGGTGGAATGTTTGCTGAGATTATTTTTAAAGTATTTAGAATAAAGGAGCCTATTTCAAAGGGTTTGGCACTTGGCACAGCTTCCCACGTTATGGGAACGTCAAAGGCTATGGAAATAGGAGAGCTTGAAGGCGCAATGGGAAGTTTATCTATTGCAGTAGCAGGTATAATTACGGTTATTGTACTTCCAATTTTTGCGAATATGTTGTAAAATGTATTGTATTGAAAGGTATGGTGCTAATGATGAAATATAAGGCAGTTATATTCGATTTGGACGGAACTCTCCTTAATACTCTTGAGGATCTTAAAAACAGTGTCAATTATGGATTATCATGCTACGGGATGAGACATATAAGCTTAGAACAGACCAGACGTTTTGTGGGAAATGGTGTTGCAAAGCTTGTGGAAAGAGCAGTTCCTTTGGGGACTGACAAGGAGATGACAGAAAAGGTATTGGCAGAATTTAGAAAGCATTATAGTGAACATTCTCTTGATTTCACAAAGCCATATGAGGGAATGGTAGAGCTTGTTAAAGACCTAAAGAAAAATGGATATAAGCTGGCAATTGTTTCAAATAAGATTGACAGTGCAGTCAAGGAATTATCTCAAATTTTCTTTGGAAACTGTATGGATGCAGCTATTGGTGAAACACCGGAAATTCCTAAAAAACCTGCGCCGGATATGATTTTTAAGGCATTGGAAATTCTTGGCGTAGATAAAAAGGACGCTGTATTTTTAGGCGATTCAGAGGTGGATGTGGCTACCGGCTTAAACAGTGGTCTGGATATGATTACTGTACTTTGGGGATTTAGAGACAGAGACGAGTTGGTGGAAGCCGGGGCGAAATGTTTTGCAGAAAACGTTAGTGATATTTATAATTTAATCTAAGCGCTTTACTAGAATTTATTACAAGATATGCGAGGTAGAATTATGTGGGCTTATGAAAGTGTATTTTATCAGATTTATCCGTTGGGATTTTGCGGTGCACCATTTGAGAATGATGGGGTGCTGGAGCATAGGATATTAAAGGTTATTGATTGGATTCCTCATTTGGAAAAAATGGGAATTAATGCAATTTATTTTTCTCCTGTGTTTGAGTCTGATACACATGGATACAATACCAGAGATTATAAAAAGATTGATACGAGGCTTGGAACAAATGAAGACTTTAAGCTTGTGGTGGAAAAGCTTCATGCTGCAGGTATAAAGGTTGTACTTGATGGTGTATTTAACCATGTTGGAAGAGGATTTCCAAATTTTAAAGATGTCATAGCTAATCGTGAAGGCTCTCAGTATAAGGATTGGTTTAATATTAATTTTGGTGGAAATTCAAACTACAATGATGGATTGTGGTATGAGGGCTGGGAAGGCAATTATGATTTGGTAAAGATTAATCTGTGGAATGAACAGGTGGTAAATCATATTCTGGACGCAGTGAGTTATTGGATTGACTACTTCGATATTGATGGTTTAAGACTTGATGTGGCTTATTGTCTTGATAAAAATTTCATAAGACGTCTGAGACAATTTACAGACAGCAAGAAGGCTGATTTTGTGCTGATAGGTGAGCTGCTTCACGGAGATTATAACCAGTTTGTCGGTGAGGGTATGCTTCACAGCTGTACAAATTATGAGTGTTACAAGGGACTTTATTCAAGCTTTAACGCTATGAATATGTTTGAGATAATTCATTCACTTATTAGGCAGTTCGGGCCGGAGGGCTGGACTTTATATAAGGGAAAGCACCTTTTGGCATTTGTTGATAATCATGATGTAACCAGAGTTGCATCTGTTTTGTCCAACGAAAAGCATTTGCCATTAATATACGGAATGCTTTTTGGTATGCCGGGAATACCTTGTGTATATTATGGAAGTGAGTGGGGAGAGAAGGCTGAGAAGTCTCAGGGAGACCCTGCGCTTCGACCATGCTTTGAGGCTCCTAAGTGGAATGAATTAACAGACTTTATAAATAAACTGGCAGATATTAAAAAGACTGAAAAAGCCTTGAATTATGGCGATTTTAAGTCGGTGGTACTTACAAACAAGCAGTGCGTCTTTGAGAGAAACTATGAGGGTGATAAGATACTTATTGCCGTCAATGCAGATGACAATGATTTCTATGCAGGTTTTAATGTTGGGGGAGATAATGCTACAGACCTTATTACAAATGAGCAGGTGAATATAGGTGGAGGTGTAAATATTCCAGCTTATTCAGTGATGATTTTGAAGGTTGCATAGATAGATTCTTTATGATAGACTTTACTCAATAACATACTTTTATGGAGGATGAAATGGCAAAAGTTGCAATTATAACAGACAGTAACAGTGGACTTTCGCAGGCAGATGCGGAAAAGTTGGGAATATATGTTGTTCCAATGCCTTTTATTGTTGACGGAATTACACTTTATGAAGATATAAATTTATCCAGAGAGCAGTTTTATGAGAAGCTTGGTGGAAATGCTGATGTTTCTACAACACAGCCTACACCTGACTATGTTATGAATCTTTGGAATCAGTTGTTTAATGAAGGCTATGAAGAGATTGTTCATATACCTATGTCAAGTGGATTGTCAGGTTCATGTAGCACAGCTACCGCTCTTTCGAAAGATGATGATTATGAGGGAAAAGTCTTTGTGGTAGATAATCAGAGAATTTCTGTTACACAGAGACAGTCGGTCCTTGACGCTAAAGCTATGGCTGATGCTGGCAAGAGTGCTAAAGAGATTCATGATTATCTTATAGATACAAAATTTGATTCTAGTATATATATTATGTTAGATACACTTAAGTATCTTAAAAAAGGTGGTAGAATTACACCTGCAGCAGCAGCACTTGGTACGATTTTAAAGCTTAAGCCGGTTCTTCAGATTCAGGGTGAGAAGCTTGATGCGTTTGCTAAGGCCAGAACAATGAATCAGGCTAAGTCTATTATGATTAAGGCTATAAAGAGTGATATTGAGACACGTTTTGGTGGAGATGTGACTAAGATGTGGCTTCAGATTGCTCATACAGAGAATATTGAAGAGGCTGAGAAGTTTAAAGCGGAAATCTTGGCAGAGTGGCCAGAGTATCCGGCAGACCAGATTATTATAGCACACTTATCATTAAGCGTAGCATGTCATATTGGACCAGGTGCACTGGCAATAGCATGCTGTAAGAGATAGATTATGTTAATGTAAAATAATCCCCCCGGACATTGGAAGACATCCTTGAAGGTTGACTCAATGTCAGGGGGATTTTGTATATTATATCATTTATATGACTTTAGTTACTGTGTATTTCTATTTTCTGACTCTATATTATCCAAATGGCGCAATATAGAATTTTTCATAAGAGAGTTTAGTTTCTGGGCGGTTTCTTTTAATTCGCCTATTTTTTCTGTCTGCCCATATTTTACATAAAGAGTGGCTAAAAGCTTGTAATTCCCACTAATATCTGATAAACTATCAATGCCAAAACGTAAAACTTTTATGGCTTCCATATCAAAACCTAATGTGTTTAGTCGGTCGCCGTAGGCATAAATTGTCTGAGCAAAAAGTGTAAAATTTTGGTCATATTCATCAAGTATGGCAAGATTGGCAGGACCATATTCCATCTTGATATCGGTGGAGGTTAGACCGGTTAAGTTGAAAATGCGTTGATTCTTTAAACTAGAGAAGACATCGCTACAACGTAACAGCTCATGGTCATCCTTTGGCAATGATGGCGAGAGTTCCGAAAGAAGAAGCCATTCGGGTATTTTAATATAATTTAAATCGTCCAATGATTTGCGACGAACATTGTTGGCATCATTTTCACGGTTCCAAAATTGTTTTTTGCGCTCTTCATCAAGGCGGGAACTTTTAACTCTCTCATAATTAAGCCATATTATAAATATTACAAATAAAATAAAAAAAACAGGAAAAATACCACCCATAATAAATAACCTTTCTATAATAAATTCTCCCATTGGGTAGGGAGGGAAGGAGTATGCAATGTTTAACATTTATAACAAAAAGTCAAAAAGAATAATGACAGCTGTACTTGCTATAGTTCTTGTATTAGCAATGGTTGTACCATTCTTATTGTACTTAGTTTAGAATACCATAAAACTGTGGGGAAGTCACTATGAAAACTGGAAAGATATCAGAGCCTATTTTAAAGCGCTCAGTGCTTAAGAAAATTTCATATAAGAGTAAATCTGTATTAAGCAGAGCTGCTGTAGGACATGATAGCGCAGTTGTAGCTGTAGGTGAAAAGCGTATGGTCACAGCTACGGAAACTGTAGTGGCGAAGGTAAATCTTTTGCAGTGTCGTCCGTTTATTAAAGCAGTAAATAATCTTGCTGCAGTAGGAGCTACACCTCAGTATGCACAAATCTCCATTGTGTTACCGGAGGGTATGCGAGAGATTAAGCTAAAGATGATTATGGATGAGATGGCTGATTATGCTGCAAAATCGCAGGTACACATTACCGGTGGAAGCACGAGTGTAAGTGACGCTGTAATTAATCCGGTTGTGACTGTAACAGTTACAGGTTTTATGGATAATGACAGCGATTGTAAATATAAATATAAAGAGGAGATAAAGCCAGGTTATGATATTGTGATGACCAAGGCGGCTGCTCTTGAGGGAACGGCTATTTTGGCTATGGAGCATCAGGAGGAATTTGAGAAGAGATTCACCTCCCTATATATAAATAATGCATCAGCATTTATTAATGACATATCTATAGTAAATGAGGCTGCAGTCGCCATTAAGCATGGCGTAGCTGCCATGCATGATATGTCTGAAGGTGGAGTTTTCGGAGCTATATGGGAGCTATGCGAAGCAGGAAATTGTGGAGCAGAGATTAATCTTAAAAAGATTAACATGAGGCAGGAAACCATAGAGCTTACAAATTATTTAAACATTAATCCTTATCTTATGCCGTCGGCAGGCTCACTTCTTATGGTTACAAAAGACGGACTGGGCCTTATTAATGAGATGGAGAAAAATGGTATAGATGCGTATGTTATCGGAAAAATAACAGAAGGAAATGACCGAGTTGTGGTAAATGACGAGGAGAAAAGATTTCTTGAACCACCTAAGAATAAGTAAAAAGTTATTGTCCTAGGACATAGTAGTAAATATTAGATAATTAATTCTAAGAAAGGTATGGTGAAAATATGATAGAATTATCGCCAATCAGAAAAGAGATTCTCGGTGTAATTGAGCACAATGGAAGAATTGATTTAAAGGAGTTAGCGATTCTTATGGGGACAGATGAAATCACTGTTGCCAATGAGATTGCGGATATGGAAAAAGAGCATATTATCTGTGGTTATCATACAATGATTAATTGGGATAATACGACAAATGACAAGGTTTCTGCCATGATAGAGGTGAATGTTACACCTCAGAGAGGCGTGGGCTTTGACAAGATTGCAGACAGAATAAAGAATTTTGAGGAAGTAAATGCGGTTTACCTTATTTCAGGTGGATTCGACTTTATGGTTCTTGTGGAAGAAAAGTCTATGCGAGCGGTGTCACAGTTCGTATCAGAGAAGCTTTCTACTATCGAAGAGGTTAGTGGAACAGCCACACACTTTGTGCTTAAGAGCTACAAGGTACACGGAACTATTTTAGAAGAAGAGAAGACAGATGAAAGGATGTTGGTGACACCATGATGAGAAACCCATTATCAGACGTAGTAATAGAGATGAAGCCTTCGGGCATAAGAAAATTTTTCGATATAGTAAGTGAGATGAAGGACGCTATTTCATTAGGAGTAGGTGAGCCGGATTTCGACACACCTTGGCATATTCGTGAGGAGGGTATCTACTCTCTTGAGAAGGGTCGCACTTTCTATACATCAAACGCAGGTTTAAAGGAGCTTAAAGTAGAGATTTGTAACTACCTTAAGAGACGTTACAATCTAGAGTACGATTACAACGGTGAAACACTTGTTACTGTAGGTGGAAGTGAAGCTATTGACATAGCTTTGAGAGCTATGGTAAATCCAGGTGATGAGGTTATCATCCCTCAGCCAAGCTATGTATCATATCTTCCATGTGTTCAGCTTGCATATGGTGTGCCTGTTGTGATTGATTTAAAGGAAGAGAATCAGTTCAAGCTGACAAAGCAGGAGCTTTTAGATGCCATAACAGACAAGACTAAGGTATTGGTTCTGCCATTCCCTAACAACCCTACAGGTGCTATTCTTGAGGAGGAATACTTAAGAGACATCGCTGAGGTTTGTATTGAAAAAGATATTTTTGTAATATCAGATGAAATATATTCAGAGTTAACATTCAAGGGCAGACATGTGTCTATCGCTGAGATGCCAGGTATGAGGGATAGAACTATTCTTATTAATGGTTTTTCTAAGGCATATGCTATGACTGGTTGGAGACTTGGATATGCATGTGGTCCACAGAATATCATTTCTCAGATGACAAAGATTCATCAGTTTGCCATTATGTGTGCTCCAACAACAAGCCAGTACGCTGCTGTGTCAGCTCTTAAGAATGGTGATGCTGACGTTGAAAAAATGCGTCAGTCATATAATCAGAGAAGACGTTTCCTTATGAGCAGATTTAAGGAGATGGATATCCCTTGCTTCGAGCCATATGGAGCATTTTATGTGTTCCCAAATATCAGCAAGTTTGGTATGACATCTGATGAATTTGCAACAAAGCTTTTGGAGACTGAGAAGGTTGCAGTAGTTCCAGGAACAGCTTTTGGTGATAGTGGAGAGGGCTTTGTACGTATCTCTTACGCTTATTCCCTTGAAAGATTAAAGGAAGCATTGGGAAGAATAGAGCACTTTATCAGTACGCTTGAAAAGTAATAATACATAATTTAATTTGAATCCATAATGTATATGATGTTTTTATACAAGTGGAATTCAAACTGTGATTAGAATATAATGCGGTGTGCAGAAATGTATGCCGCATTACTGTGATTTAAGGGAAGGGAGAAAAACTATGCTTAACATAGTACTTTTAGAACCGGAAATACCGGCAAATACAGGTAATATAGGAAGAACCTGCTGTGCTACAGGTACAAGACTTCATCTCATAGAGCCACTTGGATTTCAGATAAATGAGAAAGCTTTAAAGAGAGCCGGTATGGATTATTGGGACAAGCTTGATGTAGTTGTGTATGAAAGCTATGCAGATTTCTGTGAAAAGAATCCTGATGCAAAGATATATTATGCCACAACAAAGGCACCAAACAAGTACTCAGATGTCGCTTACGAACCTGATTGCTTTATAATGTTTGGCAAGGAAAGTGCAGGTATACCAGAGTCAATTCTTGTTGAAAATCAGGAAACATGTGTCCGTATCCCTATGAATCCGGAAATACGTTCACTTAACTTGTCTAATTCAGTAGCCATAGTCTTATATGAGGCCCTCCGCCAGAATAACTTTGTAGGAATGGAGACAGAGGGGCACTTGCGCAACTATGAATGGAAATAAATTGCAGGTTATGGGTAAATTGCAGCATCATAAACATTTGTGATTTAAGTGTATGATTAAGAAAAGGTGCGTAAATATTAATTTTTATTCTTCGCTCCGAATATTAGACTTTCTAAGTGTTTTGAGTGACACTTCTATAACGTACGCAAACGGCTTCCATTCGCCATCCATAGCTCAGTGGAAGCCCTCGCCCCGACCTCGTGTCGGGGCGTTGCTGTTTATAGACAAAACACTAAGAAACTCTACATATTCTCCACATGAATAAAAATTAATACCCACGCACCCTTTTCTATATAAAGATTTAC